>CAYQKI010000018.1:13776-23125 GCA_964418105.1 uncultured Methanotrichaceae archaeon | reverse complement strand
CTCCTGATGATGCCGGCAAATCTCAGGGTACAATAGAGGTAGCTCCTGATGATGCCGGCAAATCTCAGGGTACAATAGAGGTAGCTCCTGATGATGCTGGCAAATCTCAGGATACAATCGAGGTAGCTCCTGATGAAGATTCAATCTCTGCCAGAATTTCTTATCCATCGAAAAACCAGCCAAATGCTCCGGTATCAACATCCATCTCTGGTGAGCCAAGGGTCACCTATTACACTCCCGCAGGATATGCGCCTGCAACCGCTGGCCCCCTGACGATCAAGAAAGTCATGCATACAGTAGAGGGAGGAAAGGGATCTGGAAATCGAATAAGGGTAGACGTCGAGATGACATCGGCAAAGAAGAATAGGAACGATGATATAATTAATGATATTGATATATATGAGCTTGTTGACGAATCCCTTAACATAGTTCCTCCCACAGATGATATTGAAGATGTGGAAAAGAGGATAGACGCCCCAGATGAATTTCAGGATTCAACCGAAGAAGAGAAATATGAAAGCTTTAGTGATTTGCCATTGATTAATTTCAAAAAATTGAGCAGCACAAATGCAATAGGATCTCTTAAGCTAAATCTGATGCGGGATAATCCTATAAGCTCCGCAAATCCCGATATTTATAAAAAAGTATATGCAAGTCCAGAATTAGAGGAGACAGCTAAATATCTGCAGCCATATTTAACTACTTATAGAATATTTTATTGGAATAGAGTTGATGAAATCGATTTTAATGATTCTGAGAATATGGAGAATCTTAAAAATCTCTCTAAGTATCTAAAGAAGTATTATAGTATAGACTGGATAGATGTTAAGAATGCGTCTATTTCCTACCCCACCTGCCAAGGGCATGTATTTGGTTGGGACAATGTGCCGGGAAGCGATGAGGATATATTGAGAGAATTCATTGAAGAAAAATATGAACTTAATTGGACAAAAAATGCAAAAATAGTAAAAAGTAAAGATAACAGCACCATTAATATATCTAATCAGAATAGAACTCTCTCACTAATGCTAAATAATAATAAAACTAATGCAACATTGAAAATTGATAACCTAAGAAAGGACACATTCGTAGCATTGGAGAATAATGGAATGCTGGATATATATTACTGTCAAATGAAAGATGCAATTAAAATTTTAGATAATAACGATCCAACCCAATGGATCCAGCTCCAAATCGATGATACCGATGTGAAAAAAGGGAGAAGAGAAGGTGTGGTTTTTCTCAATATTTCTGATGGAGCAACCTACTATTTGAAGTTTGATAGGTCCGATAGAAATAAAAATATTTGGAATATATCGGATTGGAATGGGATCATGCAATTCCATGTTAGAAGCCTGAGCAGCAAGGACAGGCTCTTTTACTGGTACTATGTTCGTCCAAAGAAGAGCGGAGACTTTGATACAGAATCAATAATAAGAATCAATGACGAAGACTATAAAGGATGGCCAGACATCATCTACCCACTGACTATTTCGATAGGAGCACCTGATTTCCGCTTTGAAGTAACTCCAATTCTCACGGGGTCTAATGTCTATGCAACAAGCTCATTATGGAATATGCTCCCACAAAAATGGAGAACTACGAAAATTAAATATCTCATTACATATACCGGATCGGCCTCCAATACATACCTAGGAAAGATAGGAGTGGATGTAGATCCTGACGAAGGCTGCCAAGTTTATTTTAATAATGGCACTGAAATAAGCTTGAATCAGACGATACATATGAGTTTCATTGATAAAAATACCCGATCTTTGGAGACAATGATCAGCTATAATAATGCCGGAGCATTCCGTATCCCTGCATTATGGATCGAAGGAAAGCCCTACATCTTTGAAAAGACGGTGACTGTCGATAATCCACTAACGAGATTATATGATATCTTAAACACCTATTACACAATTATCACCTTCTTCTTAGCTGTACTTGTTAAAAAACAGTTGATAGGATCATACTACAATATCAAAAATTGGATTACTAGAAAAAAATTATATAAAAAATTAAAACAGAATATGGGATTTTATTATGATATTAGAGATTGGATTAAGAGAGGATTTTTATATAAAAAATTACATATGTTATTCGAAGATGCCGATTCCGATATAGGCAAATCCGAGTATGTGCAATTATCTTTAAACGATCAGACTACATGGAAAAAGTAGTAGCAAACGCGACATAGAGGTTTCGCAAAAATTGTATCAAAAAATTATATTAATTAAACATGTTGTTATCGGCTCATCTCTCTTAGGGAAACATCTCGAATCCCCGCGGGAACTTGAACCTCCGCTCGCCTAGCCTCTTCTCCGCCGCCGCCAGCGCCGCCGGGTCCTCTCCCGCACCCTTCACAAGATTGAGCACCCCGTCCGAGGACTCCTCCTCTTCCACCTGTTCTTTGACGTACCACTGCAAAAAGGTGATAGCCTGCTCGTCCTTCTCCGCCTCCGCCACCTTCACCAGGGCATTAATGAGCCCGGTAACAACCCGCTCGTGCTCCCAGACGTGCTGGAATGCCTGCTGGGGCGAGCCCCAATCGGCCTGGGGGGCCTCCACCGCCAGCATCCGAGCTCTTCCGCCCCGGCTGGCCACATAATCGAGCATCTTCATGGTGTGCACCAGCTCCTCGCCGGCCTGAGCCCTCATCCAGTGCGCGAAGCCCTTCATGGCTTTGGACTCGAAATAATAGGACATGGAGAGATAAAGATACGATGAGTACAGCTCCCTATTCGCCTGAACATTCAAAGCATCAACCATTCTTTCGCTGATCATCACTACACCTTCTCAAACTGCTCTTTGCCAACGCCGCACTCAGGGCATGTCCAGTCCTCAGGCAGGTCTTCAAAGGCCGTCCCAGGTGCTATCCCCGAAGCAGAATCTCCCTTCTCAGGATCGTAAATGTATCCGCAGACCTTGCAGACGTATTTGTCCATCTCTTAGCTCACCTCTCCTTTAATCAAGGGGCTTTATCCTAGATGAAATTTTCCAGCAGCTCCTCTATCCTGCGCCCCCTCTCCGCCCTGTCAGGCCGCACAACGGAGAAGTGCTGATCAAACCGTGGAGACTCGGCCCGGTAGAAGCAGCCCAGGGGTATGGGCACATCGGAGCGGTCGTAGTTCCAGGAGCCGATGATCTTTCTCGCCTCCTGGTGACTTGATGTGTCATTTCCCTCTACGGTGTAGGTCCATTTGTTGTAGCTCTCGTAGAGGTTGTTGTATGAGACACAGACCTGCAGGACATCCAGGAAGGAAAAGCCCCTGTGCAGCACCGCCTCTTTGATGAGCCGCTGCAGTTGCTCTATCCCGTGGCTGTAGCCGCGGGCGATGTATGTCGCACCTGCATCCAGCATCAGGGCAGCCGGATTCATGGGATGCTCGACTGAGCCCTCCGGGGTGGACCTACCCCTGAAGCCCTGGGGGGAGGTGGGTGTGTACTGGCCGGTGGTCAGGCCGTAGACCCGGTTGTCGTGCAGTATGAGTGTGATGTCGATGTTCCTCTTGGCCGCGAATATGAGGTGGTCGAGGCCCTCGGCCAGGCTGTCTCCATCCCCGGAGAAGCAGATCACATTCAAATCCGGGTTGGCGACCTTGATGGCCGTGGCCACGGGAAGCGTCCGGCCGTGAATGGAATAAAAGCTATTGACATTGAGGTAGTCCACTATCTTGGCATGGCAGCCGATACCAGCCACCAGGACGGTGTTCTCCACGGGATAGCCCTGCCCATCCATCTCCGCCAGGACGCTTCTTACGGCATTGAGGATGGAGAAGTTGCCGCAGCCGGGACACCAGGTATTCCTGGCCGGGCTGGCCAGGTCTTTGGGATTCATGCCAGGACCCTCCCCAGCTCGGAAAGCAGATCCTCAATCGAGAAAGGCCTTCCATCGTACTTCAAAATCCGCTCCGATACGGGGATGCCGGACGATTCAGCCAGGGCCGCCAACTGTCCGGTGGCATTGCACTCCACGGCTATCAGCCTGTCCACGCCTTGCAGGGCTCCCTTGAGCCGGCGCTCCGGAAAGGGCACCAGAACAGCAACGGATATGACGGACAGGCCCAGCCTCTGGCCGGCCTCCCGGCAGACGCCATAATTCGAGCCCCAGCAGAGCAGGGCCGTGCGTCCTGGCTGCCATTGAGACGACTTGACCCCTCCGCCCCCGCCAGGACCTGGATCGCCACCCGGGCCGGAGGATGCCTCTGAGGGATGATGGCTGACCACCGTCTCGTAGCCCTCCAGCTCCGCAGCCAGAGAGCGGCCCTTGAGAAGCCTCTTGTCCGCCATCTGCCTGGCAAGAAGCGCATCCTCTGTGGTGATTCCCTTTTCGTCATGCATGTAGCTGTCCGTCTTGACCGCCTGCCCCCTGACCGGAGGATAGGCCAGGGGCGAGACGCCGCTCTCCGAAAATCTGTAGCGCAAAAACTCGCCTCTGCCATCCCAGAGAATGGGAGCAACATCACCCAGCTCGCCTGCCGCTCCGCGGTCGAAGCTGTACTGGCTCTCGCTCAACGTCTTGTCGGTCAGGATAAAGGAGGGGATCTGGTATCTCCAGGCCAGGTTGAGGGCCACGCCCGACCAGTAGTAGGCCTGGGCGGCGTCTCCCGGTGCCACCACAAACCTGGGAAACTCACCCTGACCGGCGCTGGCAATAAAATTTAGATCGGACTGAGCAGTGTAGGTGGGCAGCCCCGTGGAAGGCCCCGCCCTCTGGGCCATGACCACTACCACGGGCATCTCAGCCATGCCGGATAGTGATAGACCCTCCACCATCAGAGAAAATCCCCCGCCGGATGTCCCCACAGCCGCTTTTATCCCGGCATAGGCAAACCCCTGGGCCATGAGCATCACGGCGATCTCATTCTCCGGGTGGATGACCTTCAGCCCGAACTGCCCCGCCTGGCGGGCCAGGAAGTCAAGCAGGCTGGAGGAGGGAGTCATGGGATAGGCCACGTAGGCCCCCAGCCCCGCGGCGATCAGGCCCAGGCCGATAGCCTGATTGCCGGATATGATGGGAAGAGGACGCTCCTTTTCCCGCCTGCCCCGGGCCTCCGACTGCTGGCCGATTTGAATGCGATTTGCCGGCAGGGTGCAGAAGGGATTGGCCTGGTCGTAGCCCCTTCTCGCCACTAGCAGGTTCTGCTCCAGCCTCTTTGGAATATGCTTTTTCAGGACAGCCTCCAGGACCGCCCAGTCGATGCCCACTGCCCTGGCAAACCCCCCCAGTATGCAGGTGTTCTTCATCACCGGCAGGGCTCCTGCCTCCTTGAGAATTCGGCTGACCGCAAGGCCGCATCCTGCCAGGCCCGTCTCCGCAATACTCGTCTTATCAGCATCATATAAAACAAAGGAGCTATTCTTCAGCCTGCTCCTGTGCCTGTCCACCGTCTCCTGGTTGAGGGCGACCATGACGTCGATCCTGTCACTGTGGGCGGCAATGCTGCTGCCGCTGGCCCTGACGATGGAGAAGTTGTGGCCCCCCCGGATGAGGGATGGGTAATCGTAGTACATGAAAATGTTATATCCCAGACTGGAGAAGAGGCGGCTTACGGTGAGTCCTGCTTCATTTATGCCGTCTCCGGCAATCCCGCCTATGAGTACCGAAAATTCATTCACAGGATCAGTTTGGTCCTTCATATCATCCTTAGTATTGTCCGTCACTGCACTCATCCCCACAGGATAATCTATAAAGCAGTTCAAAGTATTATAAGTCTGGGGAAGTTAATGAAGATTATTGGCATAAGTTCGGTACTATTATTGGGATTGACGATCCTCCTGGCGGCTGCCCTGGCCGCAGCCCAGGAGAATGGAAGCGAGGATAGCGATATCTCCAGGCTGATGGTACAGGGAGAGGGCAAGGTCACCGCCGCTCCTGACAGGGCGACAGTTGTCCTGGGAGTGCAGACGCAAGATGCCAGCGCGAGCAGAGCTGCCTCTGAAAACGCCCGGCTCATGAACCAGACCATGTCAGCCCTCCTTGACGCGGGAATTGCCCAGAGCGATATTCAGACCAGCGGCTACAGCCTGGGCACCGTACAGGAGGACCCTTCATACTCCGGAGCATCCGGAGATGAGAGGAAAGCCCCGCTGTTCGAGGCATCCAACACAGTCACAGTTAACCTGAACAATACCTCCGATGTGGGCCAGGTGCTTGACGCCGCAGTCCAGGCAGGATCAAACACCATAGAAGAGGTCTCCTTCGACCTTCAGGATCCCCGGCCCCAGAAGGATCAGGCGTTAGCCATGGCCATTCAGGACGCCAGCCACAAAGCTGCTGTGGCCGCCCAGGCCGCGGGGGTGAAGCTGGGCCGGGTGCTGGAGATATCGGAGAGCTATGGATACGTGAGTTCAGCGTCGTCTGCCAGGGGCATGATGTACGATGCGGCAACCCCCATCCAGCCGGGACGCATGGAGGTCACCGCCAGCGTCACCATGACATACGAGATATCCGGGACCTAGCTTTTTTCGAATCTAGGAGTACATGGGCTCTGGCGGGCCGGTGATCCGGCCGGCCTGGCCCTCGCCGAAGATCTCCTGGAACTTCCAGACCACATACAGCTCGCATTTGAAGTTCTCGGCTATGGCTTCCATGAGCTTGTTCTTGGTCAGGCCGTCGTAGTAGATCTCCCTGGTAAAGCGTATGCTCTGCAGCGGCCCGCCCCTCGGCTCCATCTCAAAGCTGCAATCGCGAAAGAGCAGGTCGTAGCGCATCTGCCAGAGCAGCCGCTCTCTGGCTTTGAGGGGCATGGCAGAAATCGCCTCTTGATGCACATCTGCAAGCCGGATTCTGCTGAATACCACCACCATATCCTCGTGGCCCCTGGGCTGAATGACGGAGAGATGGCGGCCGGATTTGACAGGGTACTCTGCAGCGAGCTGAAAGTAGAAATTTTCGGCGGAGACCTCTTCCTTGAACAGGCCCTCTTCCGCCAGCCAGGCCTTAATCCTGTCCCGGGCTTCATCTACATTATCGATCGACATCTTGACTCCTTGCTTTTGTACAGGCCAATCTCAATCTCCAAAGCTTAATAGTTTGCTTTTAACCGCCGGAAATCCAATCCGCTATCAATGAAGAAGGCAAGAATAAAAGAGGATGGCTGAAAAAAGGATGACTAAAAAAGAAGACTGGTAAGACATGGAAAGGAGAAAAGGAATAGGTCAGATCGTCTCCTCCTCTCCCATCCCCGTATCGCCTATGTACCATCCCTCTTCCGTCATGTTTAGATCCCAGGCAGGAGGCTGCCAGCCGTCATACCTGGTGGTATAAGCCTGGCTGCCCGTGCCCTTGATATAAACTGACGCCTCAGCCTCCGCAACGGCTGTTCCCTCTCCTGTGACGGACACGCCCCTCACCTTTACCTTGTTGACCTGCTGGCCGTCCCTCACAGCCTGAGCCACATAGTCGATGGTCACGACCTCTCCGGGGAGAACGGTGTTGAGGATCCACTTTGCCCTTCCCGCCACATATACGTCCGGAGTTCTGCTGGCCGATAATATGCGCAGGCTGTCCGGAAGATAGTCCTCAATGGTCAGGGCCATGGTGTAGTTGGCCCGGTTGACCAGGACAATCCTGTAGTCTATCCGGGTGCTGTCAGATGGATTTATCTCTGCCGTCTTGTCCAGGGACAGCTCCGGCGGGTAGCAGCCAAGCCATGTGACAGGCACAACTGCATATGAGGCTGCATTCACATAACCGTCGCTGTAGACTCCATATACGTCCACCCGGTTGACCAGGTCGGCGAAGTATGCCTCCTCTGTAACATTCAGCTCAAGCTGTATGTCCACAGTGTCTCCAATGCCGATGTGGGTCAGCGTCCAGTTGGCCTCACCGGCTCCCAGGGAAGTGGGCTTGATGGAGGCCATGATGTACTCGGTTCCCGGCGGGAACATGTCCCTGACCATCACCGGAGCCAGGGCCCTGTTGCCGTCATTGGTCACATGTATGATAAATGTGGCAATGGTGGCATTGGTGCCGTTGTACCAGCGGTAAGATGTATTGCCCTCATGGGTCACTGTGATGTGAGGCACATCGTATCTGGAGACACCGGAGAGCATCACCCGGCGGTTGATGTTGTAGCTGCCCACATAGCGCTCCTCGTCATCCACCTTTGCCGAGCCGTTCTCTCCGACCATGATGGCCCGGTAATCGGCGGTTCCCTGGAAGGCCGCTTCGGTCTTCATCTCATTGAGGCCCAGGGCGATTGTGGTCTTGTTCATGCTATTGATGCCGGTGTACCTCTCACTGATGTAAGTGGCTGTGCCGCGGTTGAGGGCTCCGCCCTTCATCGATGACCCTCCGGTCTTGGAGATCATGCCCTCGCTCCAAAGCAGATTCTGAGAGGAGGAGGTTCTCGGAGTGTAGTTGAAGCTGCTGGGTCGGCTGCCCACCTGAAGGTCCTTGTACATGTAGCTGCTGGCAGTATCGACCTTCTCTTCAACCTGGTAGCTTCCTGTGCCTGATTCGTATGTCCTCTGACTGTCTCTGATCCTCTTGTCTGCCGAGACATAACCCACGCCTGAGGCCGATTTGTTGGAGACCACATTCTTGCCGTACTCTTCTACGGTCTCATGGACCTTAAATTTGCCCACATAGTCCTCGACGGCTTCGTAGACTGGGTCGATTTTAGGATGGGCATCAGGGCTATTCTTCTTAAGAACGCCGATGTGGCCGGAACCCTCAAATTCCGCTTCAGTCTTCATGATGGTGCCATTCTCATTGATCTCAACGGAGCGATTTTTACTGATCGTGTTGGCATGGGTGTACTCCTCGTTCATGGTGGCTCCGGTTACGGTGTTGATAGCCTCGGACCTCTCAGTCCATTTGGAGCCATAGGTAATGGAGCGCCCAGAGGGTAGGTTGAAGCTGGTGGGCTTGTGTATAGCAGAGAGGCTGGTGACTGACCTGATGGACTTGTTTTCAGTTCGCACGGCCGACTGCTCCTCGCTTTCATATGTGCCGCTGCCAAACTCACGCCTCTTAAGCTCGGTTCCAGTATCGACGATGCTGGTTGAAGCGCAGCTTGAAATGGTATCGATCAGATCGGCTCTGGCGTAGGCGCAGTTTGTCACTGATTCTGGCCCCTGGTGGGTATCGTAGTCGTTATGGACATTAACAAAGCCCTCTCCCTGCACGCCCTTCTCCATATTGTAGCAGATATAGGTTAACGGGACGCGGACTACCAGCTCCACCACACGGCACTCATTTGGCCCTAGAGTGCCGATGGCCCAGGTGAGGCTGGAGCTGGAGGATGCAGGCTCGGGATTGACGGAGACCAGCTCAACTCCCTTAGGAAGGACATCCCAGAGTGTCACATTAGTCATAGTAACAGGGCCGTTACAGAGT
>CAYQKI010000018.1:13488-13676 GCA_964418105.1 uncultured Methanotrichaceae archaeon | reverse complement strand
AGGAAGGACATCCCAGAGTGTCACATTAGTCATAGTAACAGGGCCGTTACAGAGTTCGATGGTGTAATAAATGTCTTCTCCTCTGTGCGCTGTCGAATTTAGGGCGGTCTTCTTTAACTCCAGGCCACCTAAATTGATGGCTCCTCCAAAGTAGCTGCTAGGATCTGAATCTGAAACCGCCTGCTGGT
>CAYQKI010000018.1:1283-13388 GCA_964418105.1 uncultured Methanotrichaceae archaeon | reverse complement strand
TGGGTGAGCCAACGGCAATGGTTAGACCGTCTGCGCCGTTGGTTACCTTATCAATGTTGATGGCTCCTCCAAAGTAGCTGCTAGGATCTGAATCTGAAACCGCCTGCTGGTCGGACGTGGTGCCAGTTACGGTGCCGGTGTTCTCGTACAGGCCTGCTGCTGCTGTGCCCGTGGCCCGGTAAATCCATGTCTCACCGGTTTCAAGCTGGCCATCTCCGTCATCGCCGCTGAAATAAACTGGAGTAACACCCTTATTATCGGTAACAACTATGTTGCTCAAGGGAGTATTCCAGGTGCTCGTAACTGTGTAAGTCCAGGTTATGGGTGAGCCAACGGCAATGGTTAGACCGTCTGCGCCGTTGGTTACCTTATCAATATTTATCTGCAATGAATTCAATATAGCATAGAGTGTAGCAGAGTTTTCGCATTGCTCTTGTGTTATGAAATAATTTGTGGGATCTCCGCTAGCTTTAAATCCAAGTATCTTGAGAATGTAGGGCTGGCCATCAATCGTGATGAAAGTATCAGGTATGCTGGTGATTGTGACATAGTCTGGACAGGGACCGCCTGTACCTTCACCACATCCTTCGCAAAAATTGGGATCAATTAAATCGTTATACGGGCAACTTTCGCATACCCCCGCATTAGAAGTCTCATCCAGCGTCAATTGAGGATTAAATGTTTGTGTTATTGTGCCGCCGTTGGATATAAAATTTAACGCAATGTTCAATGTGGCAAAATTAAATGGATTTTGTGGAGTGTATATTGGATTGTTATAGTGAGTGAAGGTGCCAATCGGGAATTCAACATTAGGGGTGATGGTGGTGCTGCTTCCGACCCCCGTGAAGCCGAAACCACTTTGCAGATTGTAACCCGCATCTGTGTCCGGACAATCTGAATAGCCAACGGGAATGCCATAGCGCACTATAGAATTATCAAGATTATATGAAAGGCATGTTGGGGTATCGGGACTGGCACCAGACCAATAGCCTGTAGAGGATTGCATGGTCACGGCAGAGCCTGCCTGGATGGCAATGATGCTCAGAATTATTATAAATAATCCTTTTTCAAAAAGGGATAAGTAGAAGTTAAATCTTTTTATGCCAAATAACCCGACGCAATGCGGAAAGGGTATATCGATATTCATGAGATTTCACCTAGCTGAGAGTCGGAAGCAAGCAAATCTATATCATAATCGCATGTTATGGTTCTTATCCGAATTGTTTTTATCATTTGTTTTATTTTCATGGAGCTTTGCAATCTCTCCATTTCCCCGCTTCGGCAATTAGAGCCGAACATATCGATCATGGCTAAATCCATGTGATGCATCCCTGTTATTTTTCATTTTCATCTCAAATTTGATTTGTGCTTAGCGGAACCATTTTTAGGCCGAAACAATTCTATTTCCTGAAATTTATCCTCTTTCTTAGATCCCCTTTTTGACATATAAACGACAGCGGAACAATCGTAGGAAGCATTGGCCCATAATGAAAATACGTACCGTTATTACTTTGGCATGATTGAAAATATTTTGCGAAAATGGAGAAATAAACTTTATTATACGCAAATCATGGCGATACTGGCAGCATGGGATAAAGAGGACCGGTAATCTCACCAAGGGCAAGACCAGCCAGTCACAAAACATAAAAAAAAATCAAAGGATAGAAATCTATTCCAGCACCACATGCAGTGGGAACTGATGCGATCCTAGCTTGCCCTCATAATTAGCAGCGCTGATCTTGAGAACGCCCGGCACGCGGCAGGCAGCATTGATGCCAGCCAACATGGCCGCGGAGATGGACTCCTTGTCCACGCCGTTGATCACTATCTCAAAGACGCTGGCCACATCCTCGGAGAGAGTGCATACTCCGTCCTCGCGCAGAGATGTGCAGAAGGCTGTGTTGGTGGAGGCCTTCAGGAACTTGTACCGGGAGCCCACCTTGGAGCCGCTGGCTACAACGCCCCCCGGAAAGGGAGTGATGACGCCCCTGACCCTGGCGATGGCATCGACGGCCGCTTCAGCGGCTGTCAGCCCTGCCGCCTGGTTCTGGGCTAGGATGAGAAAGTTTCCGCCGGCGATCCCGTCCACTGCCCCGAAGCTGTTCTCGATGACGAAGTCCCCAGACATGAGTGGGATCTTCCAGACGCTCCTTCCGAACATCTCCGCCTGCCTCTGATAGCCGTCGCCAAAGAAGCTCAGCTTCTTGCCGGTGTCAAACTGCTTTTCCGCCCCAGGCATTCCTGAAAATGCGGCAGCCGTGGGAGCGGTGAGTATGCACTGGCCCAGCCGGAAGAGCAGCGAGTTCTCCAGGTTCTTGTAGCCCATGTTGCAGATGAGCATATTGACGCCCGGCCTGCCGTCCGGGGTCTCGTCTCCACTCAAAACGCACTCTATGCCCGCCTCAGCCGAGCAGCCGATAACTGATGTGCCAAATCCCGTGGCCTCCCGGGCGGCCTCCTTTGCCCAGCGCTCAGTGATCGCCGTAACCGTCACCCTCGCCATCTTGATGGGAAAGCCCTCGGCAAAGGTGTCCTCAATAACCACGCCATTGATCTCCATATCATCCCTCTAACTTATGCATTAAGACAAAATTATCCGAACAATCCGAATGCAAATCCGCACTAATCTACTGCGGATTGAAGACTGCAAGTTCGTAATCGCTCCCGTCCCCGGAAAGTGCCAACGCTGCCGCCGCGCAGACCGGCCTCTCCAAAGGCAGATCGTAGCACAGGCGGGCGATGGCTGTAGCGCTGATTGCACCGGATTCGCCCAGCTCCACCTGCTCAAATCCCGTCTTCTCGTAGGTTGCCACCATCAGCGCCTGGCCGTCCTGTAACTTAAACTCCTGAGCCCTGATCTCGTCCCTGGCGGCAATGCCCAGCCACCCCCGGCTGCCCCGCACTGCGCCGGCAATGCGCGGCGTGTCCAGCTCATCCCTCTCGTAGCCGTAGGCGGTCAGGCTCAGGGCTATGGCATCAAGCGGTTTGCACCCGTCCCCGATCCTCTCGGCGATCATATCGGCCTGTGTGCCATTGGCCACCACAGCCGCATCCCCGCAGACCCGGATGCAGTTATAGGCTATGTAGGGATTCTTGGCCAGGTCGGCGCTGTCCAGAGGCGAGACGAGAATGCTGCTGCCCCGCACGGCGGCCCGCCGGTTGGGAAAAGAGCGGGAGGAGACTCTGTATCCCACAAAGCTCCTGCCCTGGTAGCGGCCTACTACTACTATTCGGCCAACGTACATATTCAGTCAACCAGATTGTACTTGGCGATATTCGCATCGGCCATGGCCTGGATCTGGTCGAGCACTCCGGCGCACCCCGCCTTCTTGAAGAGATGCTTGTAGCGCCCTTGCAGCTTGAGGTACTCTGCCGCAGGCTTTTGCATGCGTATCTTCTTGACGGAAGACAGCTCGCCATTTTCGTATTCAAGGAGCGGCCACAGCCCCGTCTCGACGGCGAGCCGGGCCAGCTCTATCATGGTGCCGGCGTCAAACGTCCAGCCGGTGATGCAGGGGGCATTGACCTGAATGTATGACGGCCCGTCCACCTGCAAGGCCTTCTTGACCTTCTTACGCAGGTCCACCGGATAGGCTACCGATGCAGTGGCCACGTAAGGCACCCTGTGGGCCAGAGCTATGGCCGGCATATCCTTCTTGGGCCGGGGATTGCCCTGGCTCTGGCTACCGGATGGAGTGGTGGTGGTGTGCACGCAGAAGGGGGTTGATCCGCTCCTCTGCACTCCGGTGTTCATGTAGGCCTCGTTGTCGTAGCAGACATAGAGCACCTTATGACCCCGCTCGAACATTCCGGAGTTGGAGCCCATGCCGATATCAAATGTGCTGCCGTCTCCGCCTATCACAATGACGTTTGTATCCTTCTTCTGCCGCTTTAGCATGACCGCCACACCCGAAGCCACCGCGGACGCATTCTCGAATAGAGAGTGAATCCAGGGAACGCACCAGGCGCTCTCCGGGAAGGGAGTGGTTGTGACCTCCAGACAGCCGGTGGGCGAGACCACAATGGTATTGGGCCCGGCTGAGTCCAAGACCAATTTGATGGTGGTAGGCATGGCGCACCCCGCACAGGCCCTGTGCCCCGGTGCAAGCAATGATTTTTCCATTTTCTTTCGCCTCCTAAAGGATCTCCGTCCTCAGATCGAGGAACTCAAATTCGGATTCTATTCCCTTTCTGGCTGCTTCGGCCCGGGCCACAATCTTTCTGATGTCCCTGACTGTGATGTCGCGCCCGCCAAGCCCCCCGGCAAAGCCGATGATGGGCGTCCTGGTGCTGCTGTTGTAGAAGGCTGCCTTGAGGTCGGTGACCAGTCCGGCCTCGCCTCCGATGGCCACATCCTTCTCCAGGACGGCGATCACGGCAGCGTTCTTCAGGGCTTTCCTCAGCGCCTGCACCGGGAAGGGCCGGTAGCTTCGAACCTTGAGAAGGCCCACCTTCTTGCCCTCCGCCCGCATGGCATCAATGGCATCCTTGATGGTGCCTACGACCGAGCCCAATGTGACCAGCACCACCTCCGCGTCATCCAGGTGGTAGCCGTCCAGCAGGCCGCCATAGTACCTGCCGAATGTCTGCTCGAATTCGCGAGCCACCTTTTCGATGAGGTCCTGGGACTTCAACTGGGCCTCGAACTGCTGATAGCGAAACTCCGTGTAGGTGGACGGATCGGCGAATGCACCGAACGTCTTGGGGTGAGCGGGGTCCAGCACATCCGCAGGCCGGAAAGGCGGCAGGAACTGATCGCATAGCTCCTGATCCAGGAGGTGCACCGGCTCGTAGACGTGGGTCAGCACAAAACCGTCCATGCAGACCATGACCGGCATCCTGATAGCGGGATCCTCGGCGATCTTGTAGGCCTGAAGCGTGGCATCCACTGCCTCCTGCACATCCTCCACATAGATCTGCAGCCAGCCCACATCGCGAGCACCTATGGCATCCTGCTGATCGTTCCAGATGTTGAGGGGCGCGCCCATAGCCCGGTTGGCCACATTCATGACAACGGGCAGCCTCATGCCCGATACATTGTAAAGGACCTCATACATCAGGGCCAGGCCCTGGCTGGTAGTTGAGGAGTAGCTTCTGGCCCCCATGGCGCTGGATCCCACCAGAACGGACAGTGCCGAGAACTCGGAGTCCACCGTCAAAAACTCAGAATCAAGCTCCCCATCGGCCACCATCTGAGAGAGGTTCTCCACGATATGGGTCTGAGGCGTTATGGGATAGGCGGAGATAACATCCGGCCGGCAGCGCATGACGGCATGGGCCACGGCATAGGACCCCTCCACCACCTTCATATTAGCAGTCTTCTCGCTCATCACTTCTCCTCCAGGACCATTGTGATTGCCATACGCGGGCACTCGTTAGCGCATACGCTGCATCCTTTGCAGTAGTCCAGGTCAGGGACGAAGTTGCCGTCCACCTGGTGAATGCAGCCCTCCGGGCAGTATATTTCGCAGAGGCTGCACTTTATGCACTGATCATGGTCGAATACGGGCACAAACGTCCGCCAGGCACCTGTCTTTGTTATGCGAGTGCTGCACGGATCAACCAATCTCCCGGCTAATATTCCCATCAAGAAACCCTCTCGTAGGCTGCCTTAATGGCAAGCAGGTTCTTTTTGCCAAGATCTCCTTTAAAGCGCTCGGAGATGGCTTTGTTCAGGCTATCCAGGCCCACCTCTTTGCTGGCCCCGCAAAAGGCACCGAGCATGGTGGTATTGACTATGGGCCTCTTCAGGATCTCCATAGCGATCTTTGTGGCATCGATGGTAATGACTTCGGCCTCTGTTTTGAGCTTGAGAGACTCTTTGGGCCGGTCGGTGTTGATTATTATCTTGCCGCTGGGCTTGAGCCCTCCCGCCACATCGACCACATCGAGCAGAGTTACATCCTGCACAATAACGTAATCGGGCTCGTAGATCTGGCTTCTGATGCGGATAGGTTTGTCGGCAATCCTGGCAAAGGCCATCACCGGAGCGCCTCTCCTCTCAACTCCAAATGCCGGAAATGCCTGAGAGAACCTCTTGTCCTCGAAAGCAGCAACGGCGATTATTTCGGCCGCAGTGACAGATCCCTGACCGCCGCGACCGTGTAAGCGTATTTCCTTCAAGACCCTGACCTCCTAATCATGCAGGCTGATCTCCTCTTGGGCTGATCTCCTCTTCTCCGCGAAAAAGTGATGAGTAAATATATCTCTTTCGGAGCCGCGGCAAGTTCTTATGTAAGATGCTCAACACTGAATGGAGTTCATCAAGCCGGACATGCCTCCGGCATCGAAGGATAGCCTATGGATAACAGGAACGAAATACTCAATGCGGTAAGGGAGGCCAGGAAGAGCCTGGGAGAGGGAGCCGACTTCAGGATCGCGGATGCCCTGTCCATTCTGGAAGGAATCGCACCGTTTCTGAGCAAGGATGCGGTCATCGGCATGAAATGCAGGCATTGCGACAGCTATGCTACCGCCTCATTTCCCTTAAGCCATGACTTCTGGGCTGTGGATGAGAGCCAGTACTGCCATGGCAAAGGCTCATCCTTTAAGAACCTCACTGCCGCCAAGCTCGCCGAATGCGCTCAGTACTCCTGCCGGGCCGCGCAGGAGCTGGAGAGCCTCGGCAATGCTATTCTGGAGGAGGACCTTCGGCCTGCGTTTCATGAGAGAAAGCTCTATGACAGAAGCAAGTTTGCCAGCTACAACATATCCTTCCGCCTGAAGTCGGCGCCGGGCATGGTCTGCATACAGCTCGGACACCAAACTGAAGAGGGATTTGCCTGCGGCGACATCGCCCTTTACATCCTCAGAAGGCTCGATCCCGGCTTCGGGGCGGAGGCATCTCAGAAGATATCCGAGGCTATGAAAGGGGATTCCATCATGGTCGTTAAGTCCAGCCTGCAGACGAGAAGGCAATTGGACATCGATTATGTTCTGGAATGGATAGCAAAAAAGCGAAAGATGGATATAGTATATCTCTAGCTTTATTTAAGCTTTAGATGACAATTGATCGAATCAAAGGATGTTTTAGACAATGGCGCAACCGTTAGTGCCAGATACCAGCGTGGTAATTGATGGCAGGGTTTCTGCCAAGATCAGAGCGGGAGAGCTGCAAGGCAGAAGGATTGTGGTGCCGGAGGCTGTGGTGGCAGAGCTTGAGGCTCAGGCCAATCACGGCCGGGATATAGGCCTGCGCGGACTGGAGGAACTCCGGCGCCTCTCTGAATTGGCCAAGATGGGCAAGATCGAACTGGAGTACGTGGGCATCCGCCCCAACCTGGACCAGATCAAGCTTGCGGGCGGCGGCGAGATAGATGCCATGATCAGGGACGTGGCCCTGGAGCTTGGAGCCTCATTTCTGACAAGCGATCAGGTTCAGTCGCGAGTGGCCGAGGCCATGGGCCTGGATGTGGAGTATGTCCGCCCCCAGCGCGAAGCGATCAAGCCCATCTCCATTGAGAAATACTTCACCGATGATACCCTATCAGTACACCTCAAAGAGAGTGCCATTCCCATGGCCAAGAGGGGACGGGTAGGAGACTTCTCACTGGTGCGGCTGGCAGAGAGACCCCTCTCAGAGAGGGAGTTGCGGGACATGTCTCGCGAGATCTACGAGAGGGCCAAAGCCGACCCGGAGGGCTATGTGGAGATGGAGAAGATGGGAGCCACCATAATACAACTGGGACCCATGAGAATAGCCATAGCCAAGCCCCCCTTCTCCGACGGCCTGGAGATCACCGCTGTCCGTCCCGTGGCGCGGGTCAGCTTCGACTCCTACCGCCATTCCGGAATGCTCAAGGACAGGCTGAAGGCGGCACAGAGGGGAATTCTCATCGCCGGGCCTCCGGGATCGGGCAAATCCACATTCGCAGCAGGACTGGCAGAGTATCTCCTGGCCTGCAACTATGTGGTCAAGACACTGGAGTCTCCTCGCGACTTGCAGGTTCCGGCAGAGATCACCCAGTATGGCCCCCTGGAAGGGAGCATGGAGGCCTCAGCCGACATACTGCTGCTGGTCCGGCCCGACTACACCATATACGATGAGGTGAGAAAGACGCGGGACTTCCAGGTCTTCGCAGACATGCGCCTGGCAGGCGTGGGCATGATCGGAGTGGTGCATGCCAACAAGCCGGTGGATGCCCTGCAGCGCCTTTTAGGACGGGTGGACCTGGGCATGATTCCCCAGGTGGTGGACACAGTGGTCTTCATCGAGAAGGGAGAGGTCACCCATGTCCTGGATGTGGAGTTCGTGGTCAAGGTTCCCCTGGGAATGGTTGAGGCGGACCTGGCCCGGCCGGTGATTGTGGTCAAGGACTTTGAAACCGGGCAGGCCGAGTACGAGATGTACTCCTATGGCGAAGAGATCGTGGTCATGGCCGTGCGCAAAGAAGATGAGAAGAAGCCCTCCTGGAATCTGGCCAGCCGGGAGATAGAAAAGGAGATCTCCCATCATGTGCGCGGCCCCTTCCAGGTAGAGATGCTCACCGACTCGTCGGCTGTGATTCACGTTCCTCAGGACGAGGCAGCGCGGGTGATCGGCAAGGCGGGCAAGAACATCGACCAGATCGAGAAGAACCTGGGGCTGCACATAGACGTCCGGGCCTCAGAGGCCGCCGAAGAGGGCGCTATAGCCGGCATGAGGATAGAGGAGACGGGAAAGCACCTCATCATCTGGCTGGAGGGCATGGCCGGAGAGTCGGTGGAGGTCTACGTGGGAGCCGAGCCGGTCTTCACGGCAACAGTGGGCAGGAGAGGCGACATCCGGGTGGCCAAGTCCTCGGAGATGGCCAAGCGCATTATCAAACGCATGAAGAAGGGAGAGAAGATAGAGGTGCAGAGGGCGGGGCAGGATTGAGGCAGCCCCCTCTTTGCACCTTTCCTCTTTTTCTTCCTGTACGGTTCAGGGCGTCTGGTTCAGAGCGTAATTTATGGCGCAAAAGCCGCATCTTGCCCAGGAAATGACACAGGGAAAGGTTAATGTGAGAAAATGAAGCCTATTGTCTCGGAGATAAATCAAGGGATGATATTAAAATGGATTTGATAAAATTTTTTATGGTGGCACTGACTCTAATCTTCCTGGCAGCTTCAACATCATCAGCACAGGATCCGCTCTCTGAAAATGACAGCACTTACAGTGACGACATCAAAAAGACCATGGGAGAGGACATTTTGAAGACCGGCCAGGACTCCTTGGGCAATGCCACCCCGGTGATAACTGGAAAGAACCAGGCGGCTGCTACAGTAGGGGGCCAGGCGGCTTCCCAGACCAGGCTGATCAGTCCGGTCACCAACTGGAATATCAGCTTGGTGGACAGCCAGGACAGATCGGTCTCGCTGCAGATGAGACAATCCAATGATGTGATATTCGGTAACGGCACTATTGTTGCAGGAGGGCTCTCTCAGAGTGCCTCGGCCACGGGGACCATCGCCGGCAACAAGGTGAATATGGATATCCTCACCGATGACCTCACTCTCTTCCGGCTCACCCTGACTATGAGCGGCAGTTCCCTCTCCGGAGACTACCACGGCTACAGCCCCACACTGGTCTCCTGGAAGGGGATAGCTATGGGCAGGATCGGCTGAGGCTCTTGATTTTTTTTTTGGCTAAACGGCGTTTGTCGTATAACCAGTAAGCTTATCAACTAATAACTTGCTTGCAGCAAGCGACAAAAATCTAAAGAAGGTAGAATCCATGAAGTTCAAACTGCTGATACTGTTATCTTTGTTTTCCATCGCCCTTCTGGCGACGATAGCAATGGGCATCGACTGGAATAATCCAAGCAACGATGCTGATGAGATGATCAGCTCAGGAGAGACTACTGTCATCACTCCGCCGGCGGGACAGGCAGCGACCCCCAAGGAATCGGAGTTTCGCAATGGAACAAAGAGCTCCCTGGACTGGACCATGCCCAGCACCCTCTCCGGCAGCAGCAACAGCGCCAAGGCCTCGAGGGCCGAAGCGGAGGCGACCAGTGAACAGGACACCTCAGCCTCGACCGAAGAGACATCATCTGCACCCACTACTACGGCCTCGACCGCAGACACTGAGCTTCCTCCCGCCCAGACCGTTGCCGCTGCGGCGACCGTAGGCGGTATCTGGTCTTTCCTGCTCAACGACACCCAGGAGAAGGACCTGGCTGTATCCATCTTCCAGAAGGACAGCGATGTCTTCGGAGCCGGGAAGATGAGGGAAGGAGAGGACATCATGGATGTTGCCGTTTCAGGGACGGTGGACGGTTCCACCCTGGAACTCAACCTGGTCACCCTCGGCACCATCAGCCTCTATAAGCTGGATCTGGATCTGAGCGGAGATACTGCGACCGGCCGGTTCCAGGCGATATCCACCAGCGGTGAGACCTGGACCGGAAACGCCGATGGGCAGAAGACAGCTTGAAACGAGACAGAGAATAAGAGTGGAGTGCCGGAAGACCCAGCACACATTTTTTTGGGCTCTTCGCTATTTCACATGGGTAGACTAAAGCTAAAGTGACTCTACTCTAGCAATTTACATCCGTCTCTGTGCGTACTCTGTGCCTCTGTGGTGAAAACGTCGTTAGACGCTGGCTACACTCGATAGCCTGCGAACGTCCACCACAGAGGCACAGAGAAGAGCTAACACCAGAAAGACAGAGTAGCTCAAGTTTCTCCGCAAAAAATTGCACCGCCAATACCCTATCGAGACTCTTCCCGAAACTGCCTCTGCAGATGATCAGAGATCTCCTGCACCGCCTGGCGCAGCACCTTTTCGTTGTCGTACTGAGCGACAATTATCAACAGATCAGAGCGGGGCAGATCTGAGAGCTGCTGGACCTGGTCTGTGAGGGCAGGCACAGCCCTGAGGATATTGTCCACAATGCTCACCGCCGCCTTTCTGGCCGTCCGGGAGAGAGGATTGAGGTCTATGGCGATCACCTTCTTTCCCATGGCCGCTAAAGCCTCGCAGCGGTCCCCGTCCTCCAGAGGGATGAGCACCACATCGGCGTCATATATTCCACCCCGCGTGGCCAGCGCCCTGGCGTGCTCCAGGCCCGGCACAACCGAGTCGGGCTTTTCCCCCAGGACCCGCCCCGCGCCCTTCTGGCGCAGCAGGTCAGCGATCTTTCTGACCCTCTCCTCGGAGCGGTGGAAGAGGTTGACCTCCAGGGGGATGTCGAGCACCGCTGCCAGGGCCACCATCTCCTCTGCCGCCAGGGCGGCCACGTTGCCGTTGACGCTCAGAGCGGGACGCTCCGCAAGAAGAAGCAGCGCGGCTGCGGCGCGGATGGCCTGCTCGGCCGATGGATTTGTCTTCTCGCCGATCAGGTAGTCGAAGCACTCGCCCCGCCCCTGGGCAATCAGCCCCTGGGTGCTGGTATAGCCCTGGCGCACTCCTTCTGCCACGCGCTCGCGGGCCAGCAGGGAAGCATATCGTGGATGGGATTTGGGAATTTCAGTCAAGATTGGCACCTCTCTGTGAAATGGCAGTGGTATGGACCTCTCCGAAGTCCTGCAGGGCCTGAGCAGAGCCGCCGCCCCAGGCGAATACGGCGTCACCGAGCATGATCATGCTGGCCAGGCCGCCGGCAGACTGCACCGCCTCGATGGCCTGCAGGGCCCAGTCGCTGGCCAGGCCGGACTGGACTGTGAAGCGGCGGGACAGAAGCATGAAATTGGGGAATGTGGGCTTCTTCAAGAGGTCCTTGAATGCGGCAACGCCAGCCCGGTTGACGTCCCTCATCACGGTCTCATCGGAGAGCACGGCTTTGGTGGATATGGGTCCCTTCACGACGAAGCTGATGGGAAGAGGCGGGACGGGGATCCTGTCGATCCTGCCCGTGCCCGGCGCTCCCGGATGCAGGCGCACCACCAGGCCGCCGGTATTCTGGGCGATGACGTCTCCCAGCCCCGTGCGGTTTCTGACCTCTGCCTCATGGGCCACGGCGGCGGCCTGGTCGGCGGTCAGGCCCAGGTCGAAGAGGGAATTGAGGGCGTAGGCCGCGCCCAAGGCCCCGGCGCCGCTCGCCCCAAAGCCGGAGCCGAAGGGCATTTGCAGATCCGTCGACACCTGAACCGGACCGGCAGCCAGCTTATCCACCACAAAGCGGCTGACGGGAGCCGGAGAGG
>CAYQKI010000018.1:0-1183 GCA_964418105.1 uncultured Methanotrichaceae archaeon | reverse complement strand
TAGTAGCGGCACCCAGAGAGAGGCACAGGCCGCAGCCTATTGAGCCGGAGAGGCGGGGGTCGTCCTTTCGGTGGGCGGCGAAGAAGCCGGTGATGTGGGAAGGCACCCAGGCCCGCGCCGTTTTTCCATATGACCTCTGATCTGCCTCAACATTCTCCTCCGGGCCGCGGCTCTTGTTCATGCTCATGTTCATGCTCATGCTCATAGAACCTCCGCCAGAGCGTCCATGATGTGTCTCGCGATGAGGCTCTTTGTTCCCTGGGCCTCCCTCTGCCTGCCCTGCCGGTCGATGATCAGCACCCGGTTGTCGTCTGTTCCCATGCCGCCTTTGGCGACGTCATTGGCCACCACGAGATCCAGCTCCGCGCCGCGCAGGGACTGCTCCGCCCGGTCGAGCAGCTCCTCATCGGTCAGGCCCGTCTCCGCCTTGAAGCCCACTATTCTAAGATGGGGGTACGCCTCCCGCACCGTCTTGATGATCTTTCTGGTGGGAAGGAGGCGCAGCACCAGATCCTGGCCGGACCTGATCTTCTCTGCCGCAGGATCGAGGGTGTAGTCAGCCACCGCCGCCGCGCCGATCAGGGCGTCGCAGCCGCGGGCCACCTCGGCCATCACCGCCTCCAGCATCTGCCCGGCGCTCTCGGCATAGACCTGGCGCACGGGGATATCCTGGGAAAAGCGGTGAATCAGAGTCACATCCGCCCCCCTCCGGCGCGCCTCCAGGGCCAGGGCCACGCCGGTCTTGCCGGAGGCCCGGTTGGTGAGTATGCGAATGGGGTCGACGGCCTCGGCGTTGGAGCCGCTGGTGATGACGATCCTCTTTCCTGCCAGGTCGGTGGGGCCGAGCAGCCTCTCCACCTCCAAGACAGTGCGGGCGTTGTCTGCGATCTTGGCCTTGCCCTCCTCGATTCTGGGGTCGATGAGAACAACTCCCATCTCGCGCAGGCTCTCCAGGTTCCTGAGGACGGCAGGGTGGCGGTACATGGCCTCGTGCATGGCCGGGACCACCGCCACGGGCTTGCCGCTGCCCAGAGCCGTGGTGGCGAAGGTGGTGACGGCCGTGTCGTCAATGCCGCAGGCCATCTTGCCGATGGTGTTGGCAGTGGCGGGAGCGACCAGCAGGAGGTCCGCGAGGCCGCCCACGCCGCAGAACAGGACGTGCTCCACCCGGCCGGTGATCTCG
>CAYQKI010000017.1:12119-25299 GCA_964418105.1 uncultured Methanotrichaceae archaeon | reverse complement strand
CTTAAAATATTTATAGATAATGGTAATCATAGTAATCCTTAATTAGATATACTGAAATGAGAAAGCTCTAAAAAGAAATATTTATGCATAGACGCTAATCGGTGCAAATATCCGCGGATATATGTCAATCAGTAGTATATGTTTTTATGATACAATGATCTTTATATTTGAAAAGCCAGGCCTCATTTAACCAGCGCTTGCATAGCAATCGATTCAAAAAACGCGCTCTATAGATTTGGATTTCCGGAAGCCCTGCACCGCCTGGGCGCAATTAGAGAGGAGCCTTCCCGCCAGATCCTGGCCAGGCCAGGACCCAAGTCCGCAGTCTGGCCCCGTGGCCCGCAGCCTCTCCCCGAAGAGGCCATAAGCCCTCTCCAGCCGGTCCCTCATCACCTGAGCCGTCTCCATATGCAAAATCTCCCTCTCCAGCCGACGCGGATCGCTCCAGAGATTGACACCGAGCCTCTCATTGAGCCTGGCAGACATGGACAGGATGTCCGTGCGGGCGATTCCCGCCCTCAGATAGGTGTCCGTATCTTCGAGCACTGCTCTGTCGATCAGTTGCAGATAGTCGGGATGGGCCGCAGACTCAATTCCCACGATGCTGATGCCCGGCACAGCAGCGCAGGTCCCGGCGAAGAGGGGGGAGTGCAGGTGCACCTCGCAGTCCATGCCCCGGCAGGGGGCGCTGGCTATCTCCAGGGCCTGCCGGACCTCGTCCTCCGGGAAGATGATAGCAGAGGAGATTCCCAGGCTGGGCTCGTCTATGGAGGCCACGGACATCTTTCCCTCCTGCCGCGCCCTCTCCAGAAAGCGGGCCACACTCTCTGCCAGGGCATACAGGATATCGGTATAGGCGGTGGTGCCGAAGGCGGAGATGTACAGCTCCAGCGGCCCGGTGACGCAGACCCTCACCCTCTGGCCGGCAGGAACCGCCGACAGCTCCAGTATGCTCGCGCATGCCCTCTTTATCAGGTAAGGGCTCTCCGACTGCTGGGGATCGGCGATCGGGTCCATGAACATGCGGATCATGTCCCGGAACTGAGGATAGGTGGGAGCCTCCACACCCGACTGCCTCTTCTTCTCCAGAACATCGCGCACGAGGTCCAGGTACTGCCGGGAGGACAGCTCCTCTACACGCACGCCTCCGGGCAGGGGAAAGCTGCCCACATCATCGAAGAATAATCCCGAATTTTGCCCTGCCATTATGCTTCACCAGCCCGCTCATCTCACTTCATTGTTTGACCTTTTCCTGGACAAAGCGCTTCAGATACTGCTTGAGCAAATCATACCGCCCGTCGATCCTCTCAAAGGCCTCATCCAGCTCATCCAGCCGGGCCATAGCCGGGGGAAGGGGCGGACTTGCGCCCGTGGCCCTCACAATCTCATCCGGGAACTTCGCCGGATCAGCCGTCTCCAGAGAGACGCATGGTCCTGACTCGCCGCACTCTTCCAGATACCTGAGCAGCCCCGCCCAGCCCACTGCCCCGTGCGGCTCCAGGAGGATGCCGTAGCGGCTGTAGGCATCCTTGATGGTGCGGCGCGTCTCTTCATCCGTGACCGATACGGCATATAGGTCCCTGTTCATGGCTGCGAGGTCGGGCATCTTTCCCACCCTCCCGGCCTCGTCCATCTGCCCGCCGTAGAGAGAGAAGAGGCGGGCGAGGTTGCTGGGATGGCCTACATTCATGGCATTTGAAATGCAGTTCTTGCTGGGCCGGATGGGCTCGTACACGCCTGTCTTCATGAAGCGGGGAAACTCGTCGTTCTCGTTGGTGGCCACCACGAACCTCTTGGCGGGCAGGCCCATGCGGTAGGCGAGAAGGCCGCCCATCAGGTCTCCGAAGTTGCCGCTGGGCACGGAGAAGACAACCCTCCCCCCAGGCGCAGCTCGCGACTGGGCGTAGAAGTAATAGACTGCCTGGGGCAGCAGCCTGCCGATGTTTATGGAATTGGCAGAGGACAGCTCCAGCGAGGCCAGCTCCGGGTCCACAAATGCCTGCTTGACCAAGGCCTGGCAGTCATCGAACTTGCCCTGCACCGCCAGGGGAAATACGTTCTTGCCGAGAGTTGTCATCTGGCGGCGCTGCCTCTCTGTGACCTCCTTCTCCGGGAAGAGCACCACCACTTTGACATTGTCCAGCCCGTAGAAGGCATGGGCCACCGCCGATCCTGTGTCCCCGGAGGTGGCGGTGAGGATCAGTATGCTCCTGCCCTCCTGCTTGAGGAAGTACTGGATGAGCCGGCCCATGAGCCGGGCGGCGAAGTCCTTGAAGGAGCAGGTCGGGCCGCGATCCAGGCGCATCACATACTTCTCATCGTACACCCTCTGCACAGGCACCTCATAGTTATAGGCATCATCCAGCATCGCCCGTAGGGCGGAGTCGGAGACCAGGTCGCCAAGGTACGGCTTAATGACCTCATAGGCGATCTGAGGATAGCTCATGGCGGGAAAGCGGCCGATCAGCTCCTCTGAGATTCGGGGAATTTTTTCCGGCATGTAAAGCCCCTTGTCCGGGGCCTGGCCTACCAGCAGCGCCCGGCGGAAGTCCACGCGCTGCTGATGGCCGTTGGTGCTGAAGAATTCGATGGCAGACATATCTGAATGAGATAGGAAGGTGCTGATCTTTAAGTCTTTCTCATTGACTTCGCGGCTTTTCGGCCAGGGGAGAGCTCCGGGAAAATAGGTTTTCCGGCCCTTTTCCGCGTCCACAGCGCATAGCCCATCCATCTCTGCTGCCCCATGGCCGCCTGGGCCGCCTCCCCTGGCAAAAGAGACGAGTTTTCAAGCGACGGCGAGGGAATATTTAAGTATTAGTTGTCAGGTAAGTTGGTCACAAATAATGGTCGTAACGCTCCGATAGGTAGATAAATATATATAGGAGGAAATGAGATGGCGTTTTACACTTTGGGCCTCACTTTTAATCTTGTGATACTCCTGACAGTGATAGTGCTTGCTGTTTGGATATATGGCATATATTTCAACTTTAAGAAATGGGGCCTCGGATCCACCGGTTACCACGACCAGTTGCGAAACAGCTTCTGGCTCTTCCTGGCCACCTGGATTCATGAGGCATTCAAGGACGGATTATGGGTATTTCTGAGGACGGTTGTGCTGGATGTCCTTCTCCTGCGGAGGACCCTTGCCAGAAGCCCGGTGCGCTGGGTCATGCACATGAGCATGTTCTACGGATTTCTGATGCTGGCAGCCCTCTCCGGCCTGGGGCTGATGGTTGATATCGTAGAGCACTTCGACTCGATCTTCGGCCTGGCCCATGAGGCGGAGATGGTAAAGGAGATGATGGCCCTGCCATTCGATCTCTTCGGCTACCTGCTGCTTATCGGCTCCACCATTGCCGTATCCAGGAGGATTCTGCTCAAGTTCGTGAGGGACAACACCAGCGCTTATGACGCCTTCCTGATCGGCGCCGTGTTTCTCATCACAGTCACCGGATTTTATGCAGAGTGGATGCGCGGCAATGACTTCCTTCTGGGAAATCTCTTCGCATATCCCATCTATGCCCCCCACTTCGCCCTGATTCATACCGTACTGGCGCTGGGGCTGTTCGCATTTGTCCTGCCCTGGAGCAAATACATCCACGTGATAGCTACACCCATGACGCTTATAGCCAACAGAGGAGGCGAATAAATTGGCCAACAACAAAGAATCAAAGCCTTTGCTTTCCGGATACATGCTCTCCACCCAGCTCATGGAAGTAGACGGCTGCAATCGCTGCCAGGAATGCATGAAGTGGTGTCCCACCTTCGCTGTGAGACCGGACCGCCCGGGAATCACACCCATGTACAAGAACGCACGGTGGAGAGAGCTTATGGCCAAAAGCCACAGCTTGCGGGCCAAGGTCTTCGGCGCCAAGCCGCTCACTGAAGATGAAATGAAGATCTTCACTGATGATACATATAGCTGCACCACCTGCGGCGTCTGCGGCACTGTCTGCGAGGCAGGAATCAAGACCGTAGAGCTGTGGGAAGCTATGCGCCCTAACCTTGTCAAGCGTGGCGATGGCCCGGTGGGCAAGCAGTCATTCTTCCCCAAGCTGGTCAAAGCAGATAGAAATCCTTACCAGGCCAAGCAGGAGGATAGGCTCTGCTGGGTTCCCAAGGATATCAAGATCCAGGAATCCGGTGAAATAGTTTACTTCGCAGGTTGCACCGCTGCTTACCGCCAGCAGGCACTGGGAGTCGCTACAGTCAGGATTCTGGATAAACTGGGAGTGCCCTTCGCCATGCTGGGAAAAGATGAATGGTGCTGCGCTTCCGCTATGGTCAGGACCGGACAGCGAGAGGTCATGGCCGAGCATGCCGTGCACAATGTCGACGCCCTCAAGGATGCCGGGGCCAAAACGGTGCTCTTTGCCTGTGCCGGATGCATAAGAAATTCGGCGATTGATTGGCCGAAATGGTATGAAGGCTATATTCCTTACAAGAACGTGCCGCTCTCTGTCTACCTCAGAGAAAAAATCAGAAAAGGAGAAGTAGAATATAAGATCCCACTCAACTACTCGGTTACATACCACGACCCCTGCCATAATGGCCGGCACCTCATGCATGAGATGGGCAAGGATTGGGCATTTGAAGCCTCTCGCGACTGCATTCAATCCATTCCGGGAGTCAAGTTCAGGGATATGGTGCGCAACAGAGCCCTGCAGAGATGCTGCGGAGCAGGCGGCGGTGTGAAGGCCGGAATTCCTGACCTGGCACTGGATTGCGCCAAGGCCAGAGTCAAGGACGGCGAGGAGGTCTCGGCTGATATAATGGCTTCCACCTGTCCGTTCTGCAGAAGGAACATCATGGACGGCAGAAACGACGCCAAATCTGGCATCAAGGTTCTGGACGTCGTGGAGCTGATGGCCGCATCCATGGGCCTGGATACAACCATACCTGAGAATCCGTACACCAAATTCCAGGAGCAGGATGTGCTGGTCTGCGGCCCGGCAACATGCAAGCTCGATACCGTGGAGCGCAAGGAGCCCGGCAAGGACCTGGTGGGCGAAGCCCACTGAAGAATACAGAATAGAGAATGTCCGCTCTCGCGGCCATTCTTTTTTAGCATTTTTTAATTATCTCAGGCATTTTTTGGTGAAAGCTCTGGGCAGAAGCTGCCCTGTCGTAGCCGTCAGGGCGTCGCCTGCTGCGCTGGCCATTATGACCAGTATGTCCTCCCCGAACTCCATCAGGCTCTGCCGGCATATGCCGCAGGGCGGGACCGGATCAACTGTATCTGCCACCACAGCCAGCGCCTCAAATTTGCTCTCCCCGCAGGCTATGGCAGCAGCCATGGCCGCCCTCTCGGCGCAGATGTCCGCCCCGGATGAAGCATTCTCGATATTTCCGGCGCAATAGACCTTGCCGCTCCCGGCCAGGAGCGCGGCTCCAACCCGGAAGTGAGAGTACGGAGCATATGCCCTCTGCATGGCCTGCCCGGCCTGCTCGATGAGCTCATCGTATCCCCCGGCATAGGGGCGGGGGAGAGATGGGGCAGGCTTGCCGCAGGATTCGGATGAGGGTGAAGAGACGAGCGAAGATGGGTCATCCGGCGGTGTAGGTGCCTCTGCCCTCAGGGCTCCGATATACATGCACTCATGGGGCGGTATGGAGGGAATGGGGCTGTTGGCCTCACAGATGCAGACGGGAGCGCCTCTGATGATCACGGCGGGAATGCCCTCATCTCCCTCGCCCATGACAACCTGAGCGGCAGAGACCAGGTTATCGGCCACCGCCTTCCTGGTGATCTTCAGCTCCCTGCCGAAGAGGTCCTTCTGGCCGCGGGCGTCCTCCACCGGCTCAATGCCGGCGCAGGCCAGGGCCACACCCACGCAGCCCAGGCGCAGGGGATGGGTGCGGCTGTCGCCTATGACCACCCCGATCTGTCTTCCCCTGGCCAGCCTCTCCCGAATTCGCCGGGCTGAAGCCCGACCGTCCGCTGGAAAGAGGACCACATGGCCAGCAGGGGCATTGGAGTTATCGATTCCGGCATTGGGATAGAGAAATCCTTCCCTCAGGGTGAGGACCACACCGGGGATGCCTCCTATGATCTCGTCCGATTCCCTGAGTATCAGCTCCATCTCCCTGGGATCTTTGCCGTACTTTTCGGCGAGAATCCTGGCCTTCTCTCCGGGATTGACATCCTGCAGAGCCACCACTCTTCCCTCAGCCGTGGCCACAGTGCTCTCCGAGACCACCAGAATGTCGCCGTCCTGAAAAGCCAGGCCCGATCTTTTCATGGCCTCTTCCAGGCAGGATACCAGGTCATCCCCCGGCCTTACCAGATCCGTCTTTATGCCAATTACCTGCAACGAACTCACCTGTAGCGCTCCGCGCTGTCCCCAAGCCTCAGAGCAGCCTCAATGAGCACTGCCAGACGGGAGAGCCGGAAGGGCTGCCCTCTTAAATTTTTGACCAGCCCATAGATCTGATGAACCGTACCTAATATTAAAACCTCCTGCGGGCCCGGATCGCAGCGCAGAGCCATCTTGGGGATGGCGGCGTCTCCGCCCCGGGCGAGCATCTCCTGCTTGATGACCAGTGCCTCCATGCTGCTCAGGTTTCGCACTGCAAGGACGCGAAAAGAGCCTTTCCTGCATAGCGCGGCATAGCCCCGCTCATCTACGCCGGTGCGGCGAAGGACCTGCCCCAGATCCTGCGAGAAGCCCAGGCCGTCGAGCACCTCCACCTCCAGCTTCTCATCAGCCGAGCGGGAGAGGCCGCCCCGAATGGCCCTGGCCATTCTTATGGTATTTTTGCTGGCGGACACGTCATGGGTGCGGACGATGTGAGCCCCCAGGTAGACGGCGATGGCCGTTGCCGCCAGCGTCCCCTCCAGCCTCTGGAAGGGATCGGGCTGGGATAAAACCTCCCCTATGAACGACTTTCTGGAGAGAGCTGCCACCACCGGCCGGCCCAGGAACCGCAGACGTGGCAGGCCGTCAAGTATGGACAGGTCGTGGCAGGGAGCCTTTTCAGGCACCCATTTGCCTATGCCGGGATCGACGGCGATCTTTGCCGGGTCAACGCCTGCCTGCTCAGCGGCTATGATCCTCTCTCCCAGCAGAGGGATGATCTGATCCATATCGAGCAGATCCCCCGGCCGGTGGGCTGAGGCCATGATGACCAGAGAGCCGCCATGCTCCGCCACACTGGCCGCCATAGCCGGATGGCAGAGGCCGGATACATCATTGATGCATTCAGCACCCAAAGAGAGAGCATCGCTAGCCACGGAGGCCCTCTGCGTGTCCACGGAGACGGGTATATCCAGCCCCCCTAAAACCTCCTTTAGGGCGGGAAAGAGCCTCTCCCTCTCTAGGTCTTCGCTGACAAAGGGCGATCCGGGAGCAGTAGACACCGCCCCCAGGTCGATCATATCTGCTCCCTCCTCCTGCATCCTCCGGGCCAGGGAGAGGGCCTCGCCCGGCTGGGCTACTGAGCCCTTGTAGAAGGACTCACGGCTGAGGTTGATGATACCCATCAGCCGCACGGGCTGGCTGTCTCCCACCGGCACGCGGCCCAAAATGCCCTCTATCAATCCGAGCACTTCCCAAACCGGAAATTAGCCTTCATTTCAATTACTCCGAAAGACGCAGCAGTATGCCCGTCCTTCTTGCCCTCTCTATGGCGCGGTCCAGCAGGAACAGACCCAGGACCAGGTAGAATGCCGCCAGAAATGCGCCTGTAGCCAGATGGTGCGGGCCAGGGATAAATATTGACCTGTAGTACTCCAGGAAGTAGGTGAGGGGCAGCAGCCTGGCAAAGGCCTGGAGCAGTGGAGGCAGAACCTCCACCGGATAGTAGATCCCGCTGACCAGGAGTATCAGGCCGCTCAGGCTCCAGGCGGCAACATCCGCCTTCTGGCCGAAGGTGAGGATGGATATGCAGACGATGATGCCTATCACTGCGGCCATGGCAAAGACTCCCAGGAGGAATATCAGCACGGGAAGCAGTCCCCCCACCTGGAAGTTGAAGCCGAAGAGCAGGTGAGACACTCCTGCCAGGATGATGAAGACCACACTGCCCCTCAGTATGCCGAAGAGGGCGGCACCGAAGACCAGATGGTAGCTTCTCACCGGGGCTATGAATGTGTTCTTGATGCTCTTGGACCACATGTCAAAGAGCAGCACATAGGCCACGTCTATCTGGGCCACCTGGAGAATGGTGAGGGCTATGGCTCCCACCAGGAGAAAGGAGACCATCGCTTCTTCCACCCTGAGAAATTGGGTGAGCAGGCCGATGGAGAGCAGGCTGATCATAGGCCAGAAGAACAGCTCGAATACGGTGAAGATATTCCTTCTGGAGGTGATCCAGTTCTTGTAGGCCGAGGCCAGATACTTGTTCAGTTCACCTTGCCAGCTCAATGAATACATCCTCCAGATCAGGCTCCTTTATGGTCAGGTCCAGGATTTTAGCCTGGGTGAAGAGCTTGATGATCCCATCCAGGCCGTTTCTCTCTCTATCCTCGCCTTTTCCCATCCCATGTCCTCCCCGTTCCATCACAACCTCTACCCATCCCGGCCCTGACTTCAATCCCATGACGCCCGGCATGCTCTGCAGGGCAGGGATATCCACTGTGCCCTCGTATCTCACTTCCACCCTCTCCCCCAGGAAGAGCCGCCTCTTCAAATTGAGGGGTGTGTCCAGGGCCACTATCCTACCCTTGCGCAGAAAGGCTACTCTGTCGCACAGCATCTCCGCCTCAGGCATGTAGTGAGTGGATACAACCACGGAGATGTTCTCTTCCCTGTGGATTCTCTGGATGAGAGATCTCGTCTTCCTGGACATGTCGGGGTCAAGGCCCGTGGTGGGCTCGTCCAGGAAGAGCAGGCGGGGGTGGTTCATCATGGCCTTAGCAATGGACAGCCGCTGTTTCAGGCCGGTGGAGAGGTTTTCAAATCTCATGTCCCGGAAATCCTCCAGCTCAAAGGCAGCGATCTGGTCGCTGACCGCCTGCTGTAGGCCCCGGCCGTAGAGCCCGTAGAGCATGCCGTAGTGGCGCAGATTCTCGGCCACAGTCAGGCTCCAGGGAAAGTTGGGCTTGGCAGTGCTGATGTTTACGGCCTTGCGTATCTCTGACTGGTGGTGGCGCGCATCCATTCCCAGGACTGATAAGCTGCCCTGCTCCGGATAGATCAGAGTCGAGAATATGGAGATGAGAGTGGTCTTTCCTGAGCCGTTGGGGCCGAGCAGGCCGAAGATCTCTCCCGCCTCCACATCCAGGTCGATCCCGGAGAGAACTGTGGCTGGCCTGCCGAAAAAGCTCTTGTAGCTCTTGACAATTCCTCTGGCCTCCACCGCTTTTTGCGTCATCGATTAATGCTCCTCTTTGCCCTGATCCTCATTGCCGCCGGCTCCAATGCCTGTTGCCCAACTGCTCCATCCTGGCTGTCCCGTCCACTCTGCTGCATCTCTTACTGCCACCTTCTCTTGCGGCGCAGGGATAGTGCGCCTCTGCGGTACAGCAGGACTGCGGAAATGGCCAGGGCGAGAGCGACGAGCCCGGCCAGTTTCGGCGTGAGGGCAATAAGTGCTGGCCCTCCCGGCCAGCCGTTTGAGGAGAGTGTGATAGGAAGGGGTACAGTTATACGTTTCTCCCGGCAGGAGAGCTCGCAGCTCAGTTGGTATTCTCCTGGGAGTGCGCCGGCGTCCACCTGCACGGCAAAGCCGGCCACGGACAGCTCACCGGGATCGATATCGCCCAGCATGACTGCTTCTCCCTCAGAATAAAACGGGTCTGCTGCCACCAGCCGGGCCGAGCAGTTATGCAGGGTTTGGGCCTCCCTGCAGGCAACGGCGGCCAGAAGAGTGCCGCTGTCTCCCGGAGTCAGTCCGGAGCTGACTGCCGAGACACGCAGGGGCAGGCCGTCGCTATCCAGATATGCCCGCAGGGTGAATTCTCTCCTTTCGGCCTGAAGCATGGGCAAGACCTCGCTGCCTCTCACGCTGGCGTCCACCTGCCTCTCGTACTCCAGGTGCAGGGGAAGGTCATACCAGCCTGCTGCGCTGCCGTCAACAGTCACATTGAAGACGAGCCTTTTCGCCTGCCCTGCCGGAAGGGAGGCGATATGCTGCGGCCCTACTGAAGAGAGCAGAGGCCATGATGCCAAAATTGTGGCTGTGATGTTGAAAGCATCGGGGCTCTTCATCTCCTCATTCATCTCCTGCATAATCTCATCGCTTTTGCCGCTGCCGTTGACGGCCACCAGCTCCTCCAGCTCTCCGGCATTGGCCAGGTCCAGGGCAATGGTCCCCCGGCCGGCCGTCAGGACGGGGCCGGCTACTGAAGCCCTCAGCTCCGGCTCGCCCAGTGATTTGTAGTGGTCATCGGAGAAGAAAAGCAGGTCCTGGCCGGGGACAGGAGCCACAATAGCCAGACAAAACAGAAGCAGAATGCAGACTGGAGCGGTCCTTTCCGGCTTTATCCTCATCCTACCTGGCTATGCCCGGCATCATTAATTAGCCTATCTGGAGATCACAGTGCTGATGAAGAAGGCCAGGGCAGCAGTGAGGATGATGGTAGCCCCGGAGGGCACGTCGAGCATGTAGGAGAGCAGCAGGCCGACGGTGACAAAAATGGCGCCAAGCACAATGGAGCCGGCCATGATGGACGGCAGGCCGAAGAGATGCCTTCTGCTTATGGCACCGGGGATGGTGAGAAGGGCTATGACCATGATGATGCCCACGATCTTGATGAGTATCACCACGCTGAAAGCCACCATGCCCAGGAGCAGGAGCTTCAAAGCCTGTACAGGAAGGCCGATGGCCTCTCCGTAGACAGGATCGAAGCTCAGAAGCAGAAACTCTTTGTAGAACAAAAAAATGATGGCCATGATGATCAGAGTGAGGCCGCAGATGAGCAGCACATCGCTGCCCGTCACTGCCAGAATGTTTCCGAAGAGATAGCCATAGAGGTCTTTGGCGTAGCCCTGGGAGAGGGTGAGAAGCATTATGCCCAGGGCCATTCCCGTGGCCATGAACACGCCTATGGCTGTGTCCTCGGATATGCGGGCTTTAGAGCTGACCATGCCGATTCCCAGAGCCGTGATGATGGCAGAGACGATTCCGAAGGCCAGGGGATCGTAGCCCAGGAAGTAGCCGAGGCCGATGCCTCCGAAGGCGGCATGGGCTATGCCGTCGCTGATAAAAACTATTTTATTTAAAATTATATATATCCCAATTATGCCGCAGAGCACTGAGGCGGCAAGCCCCGCCGCCAGGGCATTTCTCATGAATTCGTACTGGAGGGCTTCCAATTCAATCATGCATCCTCAGAACCCTGTGGGGCGTGCCGTGGGCTATCATCTCCACCGGACAGCCGTAGGCCTTCTCGATCTCGTCGCTGGTCAATTCCTTGGAGCCGTGGTAATAAAGCCGCTGGTTTAAGCAGGCGATCTTGCTCACATAAGTGGATATGGCGGTCACATCATGGGAGACCAGGACAATGGCTATGGACAGGTCGCGGTTGAGGTGGCAGAGCAGATCGTAGAATTCCTTCTGCTGGGCTGAATCCACTCCGGAGGTGGGCTCGTCGAGCAGGAGGAGCCTGGGGTCCGAGACCAGGGAGCGGGCTACAAAGATCCTCTGCTGCTCTCCGCCGGAGAGGGCACCGATCTCCCGCCCGGCTCGGCCGGCCATTCCCACTGCCTGCAGGGCGCGAAGGGCAGCCTCTCGATCGTCTCTGCCATAGCGGTGAAGCAGGCCGGATCGGCTGAACCTTCCCATGAGGACGACGTCAAGCGCTTTGACGGGAAAGCTGTGGTCAAAGACGGTCTTTTGGGGAAGGTAGCCGACGCTCCCGCGAGCGGCAGCGGGCGGCAGGCCGAAGATCCTGACCTCTCCCCGGTCGGGCTTGATGAGCCCCAGCATCACCTTGAGCAGCGTGGACTTGCCCCCGCCGTTGGGGCCGATCAGGCCGAGAAAGTCTCCGGCCTCGAGATCAAGATGAATGTCCTCGAGGACTGCATGCTCGCCCCGGAAGACCCAGAGGCCCTTAATGGATATAATCGGATCAGCCATTCTCTTCTTGCAGCTCCTTTCCTGTCATTGTTCCTTTGATTGCCTTAAGATGCTGTTTCACGGCAGGCCGTTCATGCTCAGGGCGATCTGCCGGCTGGCGTATCTCATGTTCTCAAGGTAGTCTTCTGCCAGGGGATCGACCGTCACAATGGAGGCGTTCATCTCTCTGGCAATGACCTCTGCGGACCTGGGATTGAACTGTGGCTCTACAAAGAGTGCAGTTATATTATTCTGCCGGGCGAGGGAGATGACCTGCACCAGGTGTCTGGGGCCGGGATCCTTCTCCTCCTCCATGAGGGCAACCTGAGTCAGATTGTAGTCTGCGGCAAAGTAGGTCCAGGCGGGATGGTGCACTATAAAGATCCTTCCCTGAAAGCCCGCGAATGTCCGGTTGAGCTGCCCGTCCAGATCAGACAGCTTTTGCAGGTAAGCGTTTCTGTTATTGATGTAAAACTCCCTATTTTGCGGGTCGACCTGGCACAGGCCGGTGCAGATATTTCCGACCTGCACTGCGGCATTTCGCAGGGACAGCCAGATGTGAGGATCGATCTCCTCTTCGCTCTCATTGACAAGCTCTATGCCCTGGGAGCAGTCTACTACCATAGCCCCCTCATTGACCTGAAGAAGCCTGTCCAGCCAGTACTCCAGGCCGGCTCCGTTCTTGACAAAGAGGTCGGCCTGGGTGAGGTCCGCCATCTGGGTGGGAGTGGGCTCGAATGTGTGCGGCTCAGCGGCGGGCGGAACTATCACTGTGACAGTAACCCTATCGCCACCCACCGCCCTCACGAACTCTCCCAGGGGGGCGATGGTGGCGGCAACTCTGATCTTGCCGGAGGCGTCTTCTGAGGCGTTTGCCCGACCGAATGCAGTTGAATCGTTGCTGGAAAGGCTTGATGAGGAATCTGATGGTACAGGCCCGTCCTGGGAGAGGCAGCCGGAGAGCAGGATTGCTGCCAGCAGGAGGGCCGGCAGTGAGAATCTATTGATGGCGAGAATCATGACTACACCGTTTTATCTCTTAACCGTCCCAGTTAATGCAAATGCTGGAAATAAGGCTGTTGATCCAGACCGGGCGCACGGCAGAAAAGCATCTGCCCGATCGGAAACCACCGGGTAGGAGCTGCTTGTACTTGATATAGAGGTCGAAGTCCTGGCCAGC
>CAYQKI010000017.1:0-12019 GCA_964418105.1 uncultured Methanotrichaceae archaeon | reverse complement strand
GCTAATAATTAAATACTTGAACCGGGCAAAAACCACAAAGCTCACAAAGACGCACAAAGAAAGTGTGCGCAAAGAATGGTTACGGGAGATAAATTATGTCCAAAAAACTGATGCAGTACTTCAACAGGCAGCCCCGCCTGGGCGTCTTGAGCACATCGGGAAAAAACGGCAATGTGGACTGCGCCATCTATGGCTCGCCCCGTATGATCGACGAGAAGACCGTCCTGGTGGCCATGGCAAAGGGCCGCACCTTTGCCAACCTCCAGGACAATCCCCACGTCGTCTACACCATAATCGAGCCGGGGCCGGCTGAGCCCGGACCGGGGATCATGGACTGGAAGGGGCTGCGGGTCTACCTGAAGATGAACGAGTATGCCACATCCGGGCCGCACCTGGAGGAGTACAAGCGCCGCATGGCCGAGGTGGTGAGCCGCCAGGCGGCGGATATGATCTATGCGGTGGCCACATTCGCCATCACCGAGGTCCGGCCACTGGTCGACTTCGGGCAGGGCTGGGAGAGGTCGATCTAGATTATGCCTTCTCCGCCAGGGCCCGGCCCCTGTCTCGGGCGTAGCCGCTAAAGACCTCCTGCACCATGACCAGGAACTGCTCCTGGCTGTAGCCCAGTTGGGCTGCTAGCCTCTCCACCAGGGGCTCGACATTCTTGACCTCATCGCTCTTGATGCTCCGCAGCAAGACCGAGGCCAGTGCCATGAGCCGCAGGCCCTCCGCCCCATGGTTTTGCTGCACGGCTAAGACGCCCAACTGAAAGAACGCCCCCGCTTCGGCTGCCTTGTCGCCGAGTTTTTGACTGAGGGTGAGGGTGGAAAGGAAGCTCTGCTTTGCCTTCTCCTTCTCTCCCGCCTGGGTGTGGATCATGCCCAGGCTGTGATGGATGGCAGCAGTGCCGGACAGGTCTGCCCTCTCTTCAAAAAAGGGCAGAGCCTCCTGAAACTCCGCCCCCGCTGCTGCAAAATCGCCCTTCTCCAGGTCCAGGCTGGCCAGGTTGAAGAGGGCGATGGAGGAGCCGGAACGGTCGCCTGCCCCCCGCAGCAATTGCAGCGACCGCACCAGGCCCTCTCTTGCCGCATTGAGGTCTCCCTTCACCATATCCAGCCGGGAGATGTCCTGCCAGGCCGCCGCCTCGCCCTGCACGTCACCTGCCGTCTTCATGAGGCCGGCGATCTGGGAGAGGCTCTCCCTGGCAGAATCGTTCTCGCCGAGCTTCATCTGCAGAGCGGCGAGGCTTCCCAGGGCGACAGCCTCTGCCAGGGGATCGTTGGCGCTGCGGAAGCCTTCCACTGCCTTTTGCAGGCTCGCCCTGGCGGCATCATGCTTTCCCTGATGCAGAAGCGAGAGGCCCAGGCCGTGGTGGTGGGAGGGAGCGGGTGCTCTCGCGTTCTCCAGGGCACTTCTGTACCACTGCTCTGCCTGGCGAAACTCCTCGCCATCGAGATAGGCCCGGGCCACCCAGCCCGTTATGCCAGCAATATCTGGCGTATCCTGTCCTATTTCATTTAGGGAGGCCAGTACCTCCTGATTTTGCCTGATCAGCTCCGCCCGGTAGCCGCGCCTCAGCAGATAGCCGCTGATGGAGGCTGTGACATCTGCTGCGCCCGCTCCATCATGGGCGGAGAGGAGGTGGCCGCGCGCCTCCAGCAGCACATCCAGCCGGGAGAGGCCCACCTCCGCCGAGCGGCCGGATTGGGCCAGATCTCTCAAGAAGCCGCCGGCTGCCCTGTGTGCGGCTCGCTGCTCCTCTACAGTCAGGGCGGCAATGAGAGAGCTTCTGACTGGCCGGGGCACAGACCACCGGCCATCCATCGGGAAAGCCAGCGAAAGGTCCTGCCAGCGGGTGGCGTATCCCAGGACAGCCTCCTCAGCGCTTCCGCTGACTGGAGCCAGGCCGGCCGGGCTCACGGCGATTTCGAAGACGGCCGCCCGGAGAAGAGCCTGCCGGGCATCCGGCTCCAGCAGGGATATCAGCCGGAGGGCGGGATCCTCTCCCGCCGAAAATGGCAGCTCTGCTTTTGCCGCTGAGGCTAGGGCCTTTGCCGTTTGGGCCAGCAGCGCCGGAAGGCCCCCGGCAGCGGCGTGATGCTCCGCCAGTTGGGCAAAGGATATCCTGCCCCTCCTGTAGCCCTCCGCCACCGCCTCCTCGCCAAGCAGGGACCTGACAAATGCCGCCCGGCCCAGGCCCACCAGCTTCCACTGCCAGGCCCGGGCGGGCAGAGTGGGGGCATCGGCAGGTAGGGCTGCAGAGGTGATGATAGCCCGGCTGCTGGAGAGCCCCCGGTTCATCTGCAGATAAAATGCCGCCAGGTCGGGATCTGATATCTTGCCGCTCTTCTCCTCCAGTGTGAGGCCGTCCCAGACCAGCAGGGTACGCGAGCCCTTCAGAGCCTCCAGCAGGCCCTCCAGCCTCTTTTTCACAGAGATGCCGCCGTCCTTGAGTGGCTTTGCCGCCTCCTCCCTTCCCGTGGCGCTGAAATGAGCTGCTGCGGCATCAATGAGCCGGGCTGCTGTTATGGGATTGTAGGAGAAGCCGCAGACGGTCATGATACTGTAGCCGAGAGAGGCCATCCCGGCGGCCAGGCAGGCAGCCAGGCTGCTCTTGCCGCTGCCCTCCGGACCGGTGATGATCAGAGACTGTACGCTGCCGTCGGCCAGAGCCGGAGCGAGCTTCTGCAATTCCTGCCTCCTGTCCACAAAGCACTTCGCCCAGCCCCGGTCCGTCCCCGGCAGAGGATCCTGCTTTTTGCAGATCGAGGCGGCCTTCTCCCCTGTGAGGCTGCCGTCGAAGAGGCGGCTGGGGTAAAAGAGGGTGTAGAGATGAGGCCAGGGTTTGGTCGAGGCCGACAGATCCCTGCCGGCCATCAGGGCTCGGAGACTGCTGCTCAAATCACTGCCTTTTGCCAGGGGGCCGAGAAGGCGGACCGCATCGGCGACAGTTGCATCCCAGGCGATAACCAAGGGGATGCTACCGGCTACAGCTATGCCGAGCATGTGCAGGGGCAGGGCTTCGCTCTGCCTGCCAGTGAGAATGAGGCCGCAGGCATCGCTCTCCTTGAGGGCGGCGGCCAGATCATCCGCGGCCAGCAGATCGCCCCTCCCCGCCCGGCCGGGTAGAGAGAAGGCCGCCCTTCCTCCGGCCATCTTTGCCTGGCCGACCAGGATCACCAGATGGGGGCGGAAGGTGCCGGCCAGGCTCTTCAGCTCCTCAGCCGTTCCGCTCTCACAGACCAGAATCTTCGCGTCCACTCCCTCTGCTGCGGCCAGGGCCGCCTCTTCATCTCCATCTGTGCCCCCAGGCCCGGCTGCCAAAAAGAGCAGGCGCAGGGGGCCGGGTGGCGGGATGAAAGATTGCATGGCATCAGCCACCTCAGGCTCCCCCAGGGCTCTGGGGCAGCGGATGGTGCCAATGCCGCGGGAGAGCAGCCCCTCCGTATGAGAGGAGAGGCCGAGATGCTGCCAGGGAAGAATCAGCACTTTGGCAAGCTCTGAGGCCACAGTCAGTTCTGTCTCCTCTGCAGAAGACAGGCCAATTTTTATCTCCTGCCAGGCGTCCTTGAGGAATAAGCGAAAGAGAGTGTCCGCCAGGATGGACAGATAGCTACTGCCGTCTGACCGGGCCGGCTCCTGCAGAAGGCAGAGATACTGTGAGGCCGTCTCCCCGACCTCCTGTGTCTCGACCGGTGAGAGCGTTTTATCTGAAGCCACCTTTCCCTGCACACGGACTTCAACGGCCAGGGTCTTAGCTGCTGCGGATCCTGCCTCCGAGACGGAAATGACGACATTTTGCATTAGAGATCTCCTCGCATCTATTATCGCATATCTGATTTGAGGCTTTCTTCGCTTTGAGATTCGCAGCAGTTGCCCGGTTCCAGATGCACCATCACCAGTCTTTATCCAGAGTTTATTACTGTGGTCAGACCCTGTCCCCTTAAATCTGCCTCAGTGAGGACCCTGCGATTGCCTTCTCTATCAACCAGTGTCATGTTCAGCAGGTGCCAGTAACCAGTGGCATTGAGCGGTTCATTGTCGTCTGCAAGAGGTGACGGAAGAATCATCTGAGCCTCAAAGATTCCGTCTCTGACCGTTCCAGAGGTTCTGCTCTCCGGTGTGAAGAGCGCCGAGGCCGTCTGCCCATCCGGCCCGGAGAAGGCCGCCTCCGCCGCCCAGACCTCCTGGTCGTCGATGATGTGGGCCGTCAGGTTGACCGGCTGGGGAGAAGAGGCATTGACCTCTTGCGGCCAGAGGGAAAAGCCGGCCAGGCTGGGGGGCTGGCTGTCGGCCAGGGAGCCGCCTGCGGCGCTGCTCTGGGGCGGGATCAGCGGATCTGCTTCCTGGGGGGCGGTGAAGCATTCGCTGCTGCTACCGATCTTTATGGTCTTGCCTATGGAAAAGGAGCCCACCAGATCCTCAACGCTGCTGCCGTAGGCCCCGGCGGGTGCGGCGGCAGAGATCAGGATGAAGAGGGCTAGAAGTGGAATCTTATATTGCAAAGCGGATTTCACCGCCAGGGCTTTAGTCTATTCAGACATATACCTTTGGCATAATGATCAGATCCGGGGATCAGTTCATAGCCGGTCGCTCCGGCGGCGTAGTCGGCGCTGTGGTGCCCTGGCGGAGAGCATACGCAGGAGTTGCCCCGGCCCATATCTTCCATGCCGCGGGCACACACAGGCTGCGGGTGGGAGGCCTGCTCTGCCAGGTGGCCTACATGCCCAATGACGCCGACCTGGCCTTCTTTCATATTCCTGGAGCCTGCCAGCCCACCGACCTGGAGCGGCCCCAACTGGGCGAAGCTCTTCTCTGCAACTCCCGGCACACCATGAAGTGCCGCATCTCCGATACATCCTGGTCAGTGGCCTATGTGGTGCTGCCCCCGGGCAATCTGCCGGGGCCGGGAGACAGCGGCAGCCCTCTCATCCAGGACGGCAGGGTGGTGGGGCTGCTGCTCTCGCTGAATATGCATACCTGCAAAGGGATCGCCATATCAGCCGAGATGATAAAAAGGGAGATTCGATCTCCTTAATCATCACCCCGTCAATCCTGAGCGTAGCTTATCCTGTAGATCACCCCGTTCAGGTCGTCGGAGACCAGCAGCGATCCGTCCTCGATGGGCAGCACATCCACCGGCCTGCCCCAGACGGTATCATTGGCGGAGCTGTCCAGCCAGCCCTCCGCCAAAATCTGCTGGCCTACGGCGGTGTTGTTCTGCAGGGAGATGGCAGCCACCCGGTAGCCTATGGGAGCATCCCTGTTCCAGGATCCGTGCTCGGCTATGATTATGCTTCCCTGATACTCTTCAGGCAGCATGCTGCCATTATAGAATCTCATGCCCAGAGGCGCGACGTGCGGCCCCAGCATCCAGGCGGGGGGAACCTTTTCATTGCAGGTGTAATTTTCATCTGATCCCAGCTCAGGATCGGGAATGCTGCCGGAGTGACAGGTGGGAAATCCGAAGTCAAGTCCGGCAACCGGCGCGTGATTCAGCTCGTCGGATGGAAGATCGTTGCCCAGAAGGTCACGCCCGTTGTCCGTAAACCACAATTCTCCCGTGGCCGGGTCCCAGTCGAAGCCCAGGAGCCAGTCTCCTCCGCCTGCATCACTTTGAGGGTGAAGTCTTCCACTGTGATCTCTGCCGACCTGCTGCCGGCGATGCTACAGTAGGCGGTGACTTTGAGCACATCTCCCGCTGTGGCATTGATTGGATAGTCATTGCTGAATGCCGATCCCGTGGGCTGGCTGGTATAGTCTTTGGTCAGCACCATCTCTTCATTCTTCAGCACCTCGATTTTGTAGACATAGTGGCCGGAAGGGTTGGAGACTGTGTGGGTGACAGTCACCTGAAGGCTCTGATTGGCGCTGTCATAGGCCAGGCTCACCTGAGATGGAGGGTGAGCCGCAGCCGGCAGCATCAAAACGAGCTGCAAAAGCAAAATCATCGTTGCAGCCGCAAACGCCCTGGCTTTGCAGAAAGCTATAGCTTCTGCCCCGATTGTATTATGGCAATTAAACACCGTTAACACCTCACTGACGGCAGTAATAAATATCCTGGTAGAATTGAACTGGATATTATAAAAAGTTTGGCAGTATTCAAAACAGATAAAATGCGGGATGACCAGCAGGACAATATTTATCTCAATGGTGCATATCTGCTTTTGATGCCCTCTGATGAGTTTGGACTTAAATCATTTTTTCCAGCCATCAAGTCTCTCTATTCGGGAGCCGATCCGGCCCATGATTTCTCACATATCTTGAGAGTATACAGAAACGCCGCAATCATAGGCCGGGAAGAGGGGGCAGATATGCAGATTCTGCTCCTGGCAGCGCTGCTACACGATGTGGGGGAGAAGAAGAGTTGCCCGTCAGGCGTCGGGCGGAACGGGCCGGGCAGGGAGAAGGCGGAGTCCCTGCTCCGGCAGATGGGCCTCCTGCAAGAGAGGATTGGACAGGTGCTCTATGCGGTGGACGTGCATCGCTATTCAATGGGAATCATCCCCGACAGTCTGGAGGCGCGGATACTCCAGGACGCCGATCGTCTGGATGCCATGGGCGCCATTGGAATCGCCAGGGTCTTCATGACCGGAGGAACACTGGGCAGGAGGATGTACCATCCTGCCGATCCCTTCTGCCGGGAGAGAGAGCCGGATGACGGCAAATGGAATCTGGATCATTTCTACAGGAAGCTGCTTTGCCTGGAAGCGGGAATGCACACCAAGAGCGCCAGACGCCTGGCCTCCAAAAGGATGGGTGTCCTGCGCAGATACCTCATTGACCTGGAAGAGGAGATTGGTGATCTGGGCGGGCTGTGCGATTTATGAGCAGCAGTCGCGGCAGTGACCTGCGAAGAGGAATATGGTAAAGCAGGTGTGGTGGAGCGGGTATAGTTGGACCAGGTGGCTGATATGGCAGAAATGAGTGGATGGGAGAGGGGGTCAGAGGACCAGGATGCTGATTACATACTGCATCCCGCTGCAGAGATTTCTGGACGGATCAAGAGGCTGCAAAGCCGCATGGGAGATCTGACCGGGGCAATAATCTATGAGTCCATTGACATGGGCTATTTCGCGGGCACAGCCCAGGACGGCCTTCTCTATATTCCCCGGGACGGTGAGCCGGCTCTCATGATCAGAAAGAGCCTGGAGAGGGCGGTGGAGGAGTCGCCCCTTTCCGTGCAGCCCCAGAGGAGCATGAAGACGCTCAGAGATGACCTGGGCCTGCCCGCTTCCGCCAGAATCGGCCTGGAGCTGGATGTCCTTCCCTGCAATAGCTTCCTCCGCTTCAAGAAGGCCCTGGGGGGTGATGCAGAGCTCTTCGATATCTCTGAGGCCATCAAGCAGATTCGCTCTGTGAAGTCGGATTTCGAGGTCGGACTCATCCGCCGGGCGGCCAGGGCCCTGGATGCCGGCATATCAACTGTTGCCGACCACCTGAAAGATGGCATGAGGGAGATTGATCTGGCTGTGGCTGTAGAAAGGGAGCTCAGGCTCTCCGGCCATTCGGGAAGAGTGACATTTCGCAGGTTCAACCAGAGCCTTCCCATGGGCCATCTCATGGCGGGGGCGGGCGCCGCCCTTCCCAGCTTCGTCTCCTCACCCACCGGGGGAAAGGGGCTCTCCATCTTCGCGCCCCAGGGTCCGGGGAAGAGGAGGATTGGCCGGGGTGAGCCGGTGCTGGTGGACTATGCAGGATGGTATGCAGGATACCTGGCCGATGAGACCCGCATCTTCTGCCTGGGACGGCTGCCGGAGAAGCTGGTGGAGGCGCACGAGGCGGCTCTCCTCATCGAGCAGGCGGCTGCCAGAGAGCTTCTCCCCGGCAGGACGGGGCGGCAGATCTTCGATCTGTGCCAGGCGGAGGGGGAGAGGCTCGGCTATCAGGACTATTTGGGAGGGCCTCCCGGCAGCAAAGCCGGGTTCATTGGCCACGGACTGGGGCTTCAGATCGACGAGTATCCGGTTCTGGGGCCCCTGGACCATGAGATCTGCCCGGGGATGACCGTGGCCATAGAGCCCAAGATGGTCTATCCGGGAGAGGGCGTGGTGGGAATTGAGGACACCTACTTGGTGGGAGCTGCCGGAGCGGAGAGGCTGACTCATCTGCCCCAGAGGATCTGGGAAATTTAGGGGAGATCCATGACGGGAAGATTTGGGGACGAGCAGATGAACGGGAGGCTGCATGGACGGCCAGGAATTGAGCTGATCAGCGTCCTGGAATGCCGCCAACTGCTGGACCAGTATGGCCCTTCTGCGAATAATGCCTCCCGGCTGGTGATACTGGACGTGAGGACGGAGGAGGAGCATCGCTCCGGTCACATACCGGGATCATTAAACCTGAATTTCAGGTCTGCCTCCTTTGCCAGGGAGCTGGACAGGCTGGAGCGGGGCCGTGCCTATTTGCTCTACTGTCGCACCGGCGTCCGTTCAGCCCGGGCTGCAGCGCTGATGCTCTCCCTGGGATTCGGGCAGATTTACGACCTGGGGGGCGGAATAGCCGCCTGGCTGAGGGAGGGCTTCCCGGTAGCCAGGGAGGGCGCCAAATAGACGGGCGAATTAGAATCGCCTGAGCAGATCTCTGCGGCAGATGAGTAACTCAGTTGAGCAGCTCATATGGGCAACTCAGATCAATCAGACGAACAAATATCACCCCAAAAGTCTCGTTCCGTAGAGCAGAAGGCAGGTTATCAGCCATTCCCCGTCTATGAAGGACTCCAGCACAGCAGGTTTGCTGGACTCCCCAAACCCGATTATGAACAGGTACTCCGTTAATATTAATAGGGAAAAAATTATGATGATCTTTCCTCTGGCCAGGATGAGCAGTGGCAGTAGGCTGCTGTTCAATGCCAGCAGAATCTGTCTGGTCTTCTTTATCCCTAATAGCACAGGTATGGTCTGAACTCCGTTCTCCAGGTCTCCGCTCATGTCCTTTACATCGCATAGCGTTGAATTTATAAAATCCTTGATGAGCATGAGATAAATAACTGAGGCAGAGGAGATGATCAGGTCGCTATCAATATCCGTATTTGATGCACATAAGGGCATCAGTGTGCATACAAGCGCCCAGGAAAGGCCGACGACTATATTTTTTACGAATGGAATGTCCTTGAGACGGGGCAGCCGGGGATGCAGCCTGATGCTGTAAAAGCAATTGGCAATAAATGGAATGAAAAGAATTAGAATAGAGATGTGTTCGCTGGCATATGTTATCAATGCAGATATAACGAACGCATATATGGAGAGAAACAGAATTACCTCCTCTCTTCCCTCCAAAAAGTCCGCTCTGTCCGGCCTGTTTATGGCATCCTCCTCTATGTCCGTCAGTTTGTTGGCGCTGTATACGGAAAAAGTCATGAGAAAGACAGCAAAGCAGATGCCGTGGTTGATAGGGATATCCAGCAGAATATACCCTCCCAGCGTCTGGAAGAATCCGGTCAGTGCGATCAATAAGGAGCTCACCGTAAGAAAATTAAAGAGCCTCTCCAATCCCTGCAACAGTATCCTGCAAAATGCCTCAATTGAGACGAATTGCATCCTTTCCTGCAAATAAATCTCTTCAAGCATCATCTCCCTCCTACATAGAATATTTTTTTTTTATTCTATGATAATTATATTTTTAAATACTAGTTTTTACTTCTTATTTGAAATAATATGTGCCAATACTTATGAAATATTAGGTAGATATAATTAGTATTTTATGTATTGATTTTTACTACTTACCTTAAATACTTAATTCCATTTCTTATCTATTATAGGTAGTTGATATCATTAATTAATCATCTATAAAAGACTGGCCAGTGAAAACTGATAATAAAATTTAGAAACGAAAATAACTGTGGCAGATTGTAAATATGTTTAAATTTGTTTCAATTGCTGGGAAGACCGCTGGTAATGCCGGTAAAGCATCTTCCCCCATTCTATGGCTTTCTTACCGGTATAAATCAGGTCCATTCCCAGGTCATAGCTTCCGTCATGCCTGCATAATCCCAAATTGAGAAATGACTCAGTTACAGTGAAGGAGATCTTTATGTCGTCTATGCAAAATAGCCTGAAGTTCTCCCGCAGCAGCAATTCATTGAGCATTTCCTTCTGTTCGGAGGCCATCGCCATGATGACTGCATTTGTGAGGATCAACTCCACCTGAACCCCTGCCGTGACAATTTCGGATATCATCCGGTCATAGCCTGTGACCAGCACCGGGGACACGCCATGAATTTCTCTGCACTGGCTGAGTGTATCAATAAAATATTCAAGCGATCTCAGAGGCGTCTCCGGAGAATCTCTGATCATCTCTCCGCTGCCCAGCATTCCAATCCTCTTCTGAAGCTCTAAGGGAATGGCACTCATATCATGGGATAGCCAGAAGTCGTGATTCTCGTTTATGGTGACAATGGTATTTACCAGGTCGTCAAGTATTAGGGCCTGAATCCTGCCGATGCTGGTCAGAATATATTCCTGCCGCCTCTTTTCCACCAAATTGCCGTCTATAAGGCTCTTTATGGAGTGAAGGATGGTGGAGGCCCGGGTGTCCATGATCCTTTCCAGGTCGCTCGCCGTCTTGCCTCCATCCAGAAGAGTTAGCATGACCTTCGTCTTTATCGAGGAACGGGTAAATGACTTGAGATCCGGCTCAGCCAGATCGTATTTATCACCCGTAGATTGCATAGGGGCGTATAAGCCCAAATAAACTATTAAAACCTAACCTCATCTTTTGCCTGTTCTGCAGAGGAATATATGCCGCACCAGGCTTCTGTGCACCCGGTCGGTATGCTGCTGGAGGATTTCAAAGCCCGACGATTGCAGCAGGCTGTCCAGCGGCCGGTCGGCGACTATAGCCATGCGCCCTTCCGGCTTGATGACCCTGTGCAGTTCGCCTAAACTTTCCTGCAAAAGAAGATCCTTTGACTTGGCCAGGATTTTTGCAGACCTACCATAGGGCGTGTCCAAAACAGCAGCATCCACTGATGAGTCTTGCAGAGGAAGGCGCTTTGCGTCCCCCAATAATAGTGAGCAGTCAACGCCCTGCAAATTGCATCGAGCTCCCTTCACTAAATTAGTCTGAACTTCAATTCCCAGGCCCTTAACTCCTATCAGACAGGCTTCAATGAGTATGCCGCAGGTTCCGGCAAAGGGATCGAGAATTGTCCTCCCTGCGCGAACCCCGGTGAGATTGACCAGGGCTCGAGCCATGCGCGGCATGAGGACACCGGGGTGGAAGAAGGGCTTGAGATGGGGCCTGCGGGCCTCGAAGGAACTTCTGTCCGTGCGCGCCGCCTCCCGCCCTATGACGATCTTGCCGCCGGTTATGACCGCCCGCAGCACCACCTCCGGCCGGGAGAGGTCTGCCTGCAATCCCCGGCCGAGCAGTACGCGACCGATCTCCCTTTCCACTTCGTCAGCTCCGGGGGAGGAGTTCTTGATGCGCCGGGCCCGCACCATGTAGCTCCTGGCGGACAGGTCCAGCATCTCCGCCGCCCCGGCCAGGGCCGGCAGGTCCGCCTGGCAGACTGCCATGACCTCAATGATGCGGTGGGTCATGGCCAGCCGCCGGCCCAGGGTCTGCACATCCAGACCCTCTGCCTGCACTATCAGGCACTGATCAAAAAAGGCTGCCTCGGAGGACCTCTCCGAGAATGCTTCGACCAGAGCCAGTGCCTCGCTCCTGGGGAGCGTCTCATGCTCTCCGGAGAGCTCGAAGGCGTAGGTCGTCATTTAAGCCAGGTAGCTGTTTACGTCCCGGTAATTGAACTTCTTGGAGGCGAGGACATTTTCCAGGAAGTTGAATAAGGCCCGGCGCACGTCGTCAGAGAGCAATGGATACCAGGTGGGGCTGGCCACTACCGTGGCTCTGAAGGCAAAGAAGGGGGCGATGACCTCCAGCAGCTCTTCGTCTCCCGTCTTCTCCAGGTAATTCTCGAAGAACAGCTCAAAGAGGTCCTTGAGGTCTCCGGTCAGGCGCAGGCTCTTTTGCACCGAGTAGAATATGTAGTTCATGGCCAGAGCAGTGATGTCAT
>CAYQKI010000016.1:0-25577 GCA_964418105.1 uncultured Methanotrichaceae archaeon | reverse complement strand
CTATCAGCCGGAGGGTCATGATATCCCCATCATTTCTTGATTATTTACAGACCACGTTCGCAAATTGCTCAGATAGTCAGCATTATCTGATTTCGAAAGCGCATAAAGCGCATCTCCGGATTGCAGTATTGTGCCTCCGGTGGGAATTATGAACGAATCATCCCTTTTTATCATGGCGATAAATATGTCCTCAGGAAGGCCCAATTCCAAGACGAAATTGAATATCCTGTACGCCTGAGGGATGCCTGCTAAAAGCGGATATGTGGCCAATATGATAGGCACTGCCCCCCGCAGGCCCACCCAGGAGATGAGCAATTTCTCCCTTATGGAAAAGCCGCTCTGAATTAAACATACGAAGACTGAAACTGGCCGGGCCAGCAGCATGAGAATGAGCGATAGAAGCAGTCCTTCACCTATTATGCCAACGAGCCGGCTAGGATAGACCAGAAGCCCCAGTGTGAGGGACATGGCAATCTGCATCATCCATGCCATGCTATCATGGATGCGCAGAAGCATTCTCTTGTGAACGAAGTTGGAGTTGCCCAAAGTTATGCCGGCCATGTAAGTCGCCAAAAAGCCGTTTCCTCCCAGCAGGGTGGCCAGACCGTATACCAGGAGGACTAAAGCGACGCTGAAAACGGTATAGAGGCCCTCGTATTCCAGCTTTATCTGATTTATCATACTGGCAATTGCCTTTCCGGCCAGGTAGCCTAGAACCGCTCCCAGGGCCATCTGCTGGGCGAAGGCGGGAACGACATCGATGGCCGAAGGAATATCTCCGGCCAGATAAGATGTCAGAATCACTGTGAGAAATATGGCCATGGGATCGTTGCTGCCCGACTCCAGTTCCAGGAGGGGCTTTAGATTTCCCTTGAGGCTGACCTGCCGGGAGCGCAAAACCATGAATACCGCTGCCGCATCGGTCGAGGAGACGATGGATCCCAGGAGCATGGCTTGAAGAATGGGAAGGTCCAGCAGGCTGCTGGCCAGCCATGCCACGATAGCGGCGGTCATCATGACTCCGATGGTAGCCAGGGAGATGCCCCTCCAGAGGACAGCCTGAATGTCAATCCACCTGGTCTGCAGGCCTCCGTCGAAGAGTATGAATATCAGAGCTATTATTCCCAGGCTCTGCGCCAGCCAGGGATTATCGAAGTAAACCCCTCCCGGGCCATCTGAGCCGGCCAGCATGCCGATGATGAGAAAGAGAAGCAATGCCGGCACGCCAAGCCAGCCTGATGCTTTGCTGGCGGCTACGCTGAGGATGAGGAGGACCGCCACTGCCAGGAGGAGGTAATCGATCAGCAGCATCGCTATCTTTTAGCGAATCAATATGCTTTAAGCTTTTCTCCCAGAAATCGGAACACCCCAGCCCAATAGTCGAATCTACCATAAATTCATTTTGTTAATCCACTTTAGCCTAAGCCCCTCATGATTTAGGCATACTAAAATGCTTTTCGTTATCTAAAGACGAAAAGCTTAAATAGTATGCTGTGCCTAAATAGGCATATGAAATCATTTAACCGAATCAAAAATATAAATGGTAAAGAATATCTATATGAAATCACCCCGTATTATGATAAAGAGAAGAAGAAAACTCGCCAGAAGAGTAAGTATCTAGGTAAGAATGTTAATGGAGTGCCTGTCAAGATCCGCTCCCAAAAGCAAAAACCAAAAAAAGTTCTATCGCATGGAGAATTCGTGCCATTAAAAAATATTGTAAATGATCTCAATCTAGAGAATATTCTCTCATCTGTTCTTAATGCAAAGGATGTCTGGCCCGTATTAGCTTTGGCAATGAATTATGCCACACGACCCCGAGCCTTAACACATATCCAGAGTTGGTATGAAGGTACTGCCATGTCTGAAGACCATCCAGATCCCTCTCCTTCGGACTATTGATGTTTTCGGCAGCTAAATCATTTCTCTATTTGCATCTATTCGTACGGAGGTCGATAAGATTGTCACATTGATTTCAAGGAGTGCCCTGAGAAAATTTACTGTGCCATGCCTTGAATTTTAAGGAGCACTCGATGGCCCCGGAGAGGGCCAGTTGGGTCCTCTCCTCCTAACTGCTGCATCTACGTGAGCTTCTTCTTATGGGATGCCGCGCATTGCCCGGCTTTCGCGCGGTGGGAGCCGGGCGCACGGGAGGCGCCGTGAGGGCTTCCCCGCCCCCTGTCCGGGGAGGCGACTCGCGCTTCGGAGGCTCCGGGCAGGACGGCCTCCGCTGGCATGCAGCTTCCGGAAGCGGGAAGTAGTGGCCAAGCAATCCAGGGGGCACAATGCATATCCCAACTTCATCCCTGTACTTTGAGCAATGCCGGGACTTGATGGTTGGCCGGGCCTGGAGCTGCATTCAGCAGACCTCTGTCTTTTGCTCACCGCGAATGGTCTCATATTGGCATGGGCACTGGTCGCAGATCACATTCAGCCCGCGAATCTGCTCGCAGGTGAGCGGTCTGTTGTCCTTCATCCTGTAAATGCTATTTAGCAGGCGGTCGACAATGCCATCTGCGGGCCGATGATTCGCTCTTGCCCGAAGCAGGATTTGTCTGGACTCATGGATGGAATAGCCCGCATCCTTCAGTTCCAGCCCCAGGGCCATGCCGGTCCTCCAGCCGCCGGGCTCAAGGTCTATGTCTCCAGAGCACAGCAGCCTCAAAAAGCAGCTCCTGAGGTCAGGAGACCGACTCAAATTGAACTGTCTTCTCACATCTGCTCTGAGATCATCCAGAGAGGAGTGCCTCTCCTCCAGGCAGGATAGGCACAGCTTCATGCCGCCGACGCTGGAATGGGTTTTGGCGGGGAGATAGGACTCTCCGCAATTGGCGCACGCCTCTGCCGAATAGTGCACCTTCTTTTCGTTCAATAGATCCATGCTACCAGGAGATCCATGCTGCATTCAGATCGCAGAACTGTCCAGCCCCGGTCTGCAGGGATTTTGCGCTTAAAATCAAAAATTCCATTTAAATCACTGTTGAGAATAAAAATGCATGGGCTTTGCAGCCCTGCTTTGAAGAATAATCTGATCAGTTAGTACCTTCTGGGTGGCCTGGCTGGTCTGTGTTTCTGGTAGCAGTCGCTACAGTACACAGGCCTGGACCCATCGGGCTTGAAGGGGACCTGGCAGGTTTTGCCGCATTCGGAACAGGTAACGTCGTGCATCTCTCGGGGGCCGGAGTTATAGCCGCCTCTGCTGCTTCCATATCTTTCCATTTAAATTCACTTACCGTTTATCGACTCCTAGAATCGACTTATGCCACAAAAACATCTCAAGAAAAGCTCCTTGAACTGCCGTTGCAACCTCCCCCACATTTGCACTCTGAACTAAATACCTGTCGGTCAAAATCATCTGGCGCCTTTCTCCAGGGCGCGTCTGCTGTGCTCTATAAAGATCCCGGCGATCTCCTGCCTCTCGCCGAGGCCCCGCAGGTCGGCCCGGACGGACAGGCCCTGCCGCGACAGCCTGGTCATCCAGGAGTCGGGGCCCTCTCCGGCGATGTCGGAGTTGGCGTGGCCGCCTGCCACCAGCAGGAAAGGAAGCAGCCGCACGGCTCTCGCCCCGCATAGAGTCAGGTCCTCTGCGATCTCGGCCAGGCCAGGGTAGCCCTCGATGCTGCCCAGGAAGACACTGGCGCCGCGGTGCTCTCTGCTCAGCATGTCCGCCAGCAGGGAGTAGAGGGCATCGGCTGGATGGCCGGTGCCGTGGGCCACCAGGACCACCGCCTCGCCATCCATGCCATTTAAAGCCCGCTCTTTATCACCAGCTCTTTTCAGGAGCGCGGGCAGGAGAGCTGACAGCCTGCGGCAGTCTTCCAGGCCGGCCAGCAGCGGATGGCCCAGCGCCAGGCGGTCGAAGGCAGCGTCTCCGGCCTGCCAGTCGCGGGCGGCAGCGGCGGCCAGGTGAAACTCGCTGCCCGGCACGATCTGCAGCGATTGCAGCACTGCCTGGCGGCAGCCCTCGTCCTTCAGGCTCTTCAGTGCGGCGGGCAGGTCGGGCACAACTATGCCCTCCTTTTCGGCAAGGCGCCTGATCATGAGCCGGGAGGTGAAGGCCAGGCGGACGGGCGAGCCGGGAAAGGCGCGCTCATAGGCGGCGCGGATGCGGTCGTATGTGGCAAGGGCTGGACGGTAGAGGGTGCCGTAGGGGGCTAGCAGAAATCCAGTGTCGGGGGCGAACATTTTGATCAGATCCTGTAATAGATTTTCAGATATTTAACCACAAAGGGCACAATGGCATTTTCGTACCACACCGAGCGCATAGAGGACTCAAGATTTGACAAATATCAAGAAGCCATTTTCATTTTTCATCCGATCCGGCCTCAAACTCCCGGAACTCCCGCAGCGCCGCCGCCAGCACCCGCGTCTGTCCGATCAAGGCAGCAATGAATATCGCATCCAGGATCTCGTCCTCGCTAGCCCCCGCCTGCGCGGCGGCATTCATATGCACCTTCAGGCACTTGTCAGCGCCTGAGGCGGCAGCGGCAGACACCGCCAAAAGCTCCGCCACCTTCGGCTCCAGGCTATTGGGGCGCAGGGCGTAGAAGTCCTTGAGGGCAGAGAATATCATGAACTCCGGCCGGCGGGCCATGACCCGCAGGATGAAGGGGACTGTGCCCAGCATCTGCTCGGCGTCGTCGTAGATGTCCTGCTGGAGTGATTCAGTGTTGTCCAGGAGGGCTTTAATGAGGGACTTGTTTTCTGGCTTCATTGGCTCACTGATTGGCGGACCCATTCTTGCAGCTTTCGCCTATAGTCTTAATTAGTTTAGGCTCTATACTCCTGGTTGAGGTGTTCTTGTGAATAGCAACGAACAGTTTTTATGTATGGTAAAAGACGGAAAGATTGAGATTCTACTTCCAGAGTCTGAAGCTGGAAATTTTGTGAGGCTGACCGAAATGCCAATGCAGGCCGCATTGCCCCCTGAGGCCCAGGAGATTTCTGTTAAAAAGCACGAAGGCAAAGCAATTATGGTCGAGGGCCGCATTGGCGGAGGCTGGATCTATTCAACCGAGATGATTGACCTGGCTGGTCCCATCCTCAGCGCATTGGTGCTGAAGGCATTCGGAAGGTAAAATCCAGATCAGGCTTCGTTAAGTCACCATTTCCCCTTTTCTGCAAACCGGGCCTTCCATCCGGGCCCGGTCTTGTTAGCCTCGGGCTGCTCCGAGGCCGCAAGTTAACGCAAGTATCAATTTTAAAAATGTAAATTATAAATATTCATTGGATGGCGACTGAATTCTTGCTGCGATTGTGACCTATAGGGAACCTCATCTATAATTCTAATATTTTAGACCTTATTGGATTAAATAATTTCTGCATTTTAGTGCAGTAGTTGAATTGATATGATATAATTTATAAAAAAAGCTATGTCCCTATCTTCACCGGCTGCACAATCGACCTGAGAGTCGCTATGGCCGAGAGAGCCGCCAGATAGCTGGTTTTGGGATTTCTGGGCGAGGGTATGTTCTCGACCTTCGTCGCGATCCTGCCGAAGTCCCCTTCTACCTCGATCTCGTGCCGGTTTACCCGTATGGCCGGATCGGCCACCACCTTAACCAGGACATCCGCCTCGCCGGCTGCCAGGTACAACGTCGCCGCCACATTCACATTCGCCGGAAAGGCCCTGACAGCCTGCAGGGCGCTGCCCTGGAAGATGACCGCCGGCCCGGCCAGACCGTCCAGATCGATCTTATTTTCGATGATGTAGGGAGCGCCGGCCAATCCACGGGGATGCTTGGTGGTGGTCAGAGAGATCCTGCGAATCTCGCCTATGCTGGCCGACTTCAGGCCGTCCAGCCCGGCAATGGCTCCGGAGGGCAGGAAGACCTGCGAGCCGTGCTGCCGGGCCAGGCTTATCACCTCTGCAAAAAGAGCCGCATCGGCGAGCGCCCCCACGCTCATAACCATCAGCTTCCTTCCCCTGGAGAGAGCCGCCCTGGCAATGGCAGGGACTGCTCTCTGGGACGCAGCCTCGACCACCACATCGGCCATCTCCACCAGCTCCTCCAGCCTGGCCCTGGCCGGCCTCTTTTTCAGGCTCCCAATCAATGCTGCGGCTGTGGCTGCATTGTGGTCGCATACTGCTACCAGCTCCGCATCTATCACGCCGTCGTCTATCGCCTTTGCTATCTCGGCTCCAATGGCCCCGCACCCGACAAGACCGATCTTGATAGGCATCGGAGGCTATAAATCAATTGGACATCAAAACCTTTGCGGTATGCTAAGTTCTACCATGGAGAGGTTCATTGAGGAGGACATTGGCGATTGGGATGACTCCAGCAGCCTGGTTGCTGAAGATCTGGAGGCCTCGGCTGCCATAATAGCCAAAGAGGAGTGCATCATCTCCGGCCTGGCCGAGGCGGTTCAGGTCTTCCAGCACTTCGGCCTCTCTGCCCGGCCTCTCTACGACGACGGCGAGTTTGTGCCTGCAGAGAGCACAGTTATGAGCATCCGCGGCAGCGCCCGAGCCATATTGCAGAGCGAGAGGCTGGCCCTCAACTTCCTGGGGCGCATGAGCGGCATCTCCACCCTCACCCGGCAGTGCGTGCTGGCCGCGGGCGGGCGGGTGCGCATTGCCGCCACCAGAAAGACCACCCCCGGCTTTCGCGCCTGGGAGAAGAAGGCCGTCTTCCTGGGTGGCGGTGACACCCACAGGTTCAACCTCTCCGGCGCCGTCCTCATCAAGGACAATCACATCAAGATCTACGGCCTGGAAGAGTGCCTGCGACTGGCCCGGCAGAGGGCGAGCTTCACCAAGAAGATCGAGGTGGAGGTGGAGAGCCTGCCGGACATGCTGGCCGCAGCTCAGGGAGGAGCCGACATCATCATGTTCGACAACATGGCCCCCCAGATGATCGCAGAGGGAGTGAAGCACCTCTGTGAGAAGGGCCTGCGCGGGAGGATCATTCTGGAGGCATCCGGCGGCATCCGCCCGGAGAATGTGCATGAATACTCCGAATGCGGAGTTGACGTGCTCTCTCTTGGAGCGCTCACCAGAGATGCCAGGTGGATAGACCTAAGCCTGGAAATGAGCACTCAGAAAAATTAAAATATGGTAAACGGAGATGGTGTTCCGACATGCGGCTCAAGCTCATAGTCTGTCTGCTGCTTTTCGTGCTGGTGATGAGTGCGGCCCTGGCCGCTGATGATGACTCCGATGATGACAGCGGCGATGAGGTTACATTCAAGGATTTCACGATGAATCTCGGCGATCGGATTGACGTGGGCGACTATCGGATGGAGCTCATAGAGATCCAGTCGGTGCGGGACGGGCTGGTCGTGATGCGCGTTTCCAAATCAGGCGGCGCGCTGGATGAGCAGAGGGCCTTTCTCATTGACAGCGCCAACAACTTCGACGGAGGCGCTGACAGCGATGGAGTCACAGTCACAGTTACCGATATATTCGATGAGCAGTCCGTCAAGACGAGAATTGAGTACAAAGAGAGCCTGGGCTCAGCCAGAAAGAGGGCTTCTGACCGGCCGGCAGCACCTCCGGACCGGCCGGAGATCTCAGTGAAGAAGAGCTTTGACAGGAGCCAGATCCGGGTGGGAGAAGAGGTCAAGGTGACCATCACCCTCAAGAACACCGGCACGGGGCAGGCTCTGGGCATATCAGTTGAGGATGCGCCTCCCCTTCCTGAGTTCACATATTTGGCCGGCTATCCTCCCAAGATCAGGGAGACCCTCGACCCCGGACAGTCCGATTCTGCGGTCTATGTCATGAACGCCGTAAAAGAGGGCTCAATCCATGTTCCGGCAGTTGAGGTTACCTATACCGACTCAAAAAAGAATGCCAAGTCCAATAGCTCAGATCCCTTCAATATCCAGATAAGCCCCAAGAGCCGGGCGGAACTGGCCATAAATCTGGAGGGGCCTTCTTCCATCGCATTGGACGGCGAGTCTGCGGTCAATGTGAGCATTATAAATATGGGTGCTGCTTCTGCGACAAGGATAACCGTGGACGGGGAAGTGAAACCTCCGCAAGGCCTGGCGGTCACCGGGCTAGAGAAGAGCATATTTGAGATCCAGCCCGGCGCGCAGGAGAACTACTCGCTGCACATTGCAGGCAGCAGCCCAGGCGATTATTCCATAATGCTGAAGGCCGGCTATGACGGTGGAGATGGATCGCGGGCAGTGGAGTCCTCAATGAAGGTCTCTGTGCTGGAACGAGAGTATAAATATCTATATTTACTACTTACTATTCCAATTGCCATGGTCGCTCTGTGGATGTACAGGAGATACAGAGAGTATAAATATTAAGAGAGAGTGGGATTTGATATCATGCTAAATGTGCTGATGCTCGGCGTAGGCCAGTGCGGAAACCGCATTCTGGATGCAATAAACAAGGAGGCATTTGGAGGAAGCAGCGCCTCCAAGCTCGCCAAGTATTACCTGAAGCCCAAGTTCCCCAGCCGGGTAGAGACCCTGGCGGTCAATACTGCCGTCAATGACCTCAAAGAGCTGCGCTTTACCACAGCCAAAGACAGGCTGCATGTGCCCAATCTGCATGGCGTGGGGGCCAACAGAAATGTGGGCAAGCAGGCATTCATGGACAACCGCGACATGATCATGGGCGAGATCGAGAAGCGGGGCGACTTTGACATCGCCTTTGTCATCACCTCCACGTCAGGAGGTACAGGTTCCTCATTTTCGCCTCTGCTCATCAATGAGCTGAAGCGGCAGTACCGAAACATCACTGTCATCACAGTTGCCGTCCTTCCCTTCCGGGAGGAGGGCTCCATCTACCTGCAAAACGCCGCTTTCTGCATGCGTGAGCTGATGGAGGTGGAGGCGGAGGGCATAATCCTGGCCGACAACCAGTACATGAAGAGGTTTTCCGGCGACATCGCCTCTGCCTATGACAAGATCAATGGAATGATCGCCCAGAGGCTTCTGTTTTTGGTCGAGTCCCTGGACTCGGAGATGCTCTCTGTGACCGACCTCGGCGACTTCAAGACGGTGATGAACGGCGGCCTGCGCATAGGCACTATGGGATTTTATCAGGCGGAAAACAAGACCCAGTCCATCCGGGATGCCATTGAAAACAGCCTCAAGCCAGCCAACCTCCTCTATCCGGCCAATGTGGCGGACGATGCCGCCAGGGCCATGATCATCATCCAGGGCTCCCGTGAGCACCTGGACGTGGATGAGATCACCAAGGAGGTGGAGAGGCTATCGGCCAGCGCCGGACATGTCTTCAAGGGAATTGTGGTCAAGAAGGGCCGGCCCAAGGTCCTCTCCGTCTTCACCCTGGCTGCCGCGCCGGAGCTGGAGGGAATCTATGCCCAGGCTGCCCGGGCCATGCAGGACGAGAAGGAGAAGAGGACGAGGGCCAGAAAGCAACTGGATGATGCCTTCGCCCATATCGAGGATCTGGAAGAGATCTACTGATCTCATGAGTAGTAAGTAGTGCAATCGGGGGTTAACAGGGTACAGCCACATAGATGTTGTGCTTGTTGCTCACAATCTGCACCTTCATGCTCCCCTCTTTCACCGGGCAGTCCATCACCGATACCACCCTGTTTTTGGCAACTCCCAGTTGCTCTCCTGCCAGCCATCCCGGTGCCCTGATATGCACCCGGGTCTTCTGCTTCTTCTCAAAGACTGTGGGAATGGTGGGCCTCTTCTCGATGGAAAAGTCCTGAGGCTTGAGGCGCAAAGGCATGGAAAACTCCTTCTCCCAAACCGACAGACTGCGGTTGTAGAACTGCCACCAGCTCTGAGCCTTTACCTTCTCCGGAGACCTTCCCAGCCGGTAGTGCTCGAACTTCTGAATGCCGAGGGGCGACCACCTCTTGCCTGCCCCCACACTCCGGGCAAATTCTATCAGCTCCGGGATATCCTCATCGTTGATGCCAGGAATATAGACCGGCGCTATCATCAGGTCGATGGAGCTTTCGGCTATGCCTCTGGCTGCGCCCGTCACCTTCTCGATATCAAACCAGGGGGCTCCGGCCAGGTATGCCGCCTTCTCTGGCTTTAAGGAGTGAATGGAGAGGTTGATCCTGTCCAGCCCCGCCTCCTCCAGAGCCCTGATCTTTGATTCGTCGAGGAGGGTGCCGTTGCTCTGCATAGATACGACGGCGACCTCTTTTATGCTCTTCATGGCCGCCACCAGCTCGGCGATCCTGGGATAGAGCATCGGCTCGCCCGGTGAATCTATGTGGCACTCCACTCCCGGCCCCTTGAAGGGCGCAATCTCAGCCACTGCCTCCATCAGGTACTCCAGATCCACCTGATAGTCGGTGACCCGCGATCGGGATGAAGGGCCGGCATCAACCGAGCAGAAGGGGCAGCTCAGATTGCAGCCGCAGCTCGGCCTGATCTGCAGGAGATTGCTGCCCCGGTCCACCACACCGAAGTAGAGGCATCCTACCAGGGGAATATCCGACTGCCGGGTTATGTGAAATATGGTCATATGATATCCGTTCTGGACGCAGGCCCTGCTGCTATGACTGCTGTGCCGTTATCCATGCGGACATTGGATCGGGTCTTAGTCCCTGCACTCTGGCCTCTATCGAAAAGCCCCGATGCTGTGCCGAAAGCCCGGGGATTCATCACCTCAGATCTCCAGGCTTCATCCCGCCTCTCCAGTTCCTCTCCCTCCCGGCTGAGGGACAGGTCCACGAGGCGAATGGCTGATGGCTCCTCGCTCATTCCGAACAGAACGGGATCGAATTGCAGGATTATGGTGGAATTGCCGGGGGAGCAGTAGCTCTCCGCCTTCGCCTGGCCCATCTCCTCCCCATTGTCATCCACAATGATTCCCTGCAGAGCATAGCTGCCCTGACGGTTCACAGTTAAATTGACTCCTATGGCTATGCTGCCGGCATCGGTGAGGTTGACATACTCTCCGGTGAGCAGTGCGGGCGGAGACTGGAACTGATCCGGATCGAGGTCTATGGCTATGTCGCCTTTAAAGAGGTCAATGAAACTGCCGCTGCCATCGTAGAGGATGAGGTTTTCAATATGCAAGGGTCCGCAGCTTCCCTGCTCCCAGATATCCCTGCCGCTGATGTTCACAGCTATGATTCCGCTGGACTGCAGTCGTTCCCTTCGGTCGATCAGGTCTATGCTCCTGCCCCGGCAGTCGGCAAGCTCTCCCTTCAGCCTGTACTCTCCGCCGGCTGTTATGTTCAGGGCAAAGCCCAGGGAGAGCACATCAAAGAGGCCGTCTCCATCTGTATCATAGACCTCATGGCCGGCCGGCCCCTCCAATCTGCTGCCGGCAATGGTCACGCCAACAGGAATCTCGAAGCTGCCACCATCCGAGGCGATCTTTATGTATCCGTCCAGCCGGGAGAGGGATGTTTCCCCGGGAATGGTGAGATTGGCGTACAGGGTCCCGCTCTCATTGCTCTCCAGGTCCACCGGGCCGCTCGTTTGAATCCAGTTCCATCGGTCCTCAGAGTACTCTTTGAAGAGCACAGAGAAGCCCTGGCCGGCATCGGGAACATCATAGCCGTAGACCTTGATCTTCCAAGTGCCGTTCTCAGGATTGGATATCTCCAGGGGCCCCAGGTCTCCTGCATCCAGATCTGCATCAACAGGCTCTCCTTCCGGATTTTCAAAGACCAGCATCATCTCGCTGGAATTGGTCTTATCTTCGCTGAGCAGCCTGGCTGACAATCTCCTGGTGCTCCCTGTGACGTTGACTGCCTTCTCCCAGACCTTTTTGTAGAGCACTGTGCCTTCAATCTGCTCAGAGGTGATATTTTCAATCACGCCCCCGTAGCTCAGATTAAATAGGGACGGCCCGTAATTTTTCAGGGAAAATTCCATGCTGCTGGCCGACCCCGGCATTGCCGAATCCAGATTCCAGCGGATGGGCAGGACCCCTATCCTGGACCTCTCCACATGGAGAGAATAATTGGCGGCATCTGTAGAGTTTTCGATATGCACTGCTATTATCCACCGTCCAGATGACGGGCTTTCCAGCCTCTCTTCCCTGGGCCGGTCCGGCAAAAGGCCTTCCGCGCCGTCACCTGAATAGTATTCGCTGGTGGGCGATAGCAGGAAGAGATCCAATTTCGCCTCGCCCTGCCAGTCAAGCGAGGCGTATAGCTCTCTGTCACCGGGATTTACATCGAGATAGTAGTAATCCCATTCATTGCCCTGAAGTCTCCCCGCTGCCTCTACCACCCCGCCCGATATATTGAGCGGTTCGGCCACCCGGACGCTGACAGGGATCTCAAGGAGGCTCTTGCCTTCTCCAGAGATCTCTATGCTCCCGTTATAGACGCCGGGAAGGGCGTCATCAGGCACGGAAATTGAGGCGGCAAAGACCTTCTGGTCATTGGCCTCTATGCCCTCTGGCAGGGGCTGCAGGCTCATCCAGTCGCCAGCGGTGCCCCTGGCTGACGCCTTCAGGCCGGTGATGTTGCTGTCGCTGAAAAAGACCAATCGCAAATTCCAGTCATCGTCTCCCGGTGCCAGAGCATACAGCTTCTTCTGAGGGCGGTCGGCGCCGGTATACAGGCCGACGTAAACCCCCTCTCCGGAGGGCAGATAGGCCCAGCGCCCGGCGTTCCAGCGGTTCGGAATCACTCCACAGATAGTGTCGCTGGAATTGGCAGCGATATCATAGGAGCGGAGGGCGTCCAGCATTCCCGCACCCTGATAATACTCCTCATAGCTTTCCCCCAGGCTGCTGTTCAGTTTGACAGCTCCTCCGGTCATGGCTGCCTTGACCCCGGCCGGGCTGAGGGTATCCCTGGCCTGCAAGAGAAGTGCTGCCAGGCCCGCGGCTACAGGAGTGGAGAGGCTGGTTCCCGACTCGATGGCATAATATTCCTCCACATATACCGGCCTGCTCAGGCCGGAGGGGGCCGTGGATATTATGTCCACTCCGGGTGCCACCACGTCCGGCTTTATCCTGTCGTCTCTGGTCGGGCCGGAGCCGGAAAAGCCGGCTATCCTGCCGATGGCGTCTGCCGCTCCCACGGTGATGACATTGACTCCGTCGCCTGGAGAATCTATCAGTCCGGGTGGCAGGGCAACGACTATGGGGACCAGCAGGAGATAGAAATCCTTGCTGTCTGTATCCTGGGATGGCCGGGCCCCCAGTTGGCTGGCTGAAGACCGGCCGGCTGAGGATCCGGCCAGCTCCGCCGTCTCGCTGCTGTTGCGGTTTCCAGCCGCCACGCAGACCACCACGCCGGCTTTTGCTGCATTATCAGCGGCCATGGTTATGGGCGGATTGGATTCCCCTAAATTTATGCCCCCCAGGCTCAGGCTCAGAACATCTGCCCCGCTGTAGACCGCCCACTCGATTCCGGCGATGATGTCCGAAACCCGCCCGTCGCCTTTGCTGTCTATGACCTTGGCGCTGAGGAGCGTGGCATTTGGAGCAATGCCTGCGTACTTTCCTCCCGATGCAGCGCCCGAACCGGCAATGATGCCGGCAACCATTGTCCCGTGGCCGAGCAGGTCGTCTGCTGTGATCTCATCGGCCAGGAAGTTCTTCTCAGCCACCACCCTGCCCACCAGATCGGGGTGGTTCTTGTCAATGCCGGAGTCGATCACCGCCACGACAGTGCCGCTGCCATCGATCCCCATCTCCTGCAGCCTGTCCGCTTTTATTATCTGGGCGGGAGAGATATAACTCTCCGTGGGGGGCAGTTGAGAACTATTATCCGACTGGGACGGCGCATAAACCTGTGCATCCCTGTCATAATAGATAGCAGACACCCGGTCGTCTTCTGCTATCTGCTCAATGGATGATTTTTGGGCCTGGCCTGCCACTGCCGGGATGAGCCTGAAGCTGTATCTGATATCCAGGCCGGGGATCGGATCGCTGCAGCTCTCTTTCAGCATAACGATCACGGGGATCTCATCATCCAGCCCCTGGGCGATGACTCTGGAAAGCTGTTCGTCTATCTTCTCCCAAGCCCCCAAAGCCGCATCTTGCTGCTCTGCGGCGGAGACGGCCAAAATGATAACCGCTGCTGCAAAAAAGATCATAATGCTTCTGTTCATGGACAACCCGACCTATCCCCCGAGCCTTGCTACTCCGTTAGCAGATAATGCTAAATAAACCTGTGGTCCTTCTATCATTGAATGATGCCATCCTCGCCGGTCTCCTATCTGCTCTGGATCAGCCTGATGCTACTCCTGGCCTCAGCCGTCTTCAGAGCCGGGCGCGTCGCTGCTCTGGGCTGGGCCCTCTTCGCCTTCTTCTGGACCGGCCAGATAGGCCATTACCTGGACATATCCGACTACTTCAATGTCGCGCTGTTCCTGGCTGCGGGCATCCTCAGCCTCTACATGGCCTGGATCGTATGGAACAGGGGCTTTTCCTCCAATGCCTGCCGCTGGGCCAGCTATGCGGCAGCAGCATCAGGATTAATCTATTTTCCTTTTGCAGAGATGGAGCCTCTCAAGGCTGCGCTCATAGGATTTACCACGTCCCTGACGGCAAGCTCTCTGCAGCTCTTCTCTGTGCCTGTGATCCTGGAGAGCTGGAATATGATGAGCCTGAACGGCGGCCGTGTGGAGATCATACTGGCCTGCACAGCCATTGAGAGCATTGCCCTTTTCGCAGGTGTGATCCTATCGGTGAGAGCACCGTTAGGGCGCAGGCTGGCGGCTCTGGCAGCGTCGACGCTGTCCATATATGTCCTGAACATCATGAGAAACGGATTTGTGCTCATGGCCTACGGGTGGAGTTGGTTTGGTGAGGACAGCTTTGAAATCGCCCACAATTTTATCGCCAAGATAGGATCGACACTGGCTCTGCTGGCCATATCATATGTGGTTTTCATGCTCTTGCCGGAGCTTTTATCAATCATCGATGAGCTTGCAGCAGAGATAAAGCCCAAGAGAGGCGATGCAGCTTGAAGCTGGCCAAAGACTCCACACCCTGGATATCGGCTCCCATCTTTCTCTCTGCAGCCCTGGCCGCAGCGGGAAACTGGTATATGTCTGCTTTAGCTCTGGCAGGCTCAATCTTCATGATATTCTTTCACCGCGACCCTGACCGTCTGCCGGAGGGGGAAGGAATGCTAGCTCCCGCCGACGGAAAGGTAATTCAGGCCGTTAAAGACCGAATTATCATATTTATGAGCCCATCCAATGTCCATGTCAACCGGGCTCCCCTGGACGGACTGGTTCGCAATATCGAGTACCGCAAGGGCACCCACCTGCCGGCGTTCATGGGCCGCGCCTGCAAGAATCAGCAGAACCGGATGCAGCTTTCCACGGACGACGGCGAGATGGAGCTGCGTCAGATAACCGGTACGCTGGTCAGGGAGATCGTCTGCTATGTGGGGCCGGGCGATCGCGTATCGCGAGGGGAGAGGATCGGCATGATACGCTTCGGCTCCCGGGTAGAGGTGAGCATTCCCCTGGGCTACAGCCTGCTGGTGAGCGAAGGCGACCGGGTGAGGGCAGGCCAGACTGTGATTGCGGTGAGGAATACATGAATGTCTTCCGGATCATGCGGCTGCCGGATGTATTCACTCTTTTGAATGTCGTCTTCGGTTTTCTGGCCATCCTCGCTGCAGGCGGGGCCTGGGGGCGCGGGTATGTGCATTATGCCCTGGTCTTCATCCTGCTGGCGGCCATAGCCGACGGTGTGGACGGATTTCTGGCGCGAAAGGTGGGTGGCAGCGTTCTGGGAGCCAATCTGGACTCACTGGCGGACCTGGTCTCCTTCGGAGCCGCGCCGGCCTACTTTGCCATCTCCGCCTTTCACATTCCGCCTCACCTCTGGCCGGTGGGAATATTCTTCCTTCTATGCGGCATACTCCGCCTGGCCAGGTTCAATGTGGTCTCAGCCCAGGGCGATCAGTTCTTCGAGGGGCTGCCCATTCCTGCCGCGGGAATTGCCCTCTCCGCCAGCGTCCTCCTCGGCCGTCCCGTCCTGACTGTGGCACTGATGCTCCTTTTAGCTCTGCTCATGGCGAGCAGCATCTCCTATCCCAAGATCAGGGACCTGCGGGTCATGGCCATACTGGGAGCCATATTTCTGGCGGTGGGGCTGTACCTCTACCTTGAGGAGAACGTCCTTCGCGCCGCCCTGGTTGTGATCGTATTGATTGCCGCATATCTGGGCAGTCCGGTGGTGGTATCACGTATTCGAAGAAAGAGATAGCAGCGTTCGAAGCGGGGATCAAGCTGGGCGCCCTTTACCATCAGTTTGTGGGCTCTCCAGTGAGCCCTGAGACGGCGGATAGCCTTGAGCAGGCCATGCAAAAGAGCATCTCCCTACAGCCTTATGTCCGAGAGGTAAAGGTCGAAATCGACCGGGGTATGCTCAGGGAGAACTTCTTTGGCTACGGGGAGCTGGAGGGGCGCATGATCCGGGCAGAGGTGACGGTCGAGTTTGAGGGCGAGGTCGTCTCTGCCCGCCTCAAGTTTGATCAAGAGAAGAACTATCCTCTCATGAGCCTGATTTAAATCCGCATGCTCATTCAAACTCAATGGTTCCCGGCGGCTTTGGTGTCAGGTCGTAGACCACTCTGGCCACGCTTGGAATCTCGGCGGTTATGCGGCTGGAGATTCTTCTCAAGCTCTCCCAGGGAATCTCCATCACATCTGCGGTCATGGCATCCCTGGAGGTGACGGAGCGCACGGCCACCACCCAGCCGTAGACCCGCACATCACCCTTGACGCCTGTGGCCTTTCCCAGCAGAGCGGCAAATGCCTGCCAGGGGGAGAATTGCATGACCTCCTCCTCCACTATGGCATTGGCCTTTCTCACCACATCCAGCTTCTCGGATGTGACCTCCCCCAGGATACGCACGGCCAGCCCCGGCCCGGGATAAGGCATCCTCTCGCTGATCTCCTGGGGCAGATTCAGGGCCCTGGCAACCTCGCGAACCTCGTCCTTGTACAGGTCGCGCAGGGGCTCGACAATGCTCTTGAAGTCCATGCTGCTGGGCAGCCCGCCTACATTGTGATGGGCTTTAATTCCGCCCTCCGATTCGATCCTGTCCGGGTAGATGGTTCCCTGAATGAGGCAGTCGCCTCCGATCTTGCGGGCCTCCTCCTCAAAGACGCGGATGAATGTCTCTCCCACGATCATCCTCTTCTTCTCCGGATCGGTGACTGCCTTCAGAGCATCTATGAACCTGTCCTGGGCGTTGACGCGCACCAGGCCGATGTTCTGGAAGAGCTGCTCGATTCGGTCCGACTCGAACTGCCTCATCAGGCCGGAATCGACATAAACCGGTACCAATCGGTCGCCTAGGGCCCGGTGGGCCAGCATGGCGCAGACCGAGCTGTCCACTCCACCCGACAGTCCGATGATGGCTCGGCCCTTTACATCACGCTTGATTTCTTCAATGGCATTATCTATGAAACGCTGCACATTCATGGCCATAATAGCAACCCCTGCTTTAGGAATAATAGGCTTGCGGTTATGTCTTGGGCATTCGGACGTATTTTGGCCGGCTGCTCTTCTTTCAGATGATCTTAATATGACCTGTACATGAAAAATAAGGCTATAAATTATGAAAGAGAAGTGTATGTCGGCGAGGTAGGAGAAGTGGGGCTCGCCTTAACCTCCTCCGGGAGGGCTTGTCCTCCGGCCCTCCCCAATCATATTGCAGTCGATTGTGCTGATCCATCCTCCAGCTCCACCGGGCAGCACTCCAGCTCCTGTTTTGCGGCGCTGATGCTCTTGTTGGCAAACTTCCAGCGGTATGTGGCGGCCAGGCTGAAGTCTCCCGCGAGATGGGTTTCGGCCCTTCCTGTTGGCCATACTGCCGTCCGGTCGGCGAGGCCCAGCACCTGGGCCGATGTCTCCAGGGTGGACAGTGTCTTGCCCATGCTGGCGGTGAAACTGAGGTTGAGCTTTTTGGCCTGCCAGTACCTGTCCCTCCAGAGGATGTCGCGATAGTCGTTCTCGGCCCTCAGTGCAGCAGACCAGCTCTCCTGGACATCGATACTCCCGCTCTCGCTGCCGCGCCCCCGCCACTTCTGCGATAGATTGATCTGCACCGGAGAGGCCAGGGCGAAAACCTTCCGCTTTGCCCTGATGCTGGTAGAGCTGTAATTCAACATCTCCTCGCTCTGATACCATCCCGATCCATGCTCGCCGTACTCCAGAGTCGACCCCACTATCGGCCTGATTTTGGTGTAGGCGCTGTCTGTGAAGTTGAACTCTCCCGCCTGGATATGGACATTATTGGTGACCAGGTAACTGTCAAACTCGGTGCTGAGCAGGCCGTGCGTGGAGGAGAGGCCCTGTCCGGTGACCCGCCCGTCGATGCCTGCCGTGGCCGAGGGCCTCCTGGTTCTCATCTTGATCACAATCTGGCCGTGCGCTCCTGCCGGCAGATTGGAAAACGTCCAGGTGTCGAATGTTCCTGCATCGGGCGGAGGGTATGACGAGACGAAGACTGTGCGGGGGTCGTACTCCTCTTTGACTATCACATCAGCAGGCCCAAGATTGTTGTTGCCATAGGTTATGGTGTAGGTCATCAGGCCGCCGGCAGTGGCTGAGGATGGGCCGTCCTTGACGTCCTCCTCCTCCAGAGGCTCAAAGCTGATCACGTCATCGCCGATCTTCACATAGTCGATGAATACCGAGGTTGGAGTGGCCTCAGAGGCGGACTTATCCCGGCTGGAGAAGGTGATGAAGATCTTGACAATCTTTTTGCCCTGAAGATCCTCCTTCAAGCCATCCAGACTGTAGATATTCCCTGATTTGTCTCTGCTGTAATCCAGATCAAAGCCATCCAGCTCATTCCATTCGTCATAGGACATCTGCAGTTCGGACCAGTTCTTCTCCAGTGAGGTGACCTTGGTCTCATCTCCGTCCCCTTCCAGGTAGATGTTCATTTTAATGGCACCTATCCCTGATTGAGGGTTGACCCACAGGCTGAGGCGGTCCAGGTCCTCTAAAGCCAGCGGCTGGTCAAGATACACATAGATGCTGGAGGAGCTGCCCGTTTTCTTGACAGTCAGCTCTGCACTGGTCGAGCCGTGAAAGCTGTCCCGCTCTGTGGTGGTCCCTCCGGGTTTTCTCAGGCTGTAGTCAAGGTCCGTGAGGCAGCATGAGCTCGGTATGAATATTTGAATAATGATAATAACCAGCAGGATGCGCAGGAATGAGCTAAAAAGGTTACATTTATATCGATTGTGTACCGACAGCTTGCTCATACTTTTGATTATTTCTTTAACAGTATAAAGAGAATTCGGTTCGCTTGCCGGCGGGCCAGGCAAATTGCCTGACTTCTCCTTAGCTTCTGAAGACCTATATCGGACCTACACGACCTCTACATGAAAAAAAGAGTTATAAACTTCGGCGATAATCGAACATTTGGCGGGGTAGGAGAGTGGGGACTTATCCTTACCGCCCGGGCAGGGGAGAATTGGGAAAGGGGGTAATCTCTCCTGCCCTTCCCATTTAGTCGCCCATGCGCATGAAAATGAGCTTTTCGTTCTTTGTGCGTCTTTGTAGCTTTGTGCCTTTGTGGTGAAGGTTTTTGCGCCAGGGCCAGCCCAGTGGTCTCCCGGACTTTCACCACAAAGGGCACAAAGCGCACAAAGAACTCACAAAGGCGGCATCTTCCCTCCCGCCCCAAAAGCCGCCTCTGCCGCAGCCCGTGCCGCCAGCTTTGCCAGCCGAATGGGCTCGGGAGTCCTGCCGTCTCTGGTGAACCTGTTGAGCAGCCCCCTTGCCTCTTCCAGAGTGGCCCCCTGGGGTCGCACAAAGACTTCGTAGCCTGTCTTCAGCCTCACTCTCTGCCGCTCGCCCAGGCGCCTGTAGCAGGCCAGCTTTGCCTCCTGGCCTGGGAAGTATTCGCGAATGTAGCCCTCCAGGCCCTCCGACTCATCATATGTCAGGCAGACCACAGGCCGGTCGGTTTCGGCATGGACTGCCTCCAGGTCAATGATGTTAAACCAGCTCACCACGGCGCCGCTCAGCAGCAGGGCATTGATATCCGGCCTGTCCAGGCTGCGGTGGATCTGCAGAACGGCGGAGGTGGCATCATCGCCCCCCACGCGGGAGCGGGCGCAGGCCAGGCCATCCACCCGCAGGTCGGCGCGCATGACAACGCCGGCTAGCATGGAATGCTGCCGGGAGCGAACAAAGCTCTCGGAAATGCCCAAAACCCGCAGGGCCGGTTTGTTGAGATGAAGGGTCATGCCACCTCCCGCCTCATTTAGCTCCCATCAACTCCTATCTATTTCTACTCTACGAGCGCTGCATGCCTCTTCCTGGGCAGCCCGAATCTCCGGGGCGCTCTCCAGCAACTCCTGCACAGTGACCGGCTGGCCGGTGAGGGAGAGAGCATACTCCTTTCCCTCTTCTATTATGAGCAGAGCGAAAGGCTTCACCCGGGCGATGAGCACTCTATCCTGCCTCTTCCAGATGAGGGCCTGCATCAGTGGCCAGAGGGATCTTCCACCGGCCTGAATTCGCCGGCCGACAACTATCTTCTTCTGCAGCCCGCCTGGGCCTTCCTGTCCCATCCCGCCCTCATCTCCCGATACCCTGTCATCAGTCACTAAGCCCACCCCATTGTCTCCTTCAAGAGCATTCTCGTCTCCCTCACCCAGAGGGCCTGGAGGACGGCGGTGAGGGCATGGACCGGACGGCCCTCCAGTTCTGCCTCCAGCTCTCCCTCAAGCCACTCTCCTTCAAAATAGGGCTCCATGAACAGTCCGGCGGAGATGGTGGGGGATACCAGCCCCGCCGTCCAGATGCAAGCCCAGAGACTGCCGAAGAGAGCAGCCGTATCGGCAGGATCGTCCAGGCCAAAGCAGATCCGGCAGGAAAAATTTCGCAGTCTGATCTTTCCCAGCAGGTCGAAGAGGATCTCTGCCCCAGCCGGTACGGCAGAGATCAGGGTGAGTGCTCTGGGTGAGGGCGAAAGGCTCTCCGGCCCGGACGGCATTGCAGCACTGCCGGCACCGTGCGGCTCTGCCGCTGGCTGCATCCTGACTTCTGCGCCCGGCTTCTCATCTGCTCCGATCTCACTTCTCTTTATAGCTCCACTGTTCAGAGCTCCTCTCTTGATAGGCAATCCCAGCCAACTCACTTTATATTCGCCCCGTGCCTCCGTCCCCCTTTTGCAAAGACCGATGCCCAGGCGGACCGGCCCCAAGAGCAGCAGGCAGAAGAGCAGGAAAAGAAGAAGGGCGGTTGCTGTGAGAAGGGAGGTCATTTACAGCCCTGGGCGGCAAACAGTTCTCATCAGCTCTTCCAGGAGGCCGTGAGCCGCATTGGGCTGCGCCTCAGCGCAGGGCTGCAACGGCAGATGCTCCACTCCCCCCGGACCGGCAATATCCTTATGAATCAACACAGCCCCAGCGGGAGATATCCCCATCCCACCCCCGGCGCTGCCGGCCGGGCTTCTGCCGGGGCTGCCGCCGTCTGATATGCCGGTGCCTGCGATGCCGGTGACAAGAGTCACCTCTGCCACCGGGATGATGAATTTGTCCTGCATCTCCAGGGGCTCGCAGAATATGCAGGCTGAGAGAGCTGAGATCAGCTCATCCACTGCGGCCTTTGAGCAGTCGGCTTCAGACATTTCATATCTCTTATATTTTCAATGAATAAAGATTTTTCCGCAATTATCCATACAATATTCGGCCTCTGGAAAAGGTATAATTAGACCAAATCCCATCCAGAGAGAACAATGTCGGATGATCAGAAAGCAATCTTCAGCCGGGCACCGGAGATCTTCAAAAATCTGCGGCGCGAGATAGACAAAGTCATAGTAGGCCAGAACACGGCCATTGAGCAGCTTCTGGTGGCCATACTGGCGGGAGGCCACGCTCTTTTGGAGAGCAATCCGGGCCTGGCCAAGACCCTGCTGGTGAAGACGACCGCCTCCTGTCTGGGCCTAGACTACAGCCGCATCCAGTGCACTCCAGACCTCATGCCCGCGGACATCACCGGAACCACCATCATCGAGGAGATGGATAGGGGAAAGAAGTTCCGCTTCGAGCCTGGCCCGGTCTTCTCAAATATAGTGCTGGCGGATGAGATCAACCGCGCCTCGCCCAAGACCCAGAGCGCCCTTCTGGAAGCCATGCAGGAGAAACAGGTGACTGTCGGAAATAAGACCTATCTCCTGGACAGGCCCTTCTTCATCCTGGCCACGCAAAACCCCATAGAGATGGAGGGCACATTTCCCCTGCCTGAGGCGCAACTGGACAGGTTCCTGCTCAAGATCTTCATGGACTATCCCGGCCGGGAGGAGGAGCTCGAGATCCTGGAGAGGTACACAGTGCGAAGCGAGCCCACAGTGGAGCGGGTGGTCAGCAAAGAGGAGGTCATAGCCCTGCAGCAACTGTGCCGGGACATTCCCATCTCCGAAGAGCTGAAGCAGGCGGCAGTGGACATAGTCCTGGCCAGCCGCAAATGGCAGGGAGTCCAGTACGGGGCCAGCCCCAGGGCCAGCATCGGACTCATACTCTCCTGCAAAGCCCGGTCCTTCCTTCAGGGCAGAAATCACGTCTCCAAGGAGGACATGCATGCCATGGCCTACCCGGTGCTCAGGCACAGGCTGATCCTGGGCTTCGAGGCGGAGAGGAAGGGGCTGACCCGCGACCAGGTGGTAACTGATATCCTCAAAAGCCTGTCTCTGTGAATTGTAGTTGTGAACTGTTATGGATACCGATTTCTTCAAAGAGCTGGAGAGGTTCTCCCTGCTGGTGAGAAAGAGGGTCTCGACCGCCTACAGCGGAGGCAGGAAGTCGCTGCGCTTCGGCCACGGCATCAGCCCGGTGGGCTACCGGGAGTACCGCAAGGGAGATGACTTCAAGCTGGTGGACTGGAAGGTCTACGGCAGAACTGAAAAGCTCTACATCCGGGAGCATGAGGAGGAAAGGAGCCTGGTGGTGCACATACTCCTGGACGGCAGCGCCAGCATGGGCTATGAGGGCAAGTTCGGCTACGCCTCCCGCCTGGCGGCGGGCTTTGCCTACCTGGCCGTCCTGGAGAATGAGAAGTACGCCCTCTCCCTATTCTGCAAGAGATTTTATCCGGGCGAGCCCAAGCGGGGCCGGGTCAATCTCATCCGCTCCGTCGAGGAGCTGGACGGTGTGATTCCCAGGGGAGCAACCAGCCTGAAGGCGGTGGCAGATCAACTGGAGGCGGGGCTGAAGAGCACCAGTCTGGTGGTGCTCATATCCGACCTCCTGGCAGATACAGAAGACGTGCTCTCCTGCATCTACCGCCTCTCCGGGCATGAGCTGGTGGTAATTCAGGTGCTCGCTCCCGCTGAAACGGAGCTGTCCTTCGGAGGAGACATCAAGTTCGTGGACCTGGAGAGCGGCCAGCCGCTCATCACCCGCATTACGGAGGGAGAGCGGCAGGAGTATCTGAAAAAGCTGGAGGAGCACAACGGCCGCATCCAGGAGGCATGCAGCCGCGTGGGAGCCGAATACTTCCAATTCCGTACGGACCGGCCGGTATTCGAGTCGTTCACGGAGATGCTCAGCCGGGCGGTCATTCAGAAGGCATGATCATGCATAGGGACAACCACATCAATAACCACATCAATCTGGGCTACGGCGGAATATGCTTGAGCCTTCCGGAGGAGGCGCAGGCGGAGGTGCTGGTGGCGGATGAACTGCCGGCAGCGCCCGCCGGGGAGATTGAGAGGTCTCTGGACTGCCCCACCGGCAAGAGCCTGGACGACTTTTCCGGCTGCCGGTCGGCCTGCATCCTGGCCAGCGATATCACCCGCCCGGCCCCCAGCCACCTCATGCTCCCTCCGCTCGTGCAGAGGCTGAAGGCCCTGGGAATAGACGATCTGCTGGTCGTCTTCGGCCTGGGGACACACCGGAGGATGACGGATGAGGAGGAGCAGCGGCTGCTGCAGGGCTGCGTTAGCCTGCCCCACAGGCAGCACGACCCCAAAGACTGCCTGCTGCAGGGAGAGACGGCCAGGGGGACGCCCGTGGAAATTTTGGAGGTTGTTGCCTCATCAGACCTGATAGTGGCTACGGGAAACATTGAGTATCACTACTATGCCGGCTACTCCGGAGGCGCGAAGGCCGTCCTGCCCGGGGTCAGCTCGGAGAGGTCAGTGGTCAAGAACCACGAGCTGATGAGAGACCCGGCCTCGGTAACAGGGAGGCTGGACAGCCCCGTGCGCCTGGACATGGAGGATGCAGCGGGCATAGCCGGCCTCGATTTTATATTAAATGCAGTATTAAACAGCCGAAAGGAGATTGTACAGTCGGTGGCCGGAGACTATATCGCTGCTCACCGCCTTGGCGCAGCAACTGTGGACCGCATGTACCGCCGGCCGGTGGAGCCTGCCGGGATCGTGGTCGCCTGCGCCGGAGGCCGGCCCAAGGACCTCAACCTCTTCCAGGCCCAAAAAGCCCTGGAGAACGCAAAAAATGCGGCCCTGCCGGGGGGCAGCATCATACTGGTGGCCGAATGCAGCGAGGGCCTCGGCCATCCCGTATTCGAGCGCTGGGCCAGGCAGGCCTCCTCCGCCGAGGAGTGCTGGGAGCGCTTTGGCCGGGAGTACGAGTTCGGAGGGCACAAGGCTGCCTTCCTGGCCCGCGACTCCATGGAGTACCAGTTGATCCTGGTCTCGGCCCTGCCCAGGGAGACGGCGGAGATGTGCTTCTTCTCGCCGGCACGAACGCTGGAGGAGGCCCTGCAGATGGCGAGGGAGCGGCAGGGCAGGGACGCGCGGCTGCTGGTCATGCCGCACGGGAATTTGACGCTGGCTGTGAAGAGATGATGGCTCTGGTAATCCACGGGAACCGAATTATCTTCTCCTCAGCACGTGGCAGGCTCCGCCCCGGTGCTTATCGAAGTAGTCCTGATGGTACTCCTCAGCCGCATAGAATGTCGAGGCGGGGACGATCTGGGTGACGGCTTTGTTTATGAAGACGCCGGAGCGGTCGAAGTCATCCCTTGACTTTTCGGCTGCCCTCCTTTGCTCATCGCTGTGATAGAATATGGCGGAGCGGTACTGGGTGCCCACATCCGGCCCCTGGCGGTTGGGGGTGGTGGGGTCGTGCATTCGCCAGAATAGCGAGAGCAGTTCCTGGTAGGAGACCACAGAGGGATCAAACCTGATCTGCACCGCCTCGGCGTGACCGGTTATGCCGGTGCAGACCTGGCGGTAGTTGGGATCGGCAGTGACGCCTCCAGTGTAGCCTACGGTCGTCTCCAGGACGCCTTTGACGGTCTTAAAGAAGGCCTCAACGCCCCAGAAGCATCCGGCGGCGAAGGTGGCCAGCTCGAATCTTTCCCCGGACCTGGAGGGGCCATCCGGGCTTTCTGCTGCTTTTCCTGATTTAGCCCCTGCAAACATGGCGGAGTGCTGGCCGTATCCCTCCTTCTCCAGATCCTCAGCAGGGATGAAGCGCAGTGACGCAGAGTTGATGCAGTATCGCTGGCCTGTTGGGGCGGGCCCGTCATCGAAGACGTGGCCCAGGTGGCTGTCCGCCTCCCGGCTCCGCACCTCTGTCCTTTCCATGCCGAAGCTGCTGTCCGTCTTCTCCACAATGCTCTGCTGCTGCATCGGCCTGGTGAAGCTCGGCCAGCCGGTCCCGGAGTCGAATTTGTCCAGGGAGGAGAAGAGCGGCTCGCCGGAGACCACGTCCACGTAGATTCCGGGGCGCTTGTTGTTCCAGAACTC
>CAYQKI010000015.1:0-25856 GCA_964418105.1 uncultured Methanotrichaceae archaeon | reverse complement strand
GGGCACGAATATGAGGTACTTGTCAACCTTGGCTATGCCGTCGCCCTTGTTGCCCACGGACTCGATGCGCAGCTCATATGTCTCTCCCTCTTCGATGACATCCTTCTGCACAGCAGAGGTTGCCTTCCGCTTTCTGACCGGCCGGTGAGCGCCGCAGGCGTCGCACTTGAGAGTTAGAACGCGATCGCTTTTGATAAGGTGGGTATCAGGCAGTCTGCACTCGGTGCAGACCACGTACTCCTCAAAATAGGACTCTATCTGGCGGGCAATGGCCGTGTCTCCGAATTTTCCCTGAAAGATGCCACGCGGCCCCTCGATCTTGCCAGCAGTGCCCATCTCTTGTAGCAGGTACTTCATGAGGTGCTCAGGCTCGCGATTCAGAGTATCGGCAATGGCTGCGAAGTTCTCCAGAACGGTGGTCTTGCCCTCATAAAAGACCTTGGCGGCAGGTATGACGAACCGGTCCTTGGACTCGCGTGTAGCCGGCATACTCTTCATGGCCCGATCCAGGCCCGCTAAATAGTCGTCCATCGAAATACCTTATTTTATCAGTTCCTGGCCCGACTCTACAACGATCTGAATCGGTGTTGGCAGCTTATGCCCTGCCCTGGTCAGCGCCACCTTGGCGTCGTTGAGGTACGCCAGGGGTATGCCCAGTGTGAAGAGCTTCTGGCCAGCCTCGACCCTGGCAGCCGTTCCGACGGCTTTGCCGAAGGCCATTCTCATGCCGCTGGAGACACGGTCTGCACCTGCGCCCGTTGCCTGCTTGTTTTCGCGAATGACATGATGGGGATAGGCCCTGAGCTTGAGGTGGAAGTTTGTCCTGCCCACCACTTTGAGAAGGAAACGATTGGCTGCGACCCTGGCCGCCTCAAGAGCCGTGTGCCTGATCTGGCAGGGCTCTTTGACCACCAGTGTGAGCTCGATGGGGAAATCCTCGGTGAGATTGCCCATGTCATAATGTACTACTTTGCTTCCCGGGACGCCGCCCATGTACCGCCTGCGCGTGTAGGGCCGCTCCCTTCTTCTATACATGCTTCCTGGCTTCCTTGTCAAAACGAATTCCTCCGATAATACTGAGATTGGTGCTCTCTATACAACTTGCTTATAAGGTTTGGCCTTGGCCCGGCCCAATAGTCACACTATAATGGGCGTGGAGAGGCATATCTCCCCGGCCAGGGATTTGCTCATCAGCGACCGGACGGCTTTCATGCGGTCTGAGCCATCAGCTTTTTTGCCGCCGACGCAGGCGCTTTCCGCACCGTCTGCGCTATCCTCATTGGCCAGCGCCCACATGAGCTTGACAAGAGCCACCTCCGGCAGCATGTCCTGGCCTTCTATGGCTCCGGCGTCCATCATATCGCGGCCCGTGTCATAGACCCGGTCGCAGATCCTGCCCCGCAGGCATTGAGATGTTACCACTACCGGAATGCCCTCTTCTGTGGCCCTTCTTATGCAGTCTATCCAGTCAGAGGCCACGTGGCCGAGGCCCGTCCCCTCCAGCACTATGCCGCGATAGCCCTGGTCTATGTAGTAGTTCAGGACATCCGGTGAAGAGCCCGGCGTATATTTGACCAGGGCGCATTTGGGCTCCAGTCTGTCCCGCAGCACGAGCTGCTCTTCGCCTCTTCTTCGGTATGGTAGGAAAGTCTCCACCCTGCGGCTGCTGTAGTCCACCCGGCCCAGGGGCGGCTGGTTGATGCTCTGGAAGGCATCCCGGCGGGAGGTGTGCATCTTTCGCACCCTTGTGCCGCGGTGGATGGAGCAGTAGTCGTCACTGGTGCTGCCGTGCATGACCACGCAGACCTCAGCAATATCGCTGATGGCTGCGGTTGCAGCGCAGATGGCGTTCATGGATGAGTCGCTGCTGGGCCGGTCCGAGCTTCTCTGCGAGCCGACGATGATCACAGGCACAGGCGTGGTGAGCATGAAGGAGAGGGCGGCTGCGGTATACATCATGGTGTCTGTGCCGTGGGTGATGATCACGCCCTCTGCGCCTCCCGATATCTCCTCGGCTACGGCGCGGGCGAGAGCTATCCAGTATTCGGCGCGCATATTCTCGCTCAGGATCTGATAGATGACCCGGGCCCGGTAATTCGCGATCTCCTCCAGCTCCGGAATGGCGGAGATGATCTCTCCTGCGGAGAACTGGCTGGTGACGGCTCCCGTGCGGTAGTCGACTTTGCTGGCGATGGTCCCGCCTGTGGACAGGATGGACACCATCGGCAGCCCCTCTCTGCTCTCCAGGGGCCTGTCCCTGGGCACTGTCCTGCTCTCGCCTGCCTTCTCCAGGAGTCTTATCTCAGACTTTTCGGCATTGACGCCGACATTGTAGCCGTTGTTCAGCTTGACCACAATGTGCCCTTCCCGGCGGGAAGGCATGAGCACTCCCTCGTAAGTTGTGCCGTTCCTCTTTACAGAGATTCTATCCCCCAGATCCATTTCAGCCTCTCCAGATGTACAGTTGACCTCCCTAGCCTTTATTCTGAGGCTGTAAAAACGTTGCCCTTGAATCATGCAAATACTTTAATTGCTCTGTGCCTCTGTGGTTTGGTTCGGAGGCTATTTTAATGGAGATCCATTTTGTGACCGGCAACAGGGGAAAGTACGCTGAGGCGCGGGCCATATTCGGCGACATGATTCAAAGAGACATCGGCTACACTGAGATTCAGGCCGACACACTAGAGGAGGTGGCAGCCTTCGGGATGAAGGAGGTCGCCTCGCGGCTGGCCGGGCAGGGGATGCTTGAAGGCCCGGTGATGCTGGAGGATGCGGGGCTGTTCGTCGAGGCCCTGAAGGGCTTTCCGGGAGTCTATTCGGCCTATGTGCAGAAGACCCTCGGCAATAGCGGCATCCTGAAGCTCATGGAGGGTGAAGCCGACCGGAGGGCGTACTTCAAATCGGTCGTGGCCTACATCGAGCCGGGGATAGAGCCGCTCATGTTCGCGGGAGAGGTGCACGGCCAGATCGGATTTGAGGCGCGGGGAAGTCTCGGCTTTGGGTATGATCCCATCTTCTACGTAGGCGAGGAGAGCCTGGGGGAGATGGAGATGGAGAGAAAGAACCGGATATCCCACAGGGCCGCGTCGATGAGGGCTTTATTGAAGTGGCTGGACGAACGCCCTCTTCTCTAGATCACGCCCTTGGTGCTGGGCACTCCCTTCCCTTCTCTTCCTGCTGCCTGGCGCAGGGCGAAGCCCAGGGCTTTGAATATGCTCTCCGCCTTATGGTGATCGTTTTCTCCATAAAAGCGGATGTGCAGGGTGAGCCTGGCAGCCACGCACAGCGCCTCCAGAAAGGGCTTCAGGAGATGCACATCAAAGTCTCCGATGCTCCCTCCCCGAAAATCGCCAGCCATGACCAGGTAGGGCCGACCGGAGAAGTCCAGGGCCACATCCGCCAGGGCCTCATCCATGGGCACGGAGCTGCTGCCGTAGCGCCGGATTCCGCTGCGATCCGCGAGGCACGCATCAAGAGCCCGCCCCAGGGCAGAACCCAGGGCTTCGATTCTGCAAAATCCGGGCTCCGAATTGGCAATCAGATCCAGTGAGCCGGTCTTTGCCAGAGCAGTGAGCATGTGATCCAGAAATCCCGATCCCGAGCTGACGGTCGCCATTCCCGAGCCGTCCAGATCCAGCTTTGCCTCCGCCCTGCAATTCCTGAATAATCCTTCAGCTTCGCCTTTCCTCATAGCTCCCACCTCGCCTTAGATCCGATCATTTTTATCCTGCCTTCAACACTGCCTAAGCCCGCAATGCCTGCAGAGCCTTTCGCACATCAAGCTTTCCGGTGTAGATCGCCGTGCCGGCCACAGCTCCGCCCGCCCCTGCCTCTCGCAGCGCCAGAATGTCCTCAATCGATGTGACGCCTCCCGCTGCCACCACCGGGATTCCTACAGCCTTCACCAGGTCGCGGGTGGGTCCGAGGTCTATGCCTTTCTGCTGCCCCTCAACATCGATGTTAGTGAACAGAATTGAACCGGCGCCCTTCTCCTCAAAGAGCCGGCCCAGCTCCACGGCTCTCTTGCCGAGGGTCTTCTGCCAGCCCTCCGTGGTCACATCGCCGCGCCTCACATCCAGGGCCACCATGATCCTCTCTCTGCCGTGCCGGTCGGAGAGGCGGCAGACCATGTCTGGATCTCTGAGGGCAGCCGTTCCCAGTATAGCCCTATCCGCTCCCAGGTCTAAAATGGTCGAGACGTCCTCCTCAGTTCGTATGCCTCCACCCACCTGTATGAACAGGTCCAGGCTCTTCACAATCTGGCTCAGGATGGGGCCGTTGATCCGTTTTCCCAGAATCGCCCCATCCAGATCGATGATATGCAGATGATCCGCGCCCTGCCCGGCCCACCGCTCCGCCTGGGCCAGGGGATTTTCCAGAGCCACGACCTCGGTGCCTGGAACTCCACCCACAAGCTGAACGCACTTGCCGCCGCGCAGGTCCACAGCGGGAAAGAATGCAAAGGTCATGAGGTACTCTTGCCTTCTGTGGCCCTTAACCGTTTCGATACGGCACTGCAATCAATGCTCATAGTAAAATATTTATAGAATACGTTAGAAATAATACCTGAAAGCAGGTAAATCCCATGGGTGTGAAATTTGCAGAGTCGGCTCTGAACAGGAGCCGGCCGGAGAGTATAAATGATGATGTCGTTCTGCCCCGCAGGCAGCATTACTACCCTTCTCCGGTTGACTGGCGGGACGAGACGCTCTACTTCCTGCTGGCCGACCGTTTCTCGGACGGCCTGGAGAAGGGCCGCAAGCTTTTGGACCGAAGTGACCGCTGGAAGGCCCGCCCGGACATCGAGGCAAAGCCCTGGAGCTGGAAGCTATGGGCCGAGTCCGGCAGCTCCCGCTGGCAGGGCGGAACTTTAAAGGGCGTGGCCTCGAAGCTGGGATATCTGAAGGGGCTGGCAATGACCACGATCTGGATCAGCCCGGTCTTTGCCCAGCGCCGCCATGAAGAAAGCTATCACGGCTATGCAGTGCAGGACTTCCTGGATGTCGATCCGAGGTTAGGCAGCCGTAAAGACCTGGTGGGTCTGGTGGACCTGGCCCATAAGCAGGGAATGAGAATCATCCTGGACATCATCTTCAACCACTCAGGCTGCAACTGGCTCTATCCGCAGCAGACCCCCGGTGGTATCTATGAGGCGGCCTATACCTCCGGCAGATATGATTTTGGATCATGGAGAGACGGCCTGGGGGCACCCAAGCAATACATCGAGGAAGGCGCAGATGGAGCCTGGCCGAAGGAGATGCAGTATGAGGATTGCTACACCCGCGCCGGCTCCGGCAGCCTCGATGCCGGAGATATCGACCACTCCCAGGCGGAGCATAAGAGGTCCGATTTTCACAGCCTGAGGGACTTTAACCTTGACAACACCGGGCTATTCAACGATCTGGCCAGGTGTTTCAAGTACTGGATCGCACTCACCGATTGCGACGGATTTCGTATAGACACCTTAAAGCACGTCTCGCCGGAGCAGGCCAGAAACTTCTGCGGCAGCATCAAGGAGTTTGCCGCAAACATCGGCAAGGAGAATTTCTTCTTGTTGGGCGAGGTGGCCGGCGGAGACGACGCCGCCCAAAAGTACCTGGAGGCGGCTAAAAGAAACCTCAGTGCAGTCCTTGACATCGGAGGTATGCGACCTCTGCTGGGAGACGTGGCCAAGGGGCTCACTCATCCTGGAGAGTTCTTCAAATGCTTCTTTGCGCCGGAGAGCATGGGATCGCATAGAAACCAGGGCAATCAGCACGTCTCTATTCTGGACGACCACGATCACCTCTTCGGGCAAAAGCTCCGCTTCTCCTCCGAAGCAGTATCTGAGGGCCAGGTGGCTGCGGCTGTTGCCCTGCAGCTCTTCACCCTGGGCATACCCTGCATCTATTACGGCACTGAGCAGGCGCTGGCCGGCCCGGAGGAGCAGGAGAGGAAGTGGCTGCCGTACTGGAAGCAGTCTGACCGCTATCTACGGGAGGCCATGTTCGGGCCGCAGCACCCTCTCCATGCGGGAATCAAAAGCCTGGGTGCGGAAAGAGACAGCGGACTGCCGGGCTTCGGGCCCTTCGGCACGGCAGGGCATCACTGCTTTGACCCAAGTTTTCCTGTCTACAGGAAGATCGCCGCCATGGCCACCCTGCGCCGGGCCTTTTCGGCGCTTCGCCACGGCAGGCAGTATCTGCGCCAGATTGCTCTGCCGGACAGAGGGCTCAGCCAATTCGCCTTCTACGGTGCCGGCTACAGAGTGGGTGAGGAGATACTGGACGGGCAGATCGTGGCCTGGTCACGCATTCTGGATGACGAAGAGCTGCTCTGCCTCTTCAATTCCCATGGCAGCGAGCCGAGGAGTGCCAGTGTGCTGGTGGACGCCATCCTGAGCGGGGCAATGAGCGAGGCGAGGGGCGGCATGACTGTGATCCTCAACACTGCTCAGGAGGCAGCGAAGCCGAAGAGGTATACCGGAAATTACCGGACAGGCTCCCGCCTCGAAGTAAAGAGGGCGGATGGTCTGGCATATGTGGAGATCTCTGATCTGCCCCCCTCCGAGGTGCTGGTGCTGGCGGCTCATGCGGAGAAGGAGGAGGGCTACATATCTCAGCCGTCGTAGCCGCTTTTGCATTTTCTGTCTCCTAAGCTAACTATTCTGCCCGGGCTTGACGGCGCTGACCTTTATGCTCATGACGGAATCGGCCACTTCTTTCTGCTGCTGGGCTGAGATCTGCGGCATCTCTATGGCTCCGGGCCGGGAGGACTCGCAGCAGAGCAGAGACTGCACAGGAAAGCTCGACTCAGCTACTATCTGCACATCTGAAAAGCCTACGTCTCTGATGATCTCCAGGTACTCCTCTTTCATGATGGCTCCGGCCAGACAGCCAATGTAGGCCCTGGTCGAGGCCTTGACAAAATCGGGTAGCTCCCTGGTCAGAACCACGTCCGATACCGCAAGCCTGCCTCCGGGCTTGAGAACCCGGAATGCCTCTCTGAAGACCATCCTCTTGTTTGGTACCAGGTTGATGACGCAGTTGGAGATGACCACGTCCACATAGTTATCGGCGACCGGCATGTTCTCCAGGTCGCCCTGACGAAAATCGATATTGGTGTAACCGCCCTTGCGGGCGTTGGTCCGGGCTCTATCCACCATCTCCGAGGTTATGTCGACTCCTATGACCATCCCGGATGGACCGACCCGGGAGGAGGCTAAAAAGCAGTCAAATCCAGCCCCCGCGCCCATATCCAAGACCACCTCTCCAGTGTTCAGAGATGCCAGGGCCACGGGATTGCCGCAGCCCAGCCCCAGATTCGACTCCGGAGGAGCGGCTGAGATCTCCTCTGCGGAATAGCCCATCCTCTTGCTGACTTCCTCAGGAATTCCGGGACTGCCGCAGCAGGAGCACCCCCGGGATGAATAGTAGGATGTTGCCTGCTTGGCAATGCTGGCGTAGCCCTCTTTTACGGCCCTCTTGATTTCTCTCTCTTTCAATGTCATAGTGCCCCACTGATCCTTGAATGCAGGTCTTCCTTAATTGTCAGACCGGCGAAACTGTATCTTCCCATCTTGAACATAGGCTTTTATTAAGGTTTCCTTGCCGCTAAAACTCTGGCCTGAAAAGCAAAGAATAAATTACTATCAGATCGATATATCCTTTCCATGAGCGGAGATGATGATGGTATTGCAGCGCTGCTGCAGATCTTCGGCTTCTCTCTGGATGAGATATCGCCTGTCGTTGACGAGCTGAATTCATATAAGACGATTCCAGGCACAACTGTGGAGCGATATATAAACCGCATCATAAACACCATTGCCGAAGAGGAAAGGCCAGCCTTCCTGAAGGGCATAGTGGCAGGACTGGCCATAAGGATGGTTGATGATGCCCTGTATGAGCCTGACTACACAAGAGACGAGGCTAAAATCGACGGTGAGATTGAGAGACTGAAGTTCGGCAGGTAGATATCGACGCTGTGCAGAGAGAAAGCCTGCTGCCTTTCATCTGGTAGCCATCTGTTCGCTTCACCTCCTCCTCAAAACAATACTGTCTCCGGCCTTCGCCTTCCGGAATATCTCCAGTCCTTCGGTCACCTTTCCCAGGTGGTTTACTGCTGAATAGGGCTGCGTCTTGCCGAAGAATATGCAGAACGCCGGACCCGGCGACCAGTAGCATATATCGCCCGCCTCGGCTGATGGTGAAGGATTCTCATCTGCGAGATGCAGCGGCACATCGAAGTAAACCTCCTCCCCCCAGAGTGTGACTGCTCCCTGCACGGGCAGGGCGGCATAAAACGCCTCCCTGGTGCCGGGATTTCTCTCATCCAGCTTGGCGATGGCCTTTCCCTTTCCAGCAATTTCGATCTCAATCATCCTCATGATCACTTTCACCCCGCGCGGCAAATCTACTCATATCTGACGTGCCTCTTAGCATATAGACCGCCCGGCCATAAACCCCCTTTGCTACTCCCAACGGGCGGATTCCATCCCTATAGCCACGAACGGCCACCACAGAGACACTGGACGCGCACATCAGTTTCAGCGAGTCTCACCGTCTCATCAGCCGGATGTGCAGCCGGTCCGAGTAGTTGACACCCAGGCGCAGTGCCAGATCCCAGGCCTCTTTCGCCCCCTGCATGCCCGGCTCAGCTCCATAGGCCATTATCCAGACCCTCTCCTCTGCCAGCCGGCCGGGGATCATCTCCTCAAGAAGATGCGGCGTCCAGCACCAGTGCTCCCTGCCCAGCACGAATTTCAGGTGCACATTCTCTTTGCCGGCCCAGTACTCCAGATTGAATTTCGACCCCCGCTTGGGGCTGACCACAGCGAAGCGAACCTTTTTGAGAGTCTCTCCGGCAATGGGATTGGTGCCGTTGGTCTCGATGTCAACCTCTTTTCCCAGAGAATGCAATTGCGATATCATCAGAGAGAAATCCTCCATCTGTAATGTGGGCTCTCCTCCTGTGATGACTGCTCTTTGGCCCTTAACGCTCTCCAGTACATCGCTCAAAGAGCTATCTCGACTCTGGCGGAGGTCAGTGTCACAGCCCTGGCAGCGGAGATTGCATCCGGCCAGCCTCACAAATGTGGCTGGCTGGCCCATGGCCGGGCCCTCTCCCTGTATGGAGTAGAAGATCTCAATCAACTGCATCCGGTTGACCTATTCTCACCTGGAATAAATGCCCTTGCATTGAAATTGAAAGAGAAATTCCCTCCGGACCATAAAGAATATAAATCATAAATGTTAACTATTTTACATTATAGACTCCAGAGCTCAACGGAGTTGGGAGGAAGTATGATTAAGATTGGAATCGAGGCCAGCAGAAATAAACTGCGCTGCGACCTCCTTGAGCATCCGGAAAGGTATTTTTTCATATTAAAGATGGACGGAAATGCCTCTCTATGCATCAGAACCTGCGACGCCAGAGGAGAAGACGTTCAAGCTCATGCAATAGATGGCCTCTGTCTTAAAGAGGATGGAAATCTCTATTCGGTATTCGAAGACGGCATAAATGATGCAATATTTGAAATGCACCGCTGGAAGAGCCACTCATGTCTTGGAGATGAATATCCCATCTCCACCCATCTCATGCGGGTCATCCCACAAATGCCGGATCTCGCGAATTGGATCATCTCATCCATTCTCGTCAACGGGAAAAATCTTGTCATTCATCCTTTTCGAGTGTGAACCTCTTCGTCTGCCCCGATTTCCGGCAGAAGAGATTACATCTCAGATAACTGGCTGTTGATATGCTTGAAGTCGTCCAGCAGGGTCATCCCTCTATCAGTGGTTTCGTATAGGACGGTCTTTCCATGCTTGACCTCTATCAGTTCGTTCTTTATCAGCAGATCTATGTAAGGGTCAACTGTTCGAAAATTAAGGTTAGCTTGGTAAACGATTTTGGTTTTATTGGCGCCGTTCTGGCATATATCCAAAATCCTGGAAATTATAACGTGCTTGCTTCGTTTCATCATTTACGTCGCCTCGATCTCGTTGCGGTCGGCCCGGTCTACTATTTTTAATTCCAGATTATAAATACGATTGCCTGAGCATTAAAGGTTTAGCTAATCTCCTCTCCTAAACCAAGTTAGTGATCTATAATAATTAGATTTATTAAAAATAGTATTGTCCGGCGAGCATATTTAATTTTTATTAATTGATTATAAATTCGCGTTCTAACTACTTGCGAATATTTTTATCCACTACATCCATCTGTACAATTTTTTTAAATAATTGGAGCTGCTGCGACCTGAATAACTATTAATAGATTGAGGATAAAATTGGCTATCTGGACAGGATGGCGCGATGGAAATGAAGATATTATCTCATTCAGAGCTTATCCGGCTCATATTGTGCATTGCTGTCTGTCAGATGGCAGGAGCCATAGGCTCCCTGTTCACAGCCAGTTCAGTTGGAACCTGGTATGCTGACTTGAGCAAGCCCTGGTTCTCGCCTCCGGGATGGGTCATATCTGCAGTCTGGATTTCTCTCTTCACGCTGATGGGAATATCCCTATTTCTGGTCTGGAGGCGCGCCCCGGCGGGCAGAGAACAGCAGGCCAATAAAAAAATAGCCTTGCTGGTGTTCGCCATTCAGCTCCTAGTAAATGCTGGCTGGTCGTGGGCATTCTTCGGGCTGCAGTCCCCTCCCGCCGGATTGGCGGTTATCATGGTGCTATGGCTGCTCATACTCTTGACGATCTGGCGTTTTTGGCTCATCAGCCGCACTGCAGCCTGGATGTTGCTGCCCTATCTACTGTGGGTGAGCTTTGCCGCTTTTCTCAACTATTCATTTTGGAGGCTCAATCCGTGAAAGGGCTATGCCGGCGAATGCTGTCATTCCTGGTGCTTTCCATGATTGTGCTATTTGGGATCCTTATGCCATCTTCCTTATCTGCTTCCGATTCTTCTCAGAGTGCGTTCGGCCACGGATTGGGCATCAGAACAGCGATCTCCAATGCCGGCTCAGCCACTTCCATGAGCCACTCCGTCTCCTCTGACCGGAGCCTATCCCAAAATGCAGTGTATGAAGTCTTTTCCGTCAGCAGCAGCCAGGGCAATATGCAGATCTCCACCTCATCGTCGGCTCATATGCAGGTAGATGAATCGATCGTCTCCGGCAGGGCCTCATTCAGCGTCATATCAGCAGGCAGCTCTCCAGGCAGAAGCGGGACGGGCGGGATGATGAACAGCGCCTGGAAGGATCCGGAGATATTGATAGAAGAGGAGTATATCGGGACATATCATATTTCAAAGAACTTCACTATCAATGAAAGCAATGTCGTCTGCGGTGGGGATTTCTGGCTGACCATATGCCCCGGCGGCTGCGACCCGGCACTGTCCGGCCTGGCCAATCTGACCGGCGGTGGCGGCAGAGTGCTACCCAGCGCGGACGACGTCTTTGATTGCCAGAGGTGATGCTCAATGCTCTTGGAGAGAATTGTCACGGAAGGGCTGGCCCATTACTCCTATCTGGTAGGAGACAGGAACGAGGCACTGGTTATTGATCCCAGAAGGGATGTGGATGTCTATCTGGACATGGCCGACCGGGGGGAGATGAGGATATGCTGCATCCTGGAGACACATCGAAATGAGGATTATTTCATAGGCTCTCAGGAGCTGGCCGCCCGGACGGGGGCAGAGGTATGGCATGCCGACGCCCAGTGGGACTACAGATACGGCCGGCCGGCAATTGATGGGCAGAGGTGGAAGGCGGGGAGGATGGTGGTCGAGGCTATAGCCACCCCCGGCCACACTCCGGGGAGCATGAGCTATATGCTGCGCGATCCGGCCGGCTTTCCCTGGATGCTCTTCTCCGGAGACACCCTATTTGCCGGAGACGTGGGACGGATCGACCTGCTCGGCCCGGAGAAGGCACCGTCGCTGGCGGGGCTGCTCTACGATAGCATATTTTCCCGCATCCTTCCTCTGGGTGATGACGTCATACTCTGCCCAGCGCACGGATCGGGGTCAGTCTGCGCCGAGTCCATAGCCGAGCGGCTCTGGACCACCATCGGCCTGGAGAGAAAGAACAATCCCCGGCTACAGGCAAATGGGAGAGAAGAGTTTATAGCCGGACTTTTGGCCAGCCACCCGGACCGGCCCCCTTACTTTCGGCGCATGGAGGCCGTCAACCTGGAGGGCGGGCCGCTGATCGGGGCCGCTTCCCTCAAGGCCCTCAGCGCAAAGGAGTTCTCTGCTCAGGTGGAGGGAGAGAGGGCCCAGGTAATCGACGTTCGTCAGGAGACGGCCTATTCGGCGGCTCACATCGCCGGCTCGCAGTTCATTTGGCTGGACGGGCTGGCCGGGTTTGCCGGCTGGTTTATCGGCTACGACCGGCCGGTGATGCTGGTGGGAGGCTGCCGGAGCGATGTCGAAAAGGCCAGGGCCATTCTGCTGCGCCTGGGATTTGACGGCATCTCCGGCTATCTGGCAGGCGGCATGCTGAGCTGGCACATGGCGGGGATGATGTCGCAGTCCGTCAAAACCCTCACCGTGCAGGAGCTGTGCCGGCGGCTGGACGCACAAGCTGGTGATGCGGCAGAGGGCAGCGATCCTGCTCTCTGGATTTTGGATGTGAGGTCCTCCGGCGAGCTGGAGAGGGACGGCAGGATAAAAGGGGCCGTGCATATTCATATCACCGAGATCGCCGCCAGGGCGGATGAGATCCCCAAAGACAGGACAGTATGCATATTCTGCGGAAGTGGACTGCGATCCATGGTGGCGGCGAGCTTTCTCAAGGCGCGCGGCTGGACGGATATTGAGGTGGTACTGGGTGGCATGGCGGGATGGAGATCGAGAAGGTGTCCTGTCAAAAAGAATCGAGAAGAGAGAGTCGATTGACCTTCGTCTCTTCTTCGCTTTCATTTTATCTCAGGTCATGGACAGTCTGATGGGCACCAGAACCTGATCAATTACATAGACGATGCCGTTGTTGAACCTCTCCGACTTGATGACATAGGCTCCGCCCACCAGGCCCGTCTGCGGGTCCACCGCCAGTGAGTCGCCCAGCATGGTCTTAACTGAGTTGGTTTCAGTCATATTGGACAGGCCCTGAGCATCGACCACATGGTAGGAGAGTAGGCTCAGCATGCCGCCTTCCTGTTTTTTGATGGCATCCAGGGTGGATTTGGAATTGTCAAATGCCCCGTCGCTGGGGGCAAAGACGGTGAACGGTCCTCCTGCCAATCCCTCAATTCCCATCAGGCCCTGGCCGTCCAGTGTCTCTGCCAGGCCCGCAGCCCCGATCTCATTTGAGAATTTCTGGGCGCCCAGGTCCTTTGCAGCCATAACCACACCCATGCTGGAGCCGGTCTTTGGCAGCAGGACTTTATCAATCACGTAAATGATGCCGCTGCCGTAGCTCTCAGATGCCGTAACATTCGCTCCGTTGACCTTCAGGCCCTCTGCGCTCTCGATGGTTAAATTCTCGCCCTGGAGGGTTCTGGCGGATGCGACCTCGGAGATATTATCGAGGCCATCGTTCCAGATCACATGGAAGCTGAGAATCCTCTTCATCTCGGTCGCATTCTCTGCCAGGCCGGACAGGTCCGCGCTGAAAGCAGCAAATACCTCATCGCTGGGGGCAAATATCACGAATGACCCGGCATTCATTACCAGGACACCCTCATTGTTCAGAGTATCGGATAGGCCCGCGCTCTCCACTGCCGCCGAGAATTCGCCAATGCCAAGGGATGCTGCCGCATCGGCAAAGCTCAGGTTGGCTGACTCGCCGCTCTGATCGGCCTGGGCGAGTGCGCCGCCGCAAGAGAACAGTGCTGCAATCAATAATAGTCGCAGCAAAATGCTATTTTTTGCATTCATCACACAAACCTCCACTCATTCATTGGGATGGTGATGGTCGGGATGAAAGATAAACCTATCTTTTTTGGCTTTGTAGCTATCTCTCCGGAGGGCAGTTGTCCAGGCCGGACGTGCGGAGCTGATCTCAATTGGAGGAGGCCGGCTCTTCCCCGGCCAGGTGCTGGCCTCAGATCCGGGAATCGAAGATGGAGAACAGGTTTTGGCCGTTGACAGGAGGAATAATCCCATAAGAGTCATCCAGATCTACAAGGGGGCATAAAAAGCGATTGTGAGCATGAGTACAAATTTTTTTTTGACCTCTGAATACTGCCATTCAGGGAAAGAAAGATCCCGAATCGATTCTGCATTTTGCCGATAGCAATCGCAAGATCGATGCCGGGATCCCTCTTCTAAGACATGCCGGGCGGCAAAAGAAGGAAGCTCTTCTCTATTTCCAAAGGTCAGGTTAAAATATTTCCGTCCGTCTCTGTGCGTGCTCTGTGTCCTCTGTGTCTCTGTGGTGAAAGCGTCGTCGTTAGCGCCTGGCTACACTCAATGAGTCTGAATTTCAGGCTTTGATTGCCCGCATAAATCAGTGAAGAGCCAAAAAAGGTAATTGGATCATGCGATCCAGGGATTATAGAATCATCCCCAGGATCAACTTTCAGACTCCATCCCCTGGATCGTACCCCAGCTCCTTTGCCTTTTCATAAGCCGCACGAGCCTCATCCTGCCGGTCTAAAGCTGCCAGTGCGCTGCCCTTGGCCATCCAGGTGAGGGGGTCGCTGGGATTGATCTCCAAAGCCCTGTCAAGGGCGGCATTTGCCTCCTCGTTCCTGGATAGCTCGCTGGTAAGAATTACCCCCTTCATCTTCCAGGCCATTTCGTATTCGGGATCTATAGATGTGGCATTGTCAAAGGCCATGACTGACTGTTCATAGTCGCCCACATTAAAGAGCAGCAGCCCGCTTGAGGTCCAGAGGGTTGCATTTTGTGGATCGGCCACGATCATCTCATCGATAATGTGCAGAGCGTTCCGGTAGGCATCCCCGGCCTCATCGGTTCGATTCATCCTGGTGAGGATGTTGCCCCTGTTGATCCAGGCCATTTCGTTGCCTGGGTCCGTCTCAGTGGCATTTTCATAAGCCTGGAGGGCCTGTTCGTAGGATCCATTGGCTGCCAGGCGGTAGCCTTCGTTCAGCCAGCCGTTTGCATCGGTTATGTTCTCATCCTGGGCTGCCGCCAGGGCACACAGGGCCGCCAGCGACAGCAGGACCATCATTGGTCTTTCCTTCAAATCACTCACCTCTATTCTATTAACTCCCCAATTCAGCGGCGGATAGGCCGCTTTTTTCGTCACATGTCGAAGTGGATTCAAAGAATATAAATGTTATCGGCTTTGCACCTAAAGTCCCTTCTGCGAATAAAGTCGCGGATCTGAATCTAAAGTTAAAGGCGACTTTCTCATGACCTATGATAATGCTAGCGAAGTGAGAAAAATGGCAGAAGAGCATGGATTTTCCATGCGTCTTATCCCCATGAAGAACACACACCATACAGAAATGCAGGAACTTGTCATAGGCAGAGACCTTTCCTGGATGGATCAATAGCAGGCCCTTATTAGACCTGAACCTTCAATTTGAAGACCGCTTCCAGGGAGTCTTTTGCCTTCTTCATGACCTCCAGGGGGCAGGTCCTGTAAGCCCTCTGCAGCGGCTCAACCGCCCTCTCATCGGCAATCTCCCCCAGGCTCCAGGCGGCCCAGCCCCGGATCTCCTCGTCATCGCCCCCGAACATGACATCCACCAGGGCATTCAGGGCTTTATTATGCCCGATCTCCCCCAGGGTCGTGACCGCAGCGTATCGCACGTCCCAATCCTCATCCTTCAGGGCCAATAGTGCCATGTCGCAGGCCGCCTCCCCCTTGATCCTGCCCAGGGACTTGACAGCCTCGCAGCGAACTGTTCTCTCGCCATCCTGCATGGCTTTGCCCAGGCAGACCAGGGCCTCAGAGCAGTCCGCCGCCCGGGACGGCTCATTTGCCGATGCCTTCAACTCTTTTGACTCACATGCAAATGCCTCTCCCATGAAAGCGGCAGCCCTGCGGCGCACCTCGGCATCCTCATCCTCCAGCAGCCTGGCCACATCGGCGATAGAATCAGTATGCCGGATCTTGGCCAGGCCGGTGGCCGCCATGCCCCTGATCTCAGGCTCGGCGTGAGAGAGAAGTCCCTTCAGCTCCTCCGCTGCCCCCAGGGAGCGCAGGGCCACCGCCGCCCGCAGCCGGACGTCTTTGGCGCTGTCCCTCTTCATGGCCAGGACCAGAGAGGAGGCCGCCTCCTTTCGCCCCAGTGCCTCCAGGGCGGCGGCTGACCATTCGCGAACCACGTGATCGGGATCGCTTAAGAGAGCCCTGCAGAGGGGCTCGATAGCTCTGGGGCTGCCTATCTTCCCCAAAATCCAGGCCGATTTGTATCTCAGGTCGGAGAACTCGCCGCCCTCCAGAGCGCCGGCGACCTCGTCCACGGCTGCCTCTCCCAGGTTGACCAGGGCCCAGGCCGCCTTCTGCCTCTCGAAGTAGTCATCGCTCTTGCCGAGCAGTCTCACAAGTTCACGAGCCTTATCCATGCTGATTGCTTGGCATGCCATAATTTAAGCTTTATCAGGGCCGGAGCCTAGGCCGACGGGAAGGGCAATTAAGGTTAAATGGTAGCGCCGATGTACCAAATCAAAGATCAGTCAAATGCAAATAAACGGCAAAGGACGGATTATGGCGCATCTCTTCGGGCCTGTGCTCTCCCGCCGCCTGGGCCTGTCCATGGGCGTGGACCTGCTCAAATACAAGACATGCAATCTGGACTGCGTTTACTGTGAGCTGGGCAGGACCGCATGCCTCACGACTTGCCGGGATCGGTTCGTATCCGGGCAGCGTGTGATCTCCGAGATCTCTGCCAGGCGGGATGAGCCCTTCGACCACCTCACATTTGCCGGATCAGGCGAGCCCACCCTCAGCCTCGATCTGGGCGATGTGGTGGCCAGGGCAAAAGAGATCGTCTCCGCCCCTGTGGCGGTGATCACCAACAGCACCCTCCTTTCCAGCCCGGCTGTAAGAAAGGAGGTGGCAAAGGCCGATGTGGTGCTTCCCTCCCTGGATGCCGTCAGCGAGAGGGCCTTTGCCGCCATAAACCGCCCGGCGCGGGGCCTTCTGGCCTCGGAGATGATCCAGGGGCTCAAGGATTTTAGAAAGGAGTTCTCCGGAGAGATATGGCTCGAGGTGATGCTGGTCAAAGGCATCAACGAGGGTGAGGCGGAGATGATCGCCAGGGCGGCCGAGTCCACAGAGCCGGATCGAATCCAGCTCAACACCGTCGTCCGGCCCCCGGCAGAGGCCGTCTCGGCTCTGGGCGAGGAGGAGATGAAAAGGATGCTGGATATCTTTCCCGGGGCCGAGCTGATACCGGACTGGGACTGGAGCGTTCCCTCCAGCATTCGCGATCACCTTCTGGGCCTGCTCTCCCGGCGGCCCTGCACCCTCCAGGAGATCGGCGAGCTGGCCGGCATAGATGAGAGCGACGCCATCAAGTACTGCAAGATCATGGAGAAGGACGGGCTGCTCAGCCGAAGGCTGCACGGCGGGAAGCTTTACTTCTATGCGGCGGGCGGCGAGTGATGTTTTAACATTTGTTATACAAATCCTCTTAAACAAGGCTCTCCATTGCCCATTGACTCTCATGACTGACAAGAACAATAATTGCGATTCGTGCGCCCAGAAGGGCTCCTGCAAGGATGAAAAGGATGTAAGGCAAGGCAAGGAATGCACCCAAAAGGCCAATCGAATGGCCAGGGTGAAGCATAAGATCATCGTCGCCAGCGGCAAAGGTGGCGTGGGCAAGAGCACAGTATCCGTCAACCTGGCCCGCGCCCTGCAGATGAAGGGCCTGCGCGTGGGCATTTTAGATGCTGACATCACTGGACCCGATATTGCCAAGCTGCTGGGAATTGAGGATGCCAGGCTCACCCAGGGGCCGGATGGAATTGAGCCGCCTGTGGCCGGAGGCATAAAGGCCGCGTCCATGGCCTTCGTCCTCTCCAGCCGCGACTCACCTGTGGTCTGGCGCGGCCCCATGAAGATGGCGGCCATCAAGCAGTTCATTGAGGATGTGAACTGGGGGGACCTGGACTATCTTATCGTGGACCTGCCGCCCGGCACATCCGACGAGCCGCTCAGCGTAGTCCAGCTCATCCCGGATCTGGCCGGGGCCATAATCGTGACCACGCCCCAGGAGGTAGCCCTGCTGGACAGCAGGAAGGCGGTGAATATGGTGAGGGCCTTGAAGATGCCTGTGCTGGGCATCATCGAGAACATGTCCGGCTTGGTCTGCCCCAGATGCGGTGAGAAGATCAGCATCTTCGGCTCAGGCGGAGGAGAGAGGATGGCACAGGAGATGGATGTGCCCTTCCTGGGTGCCATTCCCATCGACCCCAGGGTCTGCGCTCTGGGCGACAGCGGCAGGACGTTCATCGACAGCGCAAACCCGGCCCAGAGCAGCTTCGGCGGCATTGTGGATCGGCTCCTGGAGATGTTCGGCTAAAATCAAAGATCACAAAGTACGGAGGCTCATATAATAGCCAATACCTGCATCACGGATATGCTCTACCCTTTGCGATCCTACAAGTTAAATATCAGTTGGCACTTATGGCAGGAGCGATGCCTCGCATACTGGTGAGCAACGACGACGGCGTTTATGCCGCAGGGCTGCAGGCTGCTGCAAAGAGCGTGCAGGGCCTGGGCCAGGTGATAGTAGCCGCTCCCTCCGGTCAGAAGAGCGGCGTGGGAAGGTCGGTCTCCGTCTTTGAGCCGCTGCGCTACGCCGAGGTCAATTTGAACGGCTTTCATGCCTATGCCGTCACGGGCACTCCGGTGGACTCGGTGATCATCGGCATATTCGCCATCATGAAGGGAGAGATGCCGGACCTCTGCGTATCAGGGATCAATGTGGGCGAGAACATCAGCACCGATACCGTCACCACCAGCGGCACCATCGGTGCAGCCCTCGAGGCGGCCAGCTACGGCATCCCGGCGATTGCCGCATCCATTCAGGCCGTGGACCAGGGGGACAAGTTCGATATGCACCACGGGGCCAAACACAGCTTCGAAGTGGCCACCGCCGTGCTGCGCCGCGTGGCAGCCAGGGTTTTGGAGAGAGGGCTTCCGGAGGGTGTAGACCTTCTCAACCTCAATGTGCCGGCCTCGGCCACCGAGGATACGGAGATAGTGATGACCAGGCTGGCTCGCAAGATCTTCAGGACCGCAGTGCAGGAGCGCTTCGATCCTCGGGGCCGGCCCTACTACTGGATCGACGGGGATCTGATCTGCTGCGATGAGGAGGGCACTGATGTGCAGACGATCTACCAGGACAGGAAGATCTCACTGACTCCGCTCAGCCTGGACTCGACCGCCAGAATTGACTTTGGCCAGATAGAAGGGCTGTTTTAGATTGCAGGAATAAAATGGTGGCTCTTCGCTATTTGTTAAATCCAAATCTCAAACAATTCTCTTTGTCCTCTGTGTCCGCGTCTGCCTAGCACGACGCCGCCGGGGAGAAGTCCGCTGGCAGAATTATCTCAATTCTCATAGCCTCCTCTGCCCCCGGGGCACCGGGCGGGCAGGCGATGGCCCCGGTGGCGATGTATCTCTTCAGGTATCCCCAGAGAATTCTGATCTCTCCGGGAAGCTTGACGCACTTGGGCAGGATATGCCGCCCTCTGTCCCTGGCCGCCCGGCAGCCTCCTCCGCTCCCTTTTCTATAGGCGCACCTCAGGTTGCAGGCAGCAGCCGCCCTGAGAAGCACTTTGCCCACATCGATGAAGACCGGCGGCTCCAGGACGCTCCGGGCATAGACCGCCGCGGCCATGACGAAGAAGGAGAGGTTCTCAACAGTCCCCCTGGACCACAGCCTGGTGAGATACTTCATGATCCGGGGATTGATTTCAATGCCGGCCTGCTCAACTAGCGCCCGGTAGCCGGCGGCTGTGGGCATGAGCAGCAGCCGGTCGAACTCGAACGCCTTTCCCGTGGCCCTGCTGTCCACAAGCTGCACAAACCTCTGGCTTTGCACAGCCATGAAATCGCCTATCATATCACCGCCGCTATTTCCTATGGCTAGACTTGAGTTCCTCTGTCTTTCTGGTTGTTAGCTCTTATAAAATATATCCGGTAGGAAATCGGATTTAACCAAAAAAAGCTTAAATCAATTCGGACTTAATCATGTCAGGATATATTATGATTCGAGAGGGGGCAAAATCCTGGATGCCGTGATGAGAAACCTGGGATGGAACTCATTTTTCGGGGAAAATTTCAGGGAGTATGCAGTGGAATACGAGCCGGGGAGGATCTCCCAGGTAAACAAGAGCGGCTGCAAGGTCTACCTGCAGCAGGGTGAGGTGAAGGCCAGGGTCTCCGGCAGGCAGCGCTGGGACGGCCATTACCCCGCTGTTGGCGATTGGGTAGCTGTCTTTCGGGATGCTTCCGGCACATCCACCATACATGCCATTCTTCCCAGGAGCAGCAAGATCTCCCGTAAGGATGCGGGAAGGGTCACAGGAGAGCAGATAATTGCCGCCAATGTCGATATTGCCTTCATAATGACCTCACTCAACCGTGACCTGAACCTGAGAAGGCTGGAGAGGTACCTGGCGGCTGTCCTGCAGAGCGGAGTCGAGCCTGTCATCCTTTTAAACAAATGCGATATCTGTGATGACATTGATGCCAGGATAAGAGAAGTTAGAGAGATTGCTGCCGGCGTGCCGGTGCATGCCCTGAGCGCCACAGAGGGCCTGGGCATGCAGCAGATTGGAGAGTACCTAAGAGAAGGAAGGACTGCTGTTCTGCTCGGCTCCTCCGGCGTGGGGAAGTCGACACTTATCAACGCTCTGCAAGGCCGGGAGAGGCTGAAGGTCAGAGAGGTCAGGGAGGAGGACAGCCGGGGCCGGCATACCACGACCGTCCGGCAGATGATACTGCTGGACAGGGGCGGAGTCATCATCGATAATCCCGGAATGAGGGAGCTGCAACTCTGGGACGCCGGCGCAGGATTGGAGAATACATTTCGTGATATCGAAGAGCTTGCCGCACAGTGCCGTTTTTCCGACTGCAAGCATGAGACCGAGCCGGGATGCATGATCAGTAAAGCGATCGCAGAAGGGCAGCTATCAAAGTCCAGATTTGACGGCTACCTCAAGCTGCAGAGGGAGGCGCTGGCAATAGAGAGAAAAAAGAATCCAGAGCTCAGGATTGCGGAAAAGAAGAGGTGGAAGAAGCTGGGGCATATGGCCGAAAAGATCAGAGACCTGAAAGAGGGTAAAGTTTAGAATTAATATTTTACTATTTTAATCAAAAAGTAGCTTCAAACTTAAATAAACAATATAATCATAATTCAGGGAGGAAAGATTTATATCTATCGAATAAATTCATTATTACAAGTCTAAAAGGCATTCGAATATCACATTCAATTTTAACAAAGAAAAAAGGATTAAAATTGAATACAAATGCCTTTAAAGCTGCAATTAATGTAAGGCGATTTAAAATGGCTGATTCTAAATCGGATAAAATTGCACAGGCCGCAAATCAGGCTCTGTACTATCCACCCCGCGATCTGGTCGAGAACTCCAATGTCATGGCCTGGATGAAGAAGAAGGGCCTCAAGACGGAGAGCGAGATGCGGCAGTGGTGCTCCGCCAATTACGTCCAGTTCTGGGACGAGATGGCCAGGACCTACGCTGACTGGTTTGAGCCCTACAGGCAGACTCTGCAGTGGAAGGCTCCCTTTGCCAAGTGGTTCATGGGCGGCAAGATCAATGTGGCCTGCAACGCCGTGGACAGGCACGCCAAATCCTGGCGGCGCAACAAGCTGGCCTACATCTTTGTGGGCGAGCCGGTGGGCGACGTCCGCCAGATAACCTACTACGAGCTGGCCCGCGATGTAAACAGATTCGCAAATGCCCTCAAGGCCCAGGGCATCAGGAAGGGCGACCGGGTGGCAATCTACCTGCCCATGATCCCGGAGCTGCCCATAGCCATGCTGGCCTGCGCCAAGATCGGAGCGGTTCACGTCGTGGTATTCTCAGGATTCTCAGCCGTCGCCGTCCGCGACCGGCTGGAGGACTGCCAGCCAAAGGTCCTGGTCACATGCGACGGCTCCTACCGGCGGGGAAAGCCCATTGCCACCAAGCCCCAGGCCGATGAGGCCATCGCCGGCCTGGACTGCATCGAGAAGGTGGTCGTGGTGAAGAGAAACGGCCAGGAGACGGCCATGAAGGAAGGCCGCGACGTCTGGTGGAATGACTATGTCGCCGGCCAGTCCGGGTCCTGCGAGACAATGCCCATGGACAGCGCCGATCCGCTCTTCATCCTCTACACCGCAGGAGCAGCAGGCAAGCCGCGGGGCATAGTGCACACCCACGGCGGCATGAGCGTCGGCCCCGCATTTACAACGTCATGGGTCTTCGACATTAAGGACACCGATGTCTACTGGTCCACAGCCGACATCGGATGGATCACCGGCCACTCCTATATCGCCTACGGGCCGCTCTGCCTGGGGGCGACGAGCATCATGTACGAGGGCTCCCCGGACTATCCCGACTTCGGACGCTGGTTTGAGATCATCGAGGACTACGGAGTCTCTGTGATCTACACCGCACCCACCGCCATCAGGATGTTCATGAACGAGGGACCGTCCTGGCCCCAGAAGTACGACCTGTCCACCGTCCGGCTCATGGGCTCAGTGGGCGAGGCCATGAACCCCGATGCCTTCGTATGGTGGAGAAAATATGTGGGCGGCGGATTTGCTCCCATCATGGACACCTGGTTTCAGAGCGAGACCGGCTCGCAGGTGGTGGCCCCCCTGCCCATCACTCCCCTCAAGCCGGGCTCGCCCAGCTTCCCCCTGCCCGGATATAACGTGCAGGTGGTCGACGACGCTGGTCTGCCTGTGCCCCCAGGCATGACCGGCAACATCATCATCACCGAGCCCTGGCCCTCCATGCTCCGCGAGGTCTATCAGGACCCGACCAGATACAACGAAACCTACTGGTCCTCCTTCCCTGGCAAATATCTCTCCGGAGACAAAGCTCGGGTGGATGAGGACGGATACATCTGGGCCCTGGGAAGAGGAGACGATGTGCTCAAGGTTGCCGGCCACAGGATCTCCAATGCCGAGGTCGAGGCATCAGCCGAAAAGCACCCCTCCGTAGCCGCTGCAGCAGTGGTGGGCAAGCCGGATAAGGTCAAGGGAGAGAGTATCGTGGTCTATGCCGTGCTCAAGCCTGATGCAAAGGGCGATTTTGCACTGGAGAAGGACATCAAGAACTTCGTTCGAAAGACTCTGGGGCCCATCGCCATCCCATCCGATGTGATATTCGTCACAGACATCCCCAGAAACAAGGCAGGAAAGCCGGTGCGACCGCTCATCAAGGCCAGAGCCCTGGGCGAGCCGCTGGGTGACACGTCGGCTGTAGCCAATCCCCAGGCCCTGGAGGCAATAACGCCTCTGGCCAGGAAATAGGGAAAGAATGTAAAAGGATGGAGGCAGGCGGCAGACTGGCCGCTCTCCCTTTATTCTTTTTTTTGGCGCATATTATTTTGTATCGTCGAATCCTATCGTGAGGTGGCTTCCATCGCAGAAAGGCTTCTTCTTTGAGCCGCCGCACCTGCAGAGGGCATATGTGCCTTCTCTGGCCACCACTGTGCCGGAGCTGTCCAGCAGGGCTGCGCTGCCCTCCACCAGCAGCGGCCCGTTCTTCACCAGCTTGATCTGAGCCTTTGCCGTCTCTTCTTTTGCCGCCATTCCGTCCTCCTTCATTCGATTACCAGAATTCATCTTGCAGGTGAGCGCCCCGGAAGGGCACCGGCTCACGACCTCTTTTATCTCTTCTGAGCTTGCTTTTGAAATATCTATCCAGGGGCTCCTGTCCTTGCTGAATACGGCTGGCAGCCCCTTCACGCATTCTCTGGCGTGGATGCACTTCTCCGGACACCAGATGACGGATATCTCATCATTGGAGTAGATCTTCATTGGCAGTAATTGGCATCTCCTCCTACTAAGTTTTTTTGCCGCTCATAAAACATAGAACTGCCAGTCTGCTGAAAGCTGATTCTAGCGCCTCGGCCAGGCAATCGCATCTCGATGATGGCAAAGCTCATTTTCATCAAATACGTATTAATAATTCTGAATGGCGCAAATAACATAAAGAATTTATATATTGAATGTACAAAATACCATGGTGCATTTTAAGGAGTGAAGAATTATGGGATTTGTAGGAGAGTTCAAGGAGTTCGCCATGAAAGGCAATGTGCTGGACATGGCAGTGGGCATCATAATAGGCGCTGCCTTCGGCAGTATAGTCAGTTCGCTGGTCAAGGATGTGATCATGCCTCCTGTCGGCTACCTTATGGGCGGCATCAACTTCGGCGACCTGTTCTTTTCACTGGATGGAAAGACATATGCCTCTTTAGCAGAGGCCCAGGCGGCTGCGGCACCAACCATTAATTATGGACTGTTCATCAATGCCGTGATCAACTTCCTCATAGTAGCTCTGGCCATATTCATCCTCATCCGTCAGGTCAATGCACTCAAGAAGAAGCCGGCTCCGCCCGCCCCCAACAGCAAAGAGTGCCCCTTCTGCAAGGAGAGCATTCCACTGGCAGCCGTCAAGTGCTCCCACTGCACATCAGATCTAAAGTAGGCGAGCTCAGACTTAATCTGCTGAAAGAGAAATCCGCTTGGGCTGGCGGGCCGGCTCAAGCCAACGGACTTTTTTGCGGCAATGGAAATTCAGCCAGGATCTCCCGGCTCCTCAAGACGGGCAGCCCCTCATCTGAAAGAAGGCCTTCAATTCTCTTTCTCTCATCAGATTTCAGGGACTTGCGGTCGATGAAGGCGAGGCTGGCATTCGACCTGGCCCGCGCCGCCTCCAGGACATCAGCATTTACGGCATGGGTCTGGTAGCTGGAGAACATATGGCCGAATGATACGGCAGCCCTGCTCATGAGCTCTGTCTGCCTGGGCACATAATGCCCGCCGCCAAAGCCCAGGAAGACGGGTATCTCATTTGCCCCTCTGCCCACACCTTGTCCGGCCCCAGCCGCCGGCTCCATCGCTAAAATAGCTTCGGCAGCAGCCACCCCGGCCGCCCGGTCCTGCCACTCCCGTTCTGTGCTTCCGATCTCGGCAAAGAAGCAGGGCGCTCTCACATCAACCGGGCCGTGGTGGGTGGCCTCTGCAGATACCGCATACCCCGGCAGGGCCAGAGACCTGATGTTTTGCAGAAACGAGCGGAGGGCAAGGGGCGCAGCCTGGGAAAGTCCGGCATTCTCCCCTTCCAAAAGGCCGGTGAAGTGGCCGCCAAACCAGGGCATCGCCGCCTTTGCCTCATGCCGGCTGGCAAAGACCACCACAGAAGGATTCAGCCCAAGCTGGGCCAGGCGGGCATCAAGGCCGGTCAGGGCCGTCTGCCTCTCGTCGTGCACCAGCAGACGAAAATGCTCCCAGGACCTGTATCCCTGCTGCTGTACCCAGGAGCGCCTCTCTAAGAGACGCTCATAGATATTGAGGCTTGCCGGGTCCGCCCGGGAGCAGACCACGACAATCTCGCCCGTCACCGCAATATTCAGATCTCCTTGCCGACATCCAGCATCTTGGACACCATGGGCGCGTAGTCGATCTTGGTGGACTTGATCTCAGAGAGGGGCATGATAACCAGCATGGGCCTCTCCTTGATCAGGCCCTCTGCCGACAGGACGCGAAGCTCTTTGTCCATGCGGCTCTTGAGGTCCGGGTATCCCGTAGACAGGAACGAGCCGAAGATCTCCCCCGGCTGCATATAGCTGAAGAGAGGCGCTCCAATCCTGCGGAATGCCTTGTAGACGGTGGATAGGTCCTCGCGATCGTGGCCGTGCCTGATCTTCACATGATAAAAGGACATCAGCTCGCAGCAGATCTTCTGCCAGTCCACATATGCCTCACGGGTGAGAAGGCCGCTCTGGAAGAACTTGGTCCTCTTTCCGGAG
>CAYQKI010000014.1:0-26646 GCA_964418105.1 uncultured Methanotrichaceae archaeon | reverse complement strand
AAGACGCACAAAGAACGAAGAGCTCATTTTCATGCACATGGGTGACTAAAAGTCATGATCGTTTCTCTGTGTCTCTGCGTCTCTGTGGTTTGGTCAGCAGTTCCGACAATCAAGCCCAATGCTACTGAATAAAACCACAGAGGCACAGAGGCACAGAGACTATGAACCATTTCACACGAACTCAATTGTGCAGCATTCCCTATTTACCGCCACATCCTCGGCGTTGGGCAGCTTGGTGAGGGTCACGGTGAGCCATCCGTCCGGATTGATCCTGTCCGCCGGGATCTTCAGGTATCCGATGGTCTGATATCCCCACCCCTGGGTGTCGGCAGGCATCTGCAGCTCGTGGTGGGTGTTCTTCAGAGCCACAGTTGAATTCCTGCTGCCAGAGCTCGTAGTGTAGGTTATCCTGACATCGGTGGAGTATCCGCTGCCTCCGCCCAGGCCGGAGGGGCGGGTGACCAGGGGAGCGAGGTAGATGTAAAGGCTCCTGTCGGCGGGCAGGCTATAGAAATTCCATGATGCCCACTGCCCGGGCTGGGTGAGCCAGCTCCAGCCGGAGACGTTTTTGTCGGATACAACGGAAAAATCGGAATCATTCGCCACAGAGGCAATGTTCACCGGGCCGAAACGGCTGATGGTCGAGGCGGCGGCTGCTCCCGGATAGCTAGCGTTCGCGCCGGTGGAGGAATCAGCAGCATCGTCAGCCTCTGCGGAGGCACCACCAGCGGAAGTGGCAGGAGCAGCCGTCCAGGCGTAGCCCGCCGGGCAGAGCCACTGCTGCGGGGAAGCGTTGGCAGGCATCCTCTCCCAGCCGGCTGGCAGGGCGTTTTCCGGACCCTCTGCAAATGAGCACTGTCCGGTCATGTCATTTACCACCATGTTCCGGCAGTCCCCTGATGCTCCGGAGTGGCCCTCGGTGCAGCAGTGGCCGGCCTGAAAAGCGGTGCAGTTGCCCCGCACATCGACGGAGGTGTAGCCTTCAGGGCAGGAGGAGCCCTCCGGCAGGGCCGTCCAGCCCTGGGACGGGGTGCAGTCCATGCACTCGTCGCCCGGCAGGAAACGGGAGCACTGCAGGAGGTCGTGGTTGACGATCAACTGGGTGGGCAGGGGCGCGGCGGCGGAGAGGCCGGCCATGAGGATCAGGGCGAGGGCGATAGAGGAGATCTTCATGGATAATTGTTGTGGGTAGGTGGTATAATTTGTTTTCCGGCCTCTTTTGACTTTAGGTGGATTTCGGCTCACGGATCTTAAGGTTCACCTATATTGAATCGATGTGCTAATGGAGTTGATGCATGTAGATTAATTTCGGAGTGCAAGCATTAGATCTATATGCAATTGCTGGAAACTGAGTGATGGCCATAAGCGATCCGCGAATAATAATCAAGTAACTGCAGGAATTGGGGGGATAAAGAGGATTCTGCTGGATAGAAAAATTCATGAGACGGCTATGGATAATATTCTCTCAAAGAATTTGCAAGATCTCTTAGATGTTCTAAAGCAAGCTGGGGCAGAGGTAATTATCGGCTCCCCATCTCTTGGAGATCTGGAATGGGTGGTTCCAGCAATTGACTTCGTTGTTACTGAAGATCGGAATCTGCATCAAGATGCTAGCCTGAAAAGCTTGGATGATAGGGTTCTTCTGGTTGAAGAGGCATTGCGGATCTTTGATAATTATATAAATGTTGAAACCAAAATAGCACCGATTCCATTAAAGCAAGAGTATGTCAGGAATTTGAATTATAATGATCCCATCTTCGAGTCACTGAAAGAAGAATACATGCCCAAATTTGAAGGTTGGTTTAAAAAGATATCGAAAGAGGGCCGAAAGAGTTGGGTGTACTACAGAAGAGATGGAAGTATCGGAGCAATACTAATTTATAAATTGGAGAATGAGGCAATTGAAGGTTCAAAGCCAATGCTTCCTGAAAAAAAGCGTTTAAAGGTATCGATGTTGAAGGTTACATATATAGAACATAAGATTGGTGAGCTGTTCATTAAAATGGCTGTTGATGTCTCACTTAAGAATAATGTTGATGAGATTTATCTAACCCATTTCACTAAAGCCGATGATCCTCTCGTCAAATTGATTTCCGAATATGGTTTCAATAAAATAGCTATAAAGGATAATGGCGAAGATATATTTGTTAAAAGATTAATTTTTGACAGTAAATATAAGGAGAGTCTAACTCCAATTGAAGTATCACAATTATATTATCCCAGCTTTTATGATGGGGATGCTGTAAAGAAATTCGTTGTACCTATTCTCCCGGCATATCATAATAAGCTATTTACAGATTACTCCATGAGACAGATTACGCTAATCGAATATGCTGATGAGTTCGTTGTTGAAGGAAATACTATTAAAAAAGCTTATATTTCACATTCGAATATTAGAAGAATGCAGCAAGGAGACGTTATTCTATTCTATCGATCGGAAGATGAGCAGGCCATAACATCACTCGGTGTCGTAGAGGCAATATACTCCGGCATAAAGGATGCCAGACAGATACTTCAACTCGCCGGAAAGAGAACTGTTTTCACTCGAGGAGAGATTAATCAGTGGGTGGAACGAAACCCTGTATCTATTTTCCTCTTTAGACATCATTTTCATTTAAAAAAGCCAATAGACCTGCCGAGGCTTGTTGATAGTCAAGTTGTTAAGGCTGCACCCCAATCTGCGATGGAGATCTCTGATGAAAAGTACGCACAAGTAAGGGATATGGGCGGTATCGATGAACGTTATACTGTCCATTAAACCGAAATATGCCTCGATGATACTGAGCGGAGCAAAGAGATATGAGTTTAGAAAATCAATATTTTCAGAAAAATATGTCCGGGAAGCATACATTTATGTGACATCTCCTATAAAAAAAATTGTCGGTTTGTTTGAGATCGGCTGCATAATTAAAGATTGCCCTGAAGGGCTTTGGGATAGATTAGGCATTTATTCGGGGATGAATAAAGCGGAATTCTTCGAGTACTTCCAGGAGGCAAAAATCGGATATGCAATAGAGATAAAGCACATCGAAATTTTTAAGACGCAACACGATCCAAAAAAAATAATTCCTGGTTTTTATCCGCCGCAATCATTTTGCTATCTAAAGCAATCATTGCCTGCTGAATGCATGGATACGAATAATTATAATAGTTCCTGGTTACCTTCGTCGGAATAGGCTGGTTTTCTTCAATTTGAAAATGAGGCTGAGAGGGCAAACTGCCCTCCCCAGCCCTCTTCATCTCTCCCTATCCCCGGCTCCTCTCCTTCTCTACCCTCATCTGGTGCCGGTACATGATAGCCAGGGCGTCGGCCACCTGCTCCGGCGTGGAGAACACGGGTATGCCCGCCTTCTCCATCTTGATCACATCGGGCATGGCAAACTCCTTTCCCGCCACGCAGGCGATGATGGGCTTGCCCCGGTAGTCCACGCTCCTCAGGGCCTCCACGTAGCTGTCCAGGATCTCCGCTTGCAGCACCACTATGAAGCTTCCCACGTCCTCGCTGTCCACTCCGATCTCAATGGTCCTCTTCACAGTCTCTGCATCCTGGCTGAATGTATAATCCACGGGATTCATGCCGCAGACGTAATCGGGCAGAAGCTTCCTGAGCCTGTCTTTGAGGTGCGGCTCTAGCTCCGCCAGGCGCATGCCGTTGTCGGTGATGGCGTCGGCAGCGATGACCCCCAGCGAGCCGGCGTAGGTGATGATGAACACTCCCTCCCGGTCCGGCATGGGTTGCTTGGAGATGGCCCTGGCCAGGTTGAACATGTGCTCGTAGTCGCGGGCCCGGATGATGCCCGACTGTCGGAAGGCGGCGCTGAATATCAGGTCGTTACCCGCCAGGGACGCGGTATGCGAGGCGACGGCTTTCTTGCCCGCATCCGTGCGCCCGGACTTGAGGACCACAATAGGCTTTTCCATCGTCACCTTGCGGGCCACGTCTATGAAGCGCCTGCCGCCCTTGACCGACTCCAGATACATGCAGATGACATTGATGTAATCGTCCTTGGACACGGCCTCCAGGATGTCCGTCTCATTGATGTCCAGCTTGTTGCCGATGGTGGCGATGATGCCAAAGTCCATGATGTGCCGCAGCCCCCAGAGCATGCCGGCGGCGCATACGCCTGCCTGGGAGACCAGGCCGATGTTGCCCATGGAGAGGGCATCCACAATGCCGATGGACTGAACCATGCTGCAGTGGGTGTTGATGATTCCTGAGCAGTTGGGGCCGAGCAGCCGCACTCCGTACTTGTCAGCTATGGCCTTCATGGCCAGCTCGATCTTCTTGCCCTCCTCGCCCAGTTCGGCGAAGCCGGCAGACTCCACCACGATGTAGCGCACGCCGCACTTGCAGCACTCTTCCACCACATCCGGTGTGACGCCAGCAGATACCAGGACGATGGCCACGTCCACCGGCTCGGGAACGGCGCTGATGCTGGGATAGGCCTTGCAGCCGTGAATCTCATCGGCCCGGGGATTGATGGGATACAGCTTTCCCTGGAACTTGTGGCTGACCAGGTTGGTGAAGACATTCCAGCCCAATTTCCCAGGCGTGCCGGAGGCCCCGATGACGGCGATGCTGCGCGGGTAGAAGAGGTCGTGCAGATCCTGGCTGGAGGGGGCGGGCGGCTCCTGCCGCGGCTCGCCCAGGATGATGCGCGCATCGGCCACAGTGTAGCCCTGGGGATAGAGGAACACCGGATTCATGTCCATCTCGGCGATGTCCGCATTGTCCATGACAAAATCAGAGACCGAGAGGAGCAGCTTCTCCAGTGAGTCGGTGTCGGCAGCTTTCCCGCGGTAGCCGCGCAGCAGAGCATAGCCACGGACCTCCTGGATCATCTCCCTGGCGTCCGATGCGTTGATGGGAATGGAGCGGAAGGAGACATCCTTCAAAACCTCCACGAATACTCCGCCCAGGCCGAACATCAGCACCGGCCCGAATGTGGCATCGTTGGCCACGCCGATGATGGCCTCGATGCCGGAATCCGCCATCCTCTGCACAGATATCCCGGCGATGCTCTTGCCGGAGAATGAGGCGGAGATCCTGGAAAAGGCGCTCCTCACTCCCTCCTCGTCGCCTACATTGAGGACCACGCCTCCGGCATCCGACTTATGGACCACATCCGGTGAGAGCACCTTCATGGCCACCGGACAGCCCAGAGACCGGAAGATCTGAACGGCCTGCTCTGCAGATTGCGCCACCCCGGCTCCGGTGGTGGTGATGCCCAGGCTTTCTAAAACGGCTTTGCTCTCATGCTCCATCAGGTAAGCTCTGCCCTGCCCCTTTGCCTGATCAATGACATCTCGATATTGCTTTGCCATTTTGACCCCGAAATACAGTTGCATCTCGCGAGATTCCGATTTTCTTCAACGCCTGGCCGTTAAGTGGCCGATTGCTTAAAAAGCTTGCCCGACTTGCTGAATTTTTTGCATAGAATTTTTTTGCGGAGCCGATGATCTTATCTCAGATAAATGCATAATCCTATATCATGGACAAGGAAATAGTCCAGGTCATTCTTGAAAGAGAGCCCTCTGTCAAAAATCCCATATTGATTGAGGGATTTCCGGGAATCGGCCTGGTAGGCAACATCGCCAGCCAGTACATAGTCAACGAACTGAAGATGACCTACCTGGGGGCCATGAGCTCCAAGTACTTCCCGCCCCTGGCCGTTCTTCTAGGTGGTGTGGTGAACATGCCCGTGCGCATCTACGAGGATGCCGCCAGGGGCATAATCATCCTCACTGCCGACATACCCGTTCACCCCCTGGCCTCCTATGAGATCGGCAAGGAGATCGTATCCTGGGCCCAGTCCATCGGAGCCCGGGAGATGATCTGTCTGGCCGGCATAACTGTGATGGGAGATGAGCACAGGGTCTTCGGAGCGGCCAGCCGGCAGGAGATGCTGGGCAAGATCAGGGACAAGGCGGAGATATTTGAGCTGGGCACCATCACCGGCATCACCGGCAGCATCATGAACGAGTGCCGCATAAAGAATATGCCCGCCATATGCCTTCTGGGAGAGACGTCTTCCACCGAGCCCGATCCCAGGGCAGCCGTCGCCACCCTCGAGACCCTCAACAGGATATACGACCTGGGCATCAGCACTGAAAAGCTCTCCGAGCAGGCGGAGCAGATTGAGGTGCAGATGGCTCAACTGGCCCAGCAGATGAAGGCGGCAGGCGCCGATGAGCAGCAGACCCAGATGCCCAAAGAGTTTCCCATGTACGGGTGATGCCAGATGATATACATAGCACTAACAGGACTATCCAAGCATGTCCTCAAGGAGCTCTCAGCGGCAAAGGTGCGGACGGTGGAGATCAGAAGCCCCAACAACTTCTTCGCCCTGCTCTCCGCCCAGGCAGGGGACCGCATATTTCTCACCGATTGCAGCCCCTCGGATATCGTGCCGGGCACTGTGGGCCTCATAGCCGGCATCCGGGCGCTGCAGACCATTACCCACCGGACGATTCAGTCCAGCCAGGATTATTATGAGGAGCGGGAAGCCCAGGCTGCCAGGGTGCAACTGCAAATGATGGCCGTGGGCAGGGTGAGAAGGATAACCAACTTCGAGCCGGGAACTCCCCTCACACTGGACGTGGATGAGGTCAGGTACTGCGATGCACGCTGAGCCCGGAAGGGTCCTGCTGGTTACGGGCAGGCTAGCTAAAGAGCAGGTCTATGCGGCGGCGCGCTCTGCTGGCGGCGGGAAAAAGGGCAATCCAGAGAGCCGTGAAGGCGGCACCGACAGTGCCGGGGCGGATGTGCTGGTGGCAGACGTGGACGTGGCAGCCTTCATCACCCCCGGCATGCTCCGCCAGGCTGCGCCCCAGGGCTACGACCTCATCCTCATTCCAGGCAGCGTCACCGCCGACTTCGGGCAGGTGGAAGCGGAGCTGAAGACCCCTATCCTGCTCGGCCCCAAGCACGCCGCGGACATTAAGTTCGTCCTCGACCACCTGCATGAGTATGAGCTGTCCACCACGGTCCCGGCCTGCGTTCTCATGCAGGGGAGGATGAGAAGGGACGCCCTGTCTCAGGTGGAGCGGCTGGAAGATCAGGCACCGTGGCTGATGAAGATCCGGGGGCGAAAGGTCGGAGGCGGCTCGCGCATGAAGGTCCTTGCTGAGATTGTGGATGCTGCTCGTCTCCCGCCTGCCGCCCTGGCCGGCAAGATCAGCTACTACGAGGAGCAGGGAGCAGATATGATCGACCTGGGCCTCTCCCTGGATGCTTCGGCGGAGCAGGTGGAGGAGGCGGTGCGCCTTGCCCGGAGGGCGACAGACCTGCCGGTCAGCATCGATACCCTGCGCCCCGATCTGATACTGGCCGGCATCAGAGCAGGCGCGGACCTGGTGCTGAGCCTGGACGGGTCAAATCTCCCCCTGGTGGGAGAGGCTGTGGCCCATGCAGGCCTGCCGGCGGTGGTCATCTCCGGACCTGGACCGGTCAGCCTGGAGGAGAACCTGGCACAGGCTTTGAGCCTGGGCATATCCGCCATAGCCGACCCAGTTCTGGAGCCGCCCCTGCTGGGCCTGGCCGCCTCTCTGCAAAAGTACCTGCTATTTCATGAGCTGCATCCGGAGACGCCGATCTTCTTTGGGGCCGGAAATGTTACTGAACTATTGGATGCCGATACCGGTGGGGTCAATGCTCTGCTCGCCTCCCTGGCGGCAGAAGTGGGCGGCAGCATTCTCTTTACTCCGGAGTACAGCGCCAAAGCAGCGGGATCGGTGAGGGAGCTGGCCACGGCGTCCAGGATGATGCTCCTCGCCGCGTCTCGCCACACACCCCCCAAAGATCTGGGGCTGGACATGCTCGTTCTCAAGGAGAAGAGGCGGCTGGCAGATGAGGCCGCCCCGGCAGAGGCCATAGACGCAGAGGCCGGGACGGGCAGGTCGCCCCGGTTCATAGAGGACGGGGCGGGGTCCTTCAGGATTTTTATAACCGGTGATAGGGTCGTGGCCGAAAACGGTGACATTGCCATCTCCGGCAGGTCCGCCAAAAGCATCCTGGCCGCCATCATCGACCGGGAGCTGGTCAGCCGTCTGGATCATGCCGGCTACCTGGGCCGCGAACTGGAGAGGGCTGAGACAGCCCTGCGACTGAAAAGAGGCTACATCCAGGATGAGCCACTCTGGCCGGCAGAGAAGAGTTAAATAATCGGCAAGTGACCTGGAGATCGATGAATTCCAAGGCTTTCGCTATCTTCGTAGGCGCAATTATGGTTGTATCCGCCTTTGCCGGTTTCGTGCTGAGGGGAAGCGACCAGGACGGGACGGTGGCTATCGCATCAGGGAGTGACTCACTGGAAACATTTGGGGTCCAGGGAAGGCTGGTTGACTGGAACTTCGAGGGACTGGGCGATGTCCTGGAGATCTCTCCTGAAAACACTGTAATGGCATACTGGATCAACCTGACGGCGTCGCATAATCTGAGCAGCGCCGCGTCGTCTGCCCTTCCCGGGGCTCTGGGCTTTCGCTACGGCAGCCAGATTTACATAACCCCCATTGAGAGGCTGGCCAATATGTACTTCAACGGCACCTGGACGGAGCTTCACTGGGTCAAACCCTATGCCACAGGCTACGACGGTCTGGTCATACCCTATGGAAATTACATGATGATCCCCACGGGATCCAATTATGTGCGGGTCTTCGGCCAGCCTGCCCTCATCGGAGCCCAGGCATCAGTAGAGCAGGTTCTGGATGTGATCGAAGGAGGACTGGCGGCTGAAGAGCAGTTCACTCTGGTCGCGGGAGAGCAGGCGGACCTGCAGGTTTCAGCTCTGGGAAGCGGCGGAGCAGCCATGCCCCTCTCCGGCGCATACAGGGAGATCTACCTGGGCGCCAGCTCCGCCGGCGACGGGGGATACTACATCAAGGCCAAATTGCTGCAGCCGCAGGAGAGCGCGGCAAGCAAGGTAAGAAACATTGCCTCACAGCACAATCTCGCCTTCAGTCAGTCAGGGGAGAATGCAGAGGCATCCGGGCAGATCCCAGCCGAAGATATGCAGGCAGTGCTCATGGCTCTTCTCGGGCCATAGCGCAACCTTTTTACATGTGAAGCTTATGGCAGATCTAGTTTAAGCGCTTTTGCGATGAATGATGATGGGCTAAAAGCCCGGAAGGAGACAGAATTATGGCAAGACCGATATTTGTAAGGTTTGATGTTCCAGCAGAGCTCGCATCCAAGTCCCTGGAGGCACTGGAGCTGGCTCGCGACACGGGCAGAATCAAGAAGGGAACCAATGAAGCCACCAAGGCCATCGAGAGGGGCGTAGCCCGCCTGGTAATAGTGGGCGAAGATGTCATGCCCCCCGAGATCGTGGCTCACATTCCCGCACTCTGCGAAGAGAAGAAGACACCTTATATCTACGTCAAGAAGCAGAGCGAGCTTGGCGCAGCAGCAGGCCTCGGCGTGAAGAGCGCAGCCGCAGCCATCGTCGAGCCCGGCAAGGGCAAAGAGCTGCTTGATGAGATCGTGCAGAAAGTCTCTGCCCTGAAGTAGGTGATATCCAATGGAGGATGAGAACGGCATTCCGGCGGAAGTCATCGAGGTTATAGGCGTTACCGGCATGCATGGCGAGGCGACGCAGATCAAGTGCCGTATCCTGGAGGGCAACAACAAGGGCCGCATCATCACCAGGAACTGCATGGGACCCATACGCATGGGCGACGTCCTTCTGCTCTTGGAGACAGCCAGAGAGGCCAAGAAGCTTACCAGCAGGTGATGGAAGATGGAAGAGAGAAAGTGCAGCTTCTGCAACAAGACCATCGAGCCGGGCACAGGCAAGCTCTATGCCAAGAAGGACGGCACGGTCTTTTACTTCTGCTCAGCCAAGTGCGAGAATAACGTAGCTCTCGGCCGTGTGACCAGAAGGATCAAGTGGGCCAGAAAGGGGGCATAAGGCCTGGCTGAGATGGAGAGGACATTTATCATGGTCAAGCCCGACGGCGTGCAGCGGGGCCTAATCGGCAAGATCCTGCAGCGCATCGAGGAGAAGGGCTTCAAGATCGTGGCCATGAGGCTGGCGACCATGTCCGTGGAGAAGGCTAAAGAGCACTATGCCGAACACGCCGGAAAGAAGTTCTACCAGGATCTGGTGGACTTCATCACCGCCGGGCCCTCTGTGGCCATGGTGGTGGAGGGGCGGGGGGCTATAGCCGCCATGAGGAAGATGAATGGTGCCACCAATCCCGTGGATGCCGTTTCCGGGACCATCCGGGGCGACTATGCCATTGAGACGGGGAGGAATGTGGTGCACGGCTCGGACTCTGCCGCATCGGCAGCTCGCGAGATCGCGCTACATTTCGAGGCCCGGGAGCTGGTGGACTACAAGCGGATAGACGAAGCCTGGCTCTACGAGTGAGGTGGAAGGGAATGCAGGCAAAAAGCATCCCTGCCTCATTTCATAGGAGCCTTTAAATTCTCAAAAAATAAAAAGCATTTTTCGGAAATTACTTTATTCGAGAAGCGATCGCTATGCAACAGAAGTCCAAGAAGTCCGGCAAAGCGAAGGGGCCCCAATCCAATCTCAGGACGCCGATTGTAGTGGTGATGGGGCATGTGGACCATGGCAAGACCACCCTTCTGGATAAGATACGGGGAACGGCCGTTGCCAAGGGCGAGGCCGGGCTGATCACCCAGCACATCGGAGCCACCGAGGTGCCTTTAGACGTGGTGCAGGAGTTCTGCGGATCGCACTTTGGAAAGGAGATGCAGATACCGGGACTGCTCTTCATCGACACCCCCGGGCATCATGCTTTTACATCCATGAGGAGCCGGGGCGGCTCTCTCGCCGACCTGGCGGTGCTCATTGTGGACGTCAACGAGGGATTTCAGCCCCAGACCATTGAGTCCCTGGGAATTCTCAAGCGCTTCAAGACCCCCTTTGTGGTGGCAGCCAACAAGATGGACCGCATCGGCGGCTGGCATGCCTCGCCCAATGCCCCCTTCTCTCAGAGCTTCAAAGCCCAGAGCGAGAGGGTCTCTGAGTTGCTGGATACCAAGCTGTACGAGCTGGTGGGCGAGCTTTACAAGCACGGCTTTGACGGGGACAGATACGACCGCATCGCTGACTTTACCCGCACGGTAGGGATCGTTCCCATCAGCGCCGTCACCGGGGAGGGTGTGCCCGACCTGCTCATGGTGCTGGTGGGCCTGGCCCAGAGGTTTTTGAAGGAGAACCTCAAGCTGACGGCCAGCGGTCCTGGTGTGGGGACCATCCTCGAGGTCAAGGAGGAGAAGGGCCTGGGAACCACGCTGGACGTTATCCTCTACAACGGGGAGTTCAAATCAGGAGATACGGTCATCGTAGGGACAGCCCATGAGCCGGCAGTGACCAAGATCCGGGCACTTCTAAAGCCAAAGCCTCTGGCTGAGATCAGAAGCGAAGAGAGGTTTCTGCCCGTCAAGCACGTCGTCGCCGCCTCAGGTGTGAAGGTGGCGGCTCCCAAGCTGGAGAGCGCCCTGGCCGGATCAACCATCCGGGTCGTCTCATCGCCGGAGGAGCTGGAGGCTCTCACCGAGCAGCTCAAGTCCGAGCTGGAGGCGGTGAGGATCGACACCGAGAACGAGGGGGTGATCCTCAAGGCGGACACCATCGGCTCTCTGGAGGCCATGGTGGGCGAGCTGAAGGCCAAGAGCATTGCCATTCACTACGCCGATGTGGGGCCCATCTCCAGAAGGGACGTGATCCGGGCGGCGGCCATCAAAGATCCTCTCCTCTCCGCCATACTGGCCTTCAATGTGGAGATTCTGCCCGATGCCATCAGCGAGATTCAGAAGGTCAGCGTGCCTGTCTTTTGCAGTGACATCATCTACTCTATTTTGGAGAACTATGAGCAGTGGATGGACGAGCAGAAGGCGAGAATTGAACAGGAGCGGCTGGAGGCCGTCATCCGGCCGGGAGCTGTGCGCCTGCTGCCCGACTGCGTCTTCCGCCAGTCCAAGCCGGCCATAGTCGGCGTGCAGATCATAGGCGGCGTGGTTCGCACCCAGGTCAATCTCATGAGGGAGGACGGGGCCAATGTGGGCGAGATCAAAGGCATTCAGGCCCACAACGAGAACGTGGGATCGGCGACGGTAGGCCAGGAGGTGGCCATATCCATCGACGGGCCGACGGTGGGCCGGCAGATCCACGAGGGCGATATCCTCTATGTCAATATCCCGGAAAAGCACGCCCGCATTGTTGAGCTGGAGCTGAAGCCGAAGCTCGCAGAGGACGAGCGCGAGGTGCTGGAGAATTTCCTGAACATCAAGAGGAAGAAGGACCCGTTCTGGGGAAGATAGAAAATAAAAACAGCAGCAAAAGCCTTGCTGGGCTTTTGCTATTCTTGCTTACTTCCGGGATCTGACTATAAGAACCGGCCTCGGTCCCATGCGGGCCACGTCGAAGGCCACGCTTCCGATGGTAGCTTCATCCACCCAGCCTTTGCCGTGCGAGCCCAGTGCAATCAGAGAGGCATTTTCTATCTCGGCCACAGTCAGTATCTTGTCGACAACTCCGCCGACTGTAGCCAGGGGCGTGGCATCAACCTTGACCATTCCCCCTGAGCCGTAAGTCCTCGGCCCTTCCCCAACAGTGGAGACAACTGCTGTTTTAGCGTTTATGCCTGAGTTCTTCAGATCTGCAGCCATGCCATCCAATTTTACCTGAGCCCTGGAAATGGCTGCATCTACCTGGGACTGGTCTTCGCCCCTTGCCACCACATTGAGCAAGACCAGGTCTCTGGCAAGGCCGATCTCCTTTATCCTCTCAATGGCCGCATTGCCCGCCGGGGAGAAGTCGGTTGGAGCCAGAATTTTTTCGAATATGCGCGAGCAGAACTTTCCCATATCATCTTTGCCCTGAACGCTAAGGGTTTTATAGCGCATGATTAGAAGATCCCTATCCCCATAGCGCAGATAGCCGCTGGAGACGCTTCCCAATAGCAGTCCCTGCCAGATGCTCCTGCCTCTGGCGCCCATTACCACCAGAGAGACATTCTCTTCCTTGGCCACCCTGCGGATGACTGCATGCTCAGGAGTCTCTTCAGCGATCTCCGCTCTGACCTTGACAGATAGACCAGCCTCTTGCAGTTGCTTTGCCGGAACGGCCATCTGCTCTGTAGCCTTCTTGAGGTCGTCGCCTGGAGACCATGTTCTGGCCAGGGGATCCTTTGCCAATACATGCAGGAGAACTACCTCTTTTACTGCGGGTATTTCGCCGACACAATCGATTATCTTTTCAGCGTGCTTGGAAAAATCCGTAGCTATCAATATCTTATCGAACATTTTGAGGTCCTCCTCGTTTACGATGTTATAGGCAATTTAATACTACTTAAGGATTGCAGATTAACTGAGAAAACCCAAGCGTGCCACAACAATTATTAATGCCACAGTTGCATCGATAGGATGTCGTGAAGCGTTAAGTCCCTTAAAAGGTAACCATGTCGACAATTGCTCTCGATGACATTCTGATTCCACTCATTGCCGTGGGCCTGGCCGAGATGGGTGACAAGACGCAGCTTTCCATACTGCTCCTCTCCTCACGCACTCGCGAGTACGCGCGGCTCCTTTTGGGCGTCATGCTGGCCTTTCTCCTGGCGGACGGCTTTGCTATACTGGTGGGCTCTTGGGTGACCAATGTCATACCCTCTGACCTGGTGCAGGCTGTATCAGGAATTGTCTTTCTGCTCTTTGGCATATTGATCTTCCGGGAGGCGGGGGAAGAGGCAGAGGAGGAGCCGAAGAGCCTCTCGGCAAAAAGCGCCTTTATCTCCGGCTTTTCCATGATCTTCCTCTCGGAGTGGGGGGACAAGACCCAGATAGCCTCCGCCCTCTTCGCCACAGAATACGATCCTCAGATGGTCTTCATTGGGGTCATGATCGCTCTGTTCCTCCTCTCTGCCATGGCCATCTTTCTGGGAAGGATCATCTCCGGGAGAATAGACCGCAGGTTGATGTCCCGGGTTGCGGCTGCTCTCTTTGTCCTGATTGGACTGTCCTTTCTGGCATCAGCGGCTTTTGGCTATCACTGGGGCGGGTAGAGGGGCAGGTAAAGGAGCATGTAAAGGATTTGATAGATGCCGGTTGAGTGTCATTGCCGGGCTCATTTGCCTCATATCTCTTCAGCCGAAAACCCTATATTGATAGGGAGAAGATAAGCGCTTTACGTCAAAATAGGCGTGCCTCAGAGGCAGTTCAGGAGACAAAATATTGTTTAGAACCAAAAGGGTCAATGATAAGGGGCAGGTGGAGGTAGCCATCTGCCCGCTCTGCAAACAGCAACTGGAATTCATAGGTGCCCCCATGGTCAGGTGCTATGCCACGGGTGAGGTGTTTGAGCCGGAGCAGATCATTTGGATGCTTGAGTCGGAGGTTCCTGCTGGTACGTGCTACGATGTAGAGAACATAAGAGGAAACGAGGTAAAGGACTTCCTGCCCAATGCCCATCCAGGGGAAGGTGAGAAAGAGTCATAAATCAGTATTAGTTGTGAGTATTTTTTATAGTTATCAATATAGCACCAATTGCCTGAAAATATCAAAGATCATTACAATTCTTTTTGTTTATTGTTGGAAGTAATGCCTTGTGAATTTTTATGAATTTTTATGAACTTTTCTTAAACAAACTTAAATAGAAAATGCGCAGATTACACATTGGTGTTTGCGGCAAACTTTGAAGATCAGAATGATTTGGCTCTCCTTAATATAATGGGCATAAAATTAATAATCCTACTATATATAAATCAATGTGAGTGATAACGCTCTGAGGAGAACAGACCATGTTCAATACCAGTAGAAAGAATGAGGCAGGGGAATCTGAGGTTGCCATCTGCCCACTCTGCGAATTGCGAGTTGAGTTCCTGGGCTCCCCCATGGTGCGCTGCTATTCCACCGGGGAGACATATGAGAGAACAGAAGTCGTATGGACGAGGGAGTCAAAGGTGGCCAAGGAAACCGGCTACGACGTTGACAATTTAAGAGGAAATATTTAAAGGTAGAATAAGAACTGATGCATGAAATGGCAAGGAGCCGCCAAATTTATATGATGCAGCCCGCCCAAAGGCCGGCAATGAAGAGCATGTTCTTTTTTAATACAGCCATTGGCAAAATAGCCATAGCAGAGGACGGGCGGGCCATCACCAGCCTCTGCCTTCCCCAAGACATGCCTCCAGCCGGTGCCATAGTGCAGAAGACTGGCCTTCTGGTGGAGGCGGAACAGCAGCTTCATAGCTACCTGTCGGGAAGACGGAGGGCCTTTGACCTGCCCCTGGACCCCCAGGGCAGTGAATTCATGAGGGCTGTCTGGCGGAGCTTGCAGTCAATCCCCTACGGGCAGACGAGAAGCTACAGAGATGTGGCGGAGAGCCTGAACAATCCCCGAGCTTGCCGGGCGGTGGGGGCGGCCTGCCGCAAAAATCCCATTCCCGTCTTCATCCCCTGCCACCGGGTCATCAGCCAGGACGGCAATCTGACCGGCTACCGTGGAGGGCTTTGCATCAAGGAGCATCTCCTGAAGCTGGAAGCCAGGATATGAGGCAAGCCGACAAGGAACATTTTTATATGGTTTGCCGGAGCCTAGATTCCTGAAGCACTATGGTCCTGGAAAACTTAGGCGGGTCGCTGCGCAATGCATTAAAGAAGATTGCGTCTGCGAATAAGATCGACAAAGCGCTGGTGGACGACGCAGTGCGTGAGATTCAGCGCGCTCTATTGCAGGCAGATGTGAATGTCAAGCTGGTGATGCAGCTCTCCAACACCATCAAGGAGAGGGCCTTGAACGAGAAGCCTGCGGCGGGCATGAATCCGCGCGAGCATGTCATAAACATAGTCTACCAGGAGCTTATCAATCTGGTGGGAAAGGGAAGCGACATCCCCCTCAAGAAGCAGAATATCATGCTGGTCGGCCTGCAGGGCTCAGGAAAGACCACCACTGCGGCAAAGCTGGCCACCTTCTTTCAGAGGAAGGGTCTGCGCACAGCCGTCATATGCGCCGATACCTTCCGGGCCGGTGCCTTCGACCAGTTGAAGGCTCTCTGCGAGAGGCAGGGCATATTCTTTTACGGGGAGCGGGGCAATCCCGATGCACCGGCAGTGGCCAGGGCGGGCCTGGAGGCGGCAAAAAAGTATGACGTGAGAATCGTCGACACCGCCGGACGGCATGCCCTGGAGGACGACCTTATCCAGGAGATGAAGGACATTCACACCGTGGTCAATGCCGAGCAGAAGCTGCTGGTGATGGACGCGGCACTGGGCCAGCAGGCATCCGAGCAGGCCCGGGCCTTCAACCAGGCGGTATCCATAACTGGCGTCATCATCACCAAGCTGGACGGAACCGCCAAAGGCGGCGGGGCTCTATCTGCCGTGGCTGAGACCAGGACCTCCGTGGCCTTCATAGGCGTGGGCGAGACACCCGCCGACCTGGAGAAGTTCGAAGCCGATCGCTTCATCTCCCGCATGCTGGGCATGGGCGACATCAAGACGCTCATAGAGAGGGCCCAGGAGGTGCAGACCGAGCAGGAGGTCGACATGGACTCCCTCATGCGCGGCAAGTTCTCCCTCAAGGACATGTATCAGCAGATGGAGGCCATGAACAAACTGGGACCGCTCAAGCAGATCATGCAGATGCTTCCCCTGGGCGGCCTGGGGGTGGAGCTATCCGACAAGGAGTTCCAGATGACCAAAGACCGGCTGGACAAGTACCGGGTGGTCATGGACTCCATGACCGATGCCGAGCTGGAGGACCCCAAGATCATCACCGCCTCGCGGATCAAACGCATATCCAGGGGCAGCGGGGCTCCGCCAGACCTCGTGCGCGAGCTTCTAAAATCCCACCAGGCCATGCAGAAGGCCATCAAGGGCATGCGCGGGGGGGCGGGAAAGATGAATATGAAGCGGCTCATGAAGAGGTTCTCGCCGGGCGCAAAGCAGTAGCTAAAATTGAGGGGCGAAGCGATCTACTGCTCCCAATTGCCCCATGCAGTTCCGTTAAGGCCCGCCTGCTCAGGCTCAGATTGGCTGCATCTGGTAAATCTGCCCAGAAGTCTGCTTTCACTGCCTTCTCCCGCCAGGGAGAATGCATATCTGTATCCGGAGGGCGACGTCACATTCAATGTGAGATTTCTGCCCTGCATGCTGCCCTGGGCTGAGACTGCCTCAGAGCCGCGGGATGATGTCATATTGCCCGCTCCGGAGATACCCTCCTCTCCGCTGGAGAGCAAAAGGTCAATTTTTGCGTTTTCTATGCTGTCATTGAGGCGGATTGTCAGGCGGCTCTGCCCAGACTCATTCGCAGGTGCTGCGCTCTTCTCCCTGCCCGCCTGCTCGCTCACCCCGCCGTAATCCCGCAGAAACTCATCGTAGCTGTCCATGTCCAGGCTCATGGCCGAGTCTCCCAGGAAGTCGTAGGACGCTCCGCCTCCGCCTATTGAGCAGCACCTCGCCGCTGCCGGTGAGGCGGCGGAGAGGATCAGCAGCAGCAAAATGGCAGCGGCCAGAAAAATCGAATCGATGCGCATCAGTCCTGCTCCTCCAAGGCTGCAATTGAGCTTCCCACCCAGGCTCCGGTGGCGGTGGTGGTGGGGCTGCTGCCCAGGGACACGGGACTTGTGTTGCTGGCGGAGAGGCTCATGCTTCCGGTGACAGTTCCTGAGGCGGTCGATACATTCGATGAGAGTGAATCGTACTCTCCGGCCAGGGATGTGCCTGAAGTGGAGAGAGTGAGCCGTAAAGCCTCCTTGCCATCGGCCCGGCAGACGAAGAGCAACGGGCTGTCTCCTCTCACCGAGCCGGCAGCAGTCACAGGTGCCCTGCTTCTGTCCAGGGATAGAGACCCTGAGCCCATGATGAAATCGCCTTTTGAAATCATTTGCAGGTCGATATGCCTGGTGAGGGTGCCCTTCAGGTCGAGCGACCACGTTCCCGTCAGGTTGGCCTGACTGGACACTGCTCCTACCCCTGATGTGGATACGGAGCTCTTGCCTACTGTCAGCGCCGGAATTATTCCCGTTCCCGTACTCACCGTGCCCATGTAGCCCTGCGACGATGCATTTGCTGAAAAACAGATGAATAGAATCAAAGCTATCGGAATTGCTTTTCCTGCCATGTGGGGCGGATATGGATGATGTCCGCAAAATAAATTGCCCTCCGGGCGCACAGCCCGGGGCAATTATGATGCTTCTATGCGGACTGGTTGGCCTGCACTGGAGGAGCCATCGGGGCAGGCTGGATGGGCTGAGCCGCCTGGGTAGTGGCTGCAGTGCTCTGCGATGAGATCAGGCTGCCGAAGGCCACACCCGGCTGGCTCACTCCAAGAGCCGTGAAGATGTAATCTCCATCCAAGGAGCCCTGCTTAATGGTCAGGCTCAAGCGGAAGAGATTGCTGCTTCCCACCGGGGTGACGAAGAGGGCCAGGCGGTCTCCCAGAACGGTGCCTGCCGCGGTGACGGCGATGATGGCGCCGTTTTCATTAAGCGCGCCGGAGCCGAAGACGGCATCCGAGGTCTGATTCAGGTCGAGCTTGAGGAATCTGGTTGACACATCAGTTAGAGTGAATGCCCAGCTTCCTGCTACGGGAGCAGCTCCAAATCCTGCGGTTGTTACTGAAGGTGTCCTTACCCCTTTATCGGCAGGGACATGAGGGCTCATGCCCGTATCCGCTCTTATGATAAACAGGCTCTCATTTCTAAATGAGAGTGCTGCGTCATTTATATTCTTATTTACTGTGTCGGCTCCCTCCCTGACCTCCTGATAGATCTCGCTTCCTGAGGTGTTTATGGGCGGAAAAGCCGGCTCTACGATCTCATTCTTGGGGCCCTGGGCAAAGGCTGTCATTGAAAGACATGCTATAAAAGCCAAGGCTATTACCACACTAATTTTTCCCATTCTCCTGATACCTCCATAATTGAAAAACCCTGCTGAGGTATTAAAGTTTACCCTTCATCCCAGGAGAGGTTGACTGCCGTCATCTCCACCCGGTCAAGGTTCGCATCCCTCAGGTTCACCCCCCTCATATCGGCATTGGCCAGGCAGGCCCCGGAGAGGTCGGACTGATTGAGGTGCTTGCCGCTCATGTTGATTCCGGAGAGATCCAGGCCGGCGAGCTGCGAGCGGTCGGTCAATTTGGCGCTCAGATCGGCGGATGGCTCCGCAGTGGCGCATGCCCCTGCCCCGGCTGCAATCGCCAGTGCTGCCACAATGAACATGAACAGAGCAAACGGCCTTGCATAATACCTTCTCATAGACCACCAGTACTTATGATTCTTATATCATATCCTTATAACATTTCAAGTTTCTGGTGGGACTCGATGGAGTCAAAATCCCTCTTCGCCCTAATCGCTGCCATCGCCGCTGCCAGCATCACCGGCCCGTCGAAGCTGCCCCGCGCCCGGCTGGAGTCGATAAATATCTTTTCCATCAGAACCGGTGCGCCATAAGAGTTGGCGCCGCATAGCAGCAGCAGGGTGCGGAAGATCAGGTTTCCCGATACTCCCTCCGGGGCGATGACCATATCGTCGCCCCGGCAGCTCTCAATCAGAATTCCTTTGTGGCAGGCAGCAATACCGGCGCACCGTCCCTTCTCTGCTATCTCCTCGCCCTCGGCCAGGCTGGTGTCCACCCGGCGGCACCGGCCCCTGTCCTCCATGCGCCCTCCGGAGAGCACCGCGGCGCGGAGAGGAGCCACGCCCAGGCGCTGCAAGAGCCCTGCCCCGCCCAGGAGAAGCTGCAGCCGATCGGCGGCCGTCTCGCCCTCGTCGATTCCCACAGGACCCAAAAGAAATGCCCAGCCGTTCTGCTCCAGGAGAGCCAGCCGGCGAACGCGGATATGAAACTGGCTGGCCAGGGCACGCATGGTCCGGCCGGCGGGCAGATTGCCCCTCACAGCCCCCTCGATCACGCCATCCCTGAGAAGGCGCACCAGCTCCTCCCAGGGCTCCTCTGCGGGGTGGTATTCGAGACCAGAGAGCCCCTCAAAGAGAGCTTCGCTTCCGGGAGGGCCCACCACTAGCAGGTCGGCATACTCTCCGGCCGAATGCAGGGAGGCGATCAATTCGGCATCGGCATTCCAAATGCCTATGCCGATTTTACAGAGCCTCGATCCGGCCATCTCCTGCAAAGATCGAACAAAAGCTGCATCCATATCAGTGAATTCCGGTTACGCAATCCCTCTCCAGGTCGAAGAGCACCATCTGCTCCTCGCCGCTGCGGATGACCAGCTTCCTCTCTTCAGTCACCCGGCCAATGACCCTTGCGGTGAGGCCCCTGCTCTCGAATACCTCCAAAACCTCTGCTGCATTCTCCGGCCTGGCCGTGACCACAAAGCCCATTCCCGGATACATCTTCAGCCAGGCGGCCAGGTCCATTCCGGTTGGAACTGCGATGGCATCCACATCCACTACCGCCCCCACCCGGCTGGTCTCAAGAAGCATGGCCAGGGTTCCCAGGAGCCCTGGATTGCTGATGTCCTTTCCTGCCCTGACCAGGCCCCGCTCTCCAAGCTCCTGCATGCAGGAGAGCTGCCTTCGCAGGACCTCTCCCTCTTTAAAGCTGGTGGAGTCGAAGTTGATGGCAAATTTGGGGTGGGGCCGGCCGTCCAAATCGGCTGCGGCTATCACCACCTCGCCTGCTCTGGCAGTGCTGCTCAAAATGACTGCCCTCTTCTTTGCCTTGCCCAGGATGGCCACATCGAGGGCACTGTATGGGGTGTCGGGATGCAGGTGGCCGCCGATGATGGGCACCCGGAACTTCTCAATTGCTTTCTTCATGCCCCGCAGGACACTGTTCGCCACATCCTGATCGGCCACGGAGAGGACATCCACCATGGCCACCGGCCAGCCGCCCATAGCGGCGATGTCATGAACATTGACCAGCACGGAGCAGTAGCCGGACCACTCTGGATCAACCTCCATCAGCCGCGACCAAATGCCGTCTGCGGCCAGGAGCATTACCTCCTCGCCGTCATCGATCACGGCAGCATCCTCTCCAAAGGAGGCTATGATGCGCTCCGATTCTATGGGGAAGAACTGCATAAGATTTCCTATCTGCTTCTTGCGGGTGATGCCCACAAATCCCCGCAACTGTGAGGCCAGAGAATCAAGGTTCATTGATTAATGGTGCGGCTCCGATCAAAAATAGATGACGCTTTGCCAGGGCAGGCCGAGCGCAAGGTTCTTAAATTTCTGCTCCAATCGTGGCCACTGCTGCGGGGGAGAGGTTCTGCATCAGGCCGCTCAAAGGGTGGTCGCTCGCTGATGCTGGTCTCCACTGGAAAAATGTCAAAAGAAATTTTTAAGAGTTATTTCTGATAGCGAAAATCTCTAACTTACTAAATAATATTAATAAACAAATCTATGTGCATCTCCTGAAAGCATAGTCCTTAACTGCATGGGTGCACGGGAATCTGGGGGGTTAACTCGTAATTTATATGATTAAGTTTGATGTTTTCGGCATCAATCTGCTTTTTAGCGGAAATAGGCATATCCAAAAATGCTGCTAAAAGTGATATCTCAACCTACCGTATTTCCCAAGGTGCTTGACGTTTGGATTTCCAGGTCTTCTCATCCTTTTTCCCGTAAAATTCGTCCCTGACAGAAAAACTTTATGAGCCGGCGTGCTGATCAGATGGCAGCAGGTGCGGATATGTTGATAAAGGATTTCAGGCAGGGGCGCGTCTTTCTGGCCAGCCTTGACCACGGTGCAGATATCATCGGCCAGATTGCCTATCTCGCGGATAAAAAAGGCATCAGGACTGCAGTTGTGAGCGGCATCGGCGCACTGTCCCGGGCGGAGCTGTCCTGCTACGACCAGGCGGCGCATAAATATTCGAGCCTTCGCATAGACCATCCGGTGGAGCTGGCAAGCCTCTCAGGAAATATATCCCTTCTGGATGAAAAGGCATTTGTGCATGCCCACGCCGTCTTAGGCGATGAATCGGGCAGGACGCTTGCCGGGCACCTGACCTCAGGCACCATCTTCGCGGCTGAAGTGTGCCTGCAGGAGCTATTGGGCCTGTCCCTGAGCAGATCTGCCGATCCGGTCACAGGCCTTAACCTGTGGAGCGAGCAGAAGTGAATTGCGGCGCCAAGCTGAATCTGGTACAAGAATGAAAAACAGAGAGTATTTTGATCTTCTGGAGAGGGGCCTGCAAGATGCCATGAGCCTGGCCCAGGAGGCTAGAAGGAAGGGACTGGATCCCACCACTGAGGTGGAGGTGCCCCTGGCCGTCGATCTTGCCGAACGGGTGGAGAAGCTCATCGGCATTGCTGGCATTGCCCCGCGCATCAGGGAGATGGAGGCGCAGGGCATGAGCCGGGAGGAGGCGGCACTGGCCATCGGCATCGACTTTGCAGAGGGGCGGCTGGGAAAGGGCTCCAAGATCGAGTCGGTGGAGAGTGCCATTCGCACCTCTGTGGCCATTTTAACGGAAGGTGTGGTGGCCGCACCCATGGAGGGAATAGCCAGGGTGGACATGGGTAAGAACGACGACGGCACCGATTACCTCAAGGTCTACTACGCCGGTCCCATTCGATCGGCAGGCGGCACCGCCCAGGCCCTATCCGTGCTGGTGGCGGATTATGTGAGACGGGCAGTGGGAATTGCCCCCTGGAAGCCCAGGCCCGAGGAGGTGGAGCGCTATGTGGAGGAGATCGGCCTTTACAAGAGGGTGGCAGGGCTGCAGTACTCACCATCCGACGACGAGATCAGGACCATCGTCAGGAACTGCCCTATCTGCATCGAGGGAGAGCCCACCGAGGAGGAGGAGGTTTCCGGATACAGGGATCTGCCCAGGATTGAGACCAATCGCGTCCGGGGCGGCATCGCCCTCGTCTCTGCGGAAGGGATAGCCCTCAAGCGGCCCAAGCTCAAGAAGCACGTCTCAAAGCTCAAGATCTCCGGCTGGGAGTGGCTGGACAGCCTGGCCAGCGGCAAGAAGGATGGCGGCGACGCCACTCCCAAGTTTCTGCGAGACCTGATCGCCGGCCGGCCGGTCTTCTCCCACCCTTCCCGGCCGGGAGGCTTCCGGCTGCGCTACGGGAGGGCCAGGAATACCGGCCTTGCCGCGGCAGGCATCAATCCAGCCTCCATGCTGCTGCTGGGAGAGTTCATGGCCGCCGGAACCCAGATCAAAGTGGAGCAGCCGGGAAAGGCGGCGGCTGTGGCCCCGGTCAGCTCCATCGAGGGGCCGACGGTGAGGCTTATCAGCGGCGATGTGGTGCGCTTCGACTCGGACAGCGATATACTGGAATGGATGCCGGTAAGCTGCAAGGACCCCAAAGCCATTCAGGCCGCCCTCAAGGCTCATGTCTCCAAGATCCTGGACCTGGGTGAGATACTGATCAGCTTCGGCGAGTTTTTGGAAAACAACCGGCCTTTAGCCCCCGCCTCCTATGCCTTTGAGTGGTGGGCGGAGGAGCTGGCTTTAGCCGGGGGCGATCCGGCGGGAAAGGAGAGGATCGGCGGAGAGGAGGCAATAGAGCTCAGCCGCAGATTTGCAGTGCCTCTGCATCCGGCTCACACCTATCTCTGGCATGACATCTCTGTTGAGGACTACGAGCGTCTGGCCTCACTGGCACTGGAGCAGGGCCGGCTGGAGGTGCAGACGGGAAGGCTGTCGCTTCCCCTCTCTGCCAAAGAGACCCTGGAGATCCTCCTCGTCCTGCATAAGGTGAGGGGAGGCAAAATTTTGATCGAGGATCCCCTGCCCCTGTTGCTCTGCCTGGGGCTGGAGCCCGAGGCGAACGCAGGCGGGGGAGAGGAGAAAGTCGAGGTCAAGCCCGGTGGCCTGGGGCTGAAGCGGTGCAGCAACCAAATTGATGCGGACTCTATAAAGGGTGATGGCAGCGATGAGCAGTCCGGGACTGCGGCCGTCTCTGCCCTCGACCTGGCCAGCCTGCGCTCGGGCCTTCGCGTCTCAGCCAGGGCGCCCACCCGCATCGGCGCACGCATGGGCCGGCCGGAGAAGTCGGATGTGAGGCTGATGCGCCCGCCGCCCCATGTGCTCTTCCCGGCGGGCGAGCAGGGTGGCAAGTCCCGGTCGATCCAGGAGGCGGCCAGGCACTCCACAAACAGCGGCACAGGCATCATTCACGTCGAGATCGAACGCCGGGTCTGCCGGCAGTGCGGCAGAGAGGGCTTTGCCTTCCGCTGCGAGTGCGGCGGCATCACCGACAAGAAGAGGATCTGCGCCCGGTGCCATGTCCCTGCCCTGGAGAAGTGCCCCAAGTGCGGAGAGGCGACTACGGCAGCCGACAAGATGCAGATCGATGTCAAGAAACTGTATCATCAGGCCCTGGAAAACCTGGGGGAGAGGGAGCCTGATTCCCTGAAGGGGGTGCTGGGGCTATCATCGAGGGACAAGACGCCAGAGCCGCTGGAGAAGGGCATACTGCGCGCCAAGCACGGCATAAACATATTCAAGGACGGCACCGTCCGCTACGACCTGACCGACCTGCCGCTCACCCATTTCCGGCCGGATGAGATCGGCACTCCCATACAGAGGCTGCATGAGATTGGCTACACTGAAGACATGCGCGGCCAGCCCCTCACAACTGCCGATCAGGTCTGCGAGCTTCTGGTGCAGGATATCATACTGTCAAAGGATGCCGGCGATTACCTGCTCAAAGTGGCCCAGTTCATGGACGAGCTTCTCGTCAAGTTCTACGGGCTGCAGCCCTACTACAATGCAAAGACCCCCGCCGACCTGATAGGCACTCTCATGGTGGGCCTGGCTCCTCACACCTCGGCAGGGGTGCTCTGCCGGCTGATCGGCTACAGCCCGGCCTCGGCCGGATTTGGCCATCCCTTCTTCCACGCTGCCAAGAGGCGCAACTGCGACGGAGATGAGGACTGTGTGATGCTGCTCATGGACGCGCTCATCAACTTCTCCATGTCCTACCTGCCGGAGAAGAGGGGGGGAAAGATGGATGCCTGTCTGGTCATGACCACCCTGCTCAATCCAGCGGAGGTGGACAAGGAGGCGCATAACCTGGACCTGACGCCCGTCTATCCCCTGGAGTTCTACCAGGCCACACTGAGGGGCGCCAGCCCCAAGGATCTGGAGGGCAGGTTCGACCTGGTATCCAAGCGGCTGGGCTCCGAGGGCCAGTATGCCGGCTTCAACTTCAGCCATGCCACCACCGACATCGCCGCCGGCCCAAAGAACAGCGCCTACAAGACGCTGGAGACCATGGTGGACAAGATGGACGCCCAACTGGAGCTGGCCCGCATGATCCGGGCGGTGGACGAGCAGGATGTGGCCGAGAGGGTCATCAACTCTCACTTCCTGCCCGATCTGATAGGAAACCTCCATGCCTTCTCCAAGCAGAAGGTGCGCTGCGTCAAGTGCGGGGCCAAATTCAGGAGGCCGCCCCTGAAGGAGACCTGCCCCAAGTGCGGGGGGAGGATGATTCTCACTGTGCATGAGGGCAGCGTGAGGAAGTATCTGGAGGTCTCCATAAAGGTGGCCGAGGAGTACGGGGTGAGCGCCTACACCCAGCAGAGGCTGCAGCTCCTCAAGATCGAGATCGACTCCCTCTTCAAGAACGACAGGGCCAGGCAGACGGGGCTGGCCGACTTCATGTAGATCAATAGCACATAACTCAAATTATAAATATGAATGAAGGCCTTTCTTGAAAGAAGTAAGATAAGAACAGGGAGAGATGGATTATGCTCAAGAGGGGGATTATGCTTTTGCCGCTGGCCGTGCTGCTTTCTGTGCTGCTGGCCGGCCCGGCGCTGGGAGGCGCGGCCGTGATTCCTGCGTCCCAGGACGTCTATATCAGCATGGGTGGAGACCGGGTCTCGGTGTACAACCAGACCGACTACCTGCTCTGCGCCCTGGATGTGGAGGAAGAGAACGGCACCAGTGTCTATGCCTATCCGGGCGAGCCGGTGATCCAGTTTGACATATCCGGCGTGAACATCAGCGAGGATGATGTGGCGGTTTTAGTGCTCAAGGCCGAGGCCATGCAGACCTCTGAGGACCCGGTGATGGTGGTGCTGCTGACAGTCGGATCGGAGTGGGATGAGGCATCTGACTTCACCACATTTCTGGTCAATATCAATTCCGCCAGAAATAAGCTCAATAAGAATGACCTCACAATTATGAGCAGCAATGTCGATGGAGATCTGATATTCGCCTTCGACGTCTCAGAGAAGCTGCTGGATGCTAGGAAGGAGGGAAAGATATCATTCCTCTTGCAGCCGAAGAGCAACAGCATCTCTGAGATCACATTCCTCTCCCGGGAGAGCGGCGAAGGTCCGGCTCTGCTCATCATGCCCTATCCGCAGACCGGCGAAAATGCAGAGGCAGCCTTGGAAGGGGCGGCAGAGGCGGTAGTGGAGGCGCAGGAGGCCGGGGCTGCCGAGATCTCCACAGAAAATCTTTCCGCTCCGGCGGGCGGGCGAGAGCTGCAGAACATATCGACCTCAGGAGGCTCGACATCCCCGCTCGTCTTCCAGAAGTTGCTTCCGACGCTTCCAGATGCGGCCTCAGGGCCTTCTGAAGACCTGAACAAGTCCAGAGAGGCTCAGGAAGAGGATGAAGAGGAGGCCGCCGGCCCGCGCATTGTTGCGGAGAGCGGAGAGGCCAGGCTGGGGCTGCTGATGTGACTTCCGTTCTTTGTGCGTCCTTGGTGAGCTTTGTGATGCATGGCAAATCCTTA
>CAYQKI010000013.1:24827-26724 GCA_964418105.1 uncultured Methanotrichaceae archaeon | reverse complement strand
ACCTCACCGAGACCGACCACTTCCGGCTGGAGATGAGAGCCTTCAAGAAGCTGCACGAGATGGGTCTGACCAATGTGGGCATAATGCTGCCCATGGTGCAGCACGTCCGCGAATTCCAGAAGGCCAAGGCCATCATGGTCGAGGAGGGCCTGGACCTGGAGAAGATCGATGTGGGCATCATGGTGGAGACTCCCGGAGCGGCGCTCACCATCGAGGACTTCATAGCCGACGGAATCGACTTCATATCCTTTGGAACCAACGACCTCACCCAGTACACCCTGGCCGTGGACAGGAACAACGAGAATGTGGCAGGGCTTTACTCGGAACTGCATCCCGCCGTCCTCAAGCTAATCGAGTTTGTGGTGGAGCAGTGCAATGAGGCCGGCGTCAAGACCTCCATCTGCGGCCAGGCCGGCTCCTATCCGGAGATGGCCAAGAGGCTGGTTGAGATCGGCATCACCAGCATATCCGCCAACATCGATGCCGTGGCCACAGTGCGGGAGACAGTGGCCCGGAGCGAGAAGATCCTGATGCTCAATGCATTAAGGAACAGAGATTAGATAAATAATCGAAAGAGGAATCAGAGAAGAGGGACCGAAGATGAGAGACAATGGCCTTCCCGAAGATGCCGTAATGCGCATCCTGGAGGAGACGAGAGCGCGGGACTACTGCTATGACCGCTTCTTCTCCACCATGTGCACCCTGCCTCACCCCATTGCCGTCAAGGCACACGACATGTTCCTGGAGACGAACCTGGGAGACCCGGGCCTGTTTCCGGGCATGGCCGACCTGGAGGAGAAGGTGGTGCAGATGCTCGGTGAGATGCTGGGCTGTCCCGGCGCCTCAGGCTATGTCTCCACCGGAGGTACTGAGTCGAACATCCAGGCCATCCGGGCGGCCAGGAACGAGGCCGGCAGGAGGGACGGTAATATCGTCGTCCCGGCCTCGGCCCATTTCTCATTCGACAAGATCGGGGATCTTCTCTGCCTGGAGGTCAGGAAGGCAAAGCTTGATGAGAGCCTCAAGGTCGATCTCTCTTCCGTCCAGTCCCTGCTGGACAAAAACACTGTGGCCCTGGTGGGAATAGCCGGGACGACCGAGTTTGGCCAGGTGGACCCCATCCCGGAGCTGGCGGCGATGGCAGAGCAGAGGGGAATTCACCTGCATGTGGATGCCGCCTTTGGCGGATTTGTGCTGCCCTTCCTGGACAAGAAGTTCGCCTGGGACTTTTCTGTGCCAGGGGTCTCCTCCATCACCATAGATCCCCACAAGATGGGCATGAGCACCATTCCCGCCGGGGGGCTGCTCTTCCGGGGCAGCGAATGCATAAGCGCCCTGGAGACCGATACCCATTACCTCACCCGCCCCAAGCAGGCGTCGCTTACCGGCACCAGGAGCGGGGCGGCGGCTGCCGCCACCTACGCCGTGATGATGCACCTGGGCCGGGATGGCTTTCGGGAGATGGTGGACTACTGCATGGACCTGACCCACTACCTGGTAAAAGGGGCAGGGGAGATCGGCGTTCTTCCTGTCATCGATCCCATCATGAATGTGGTGGCCCTCCGGGTTGCTGATCCTGCAAAGGTGCGGGAGGAGCTGATGGATAGGGACTGGCATGTCTCCATGACCCGCGAGCCTAACAGGGCGCTACGGCTGATTTTGATGAGGCATATGAGTCGGGAGAATATCGACCTGTTTTTAGGGGACCTGCAGGAGATTTTACAGTACCCCTAAAAAAAAGCAGTCAGATCTCTATTTGATTACCCCTTTCTGTTTTATTATGAATGCCGACCTGGTAAAGGCGTCCCAGCTTTCTGCATCGCTGTGATATCCATCTCTGATCCTCGCTTCGATTGTTTATATGCCTGCCTTTGTGTTTGTCGTATCCCAGGTCCAG
>CAYQKI010000013.1:8182-24727 GCA_964418105.1 uncultured Methanotrichaceae archaeon | reverse complement strand
TCCAGGTATTGTTTTCAATCCAGCCTGTCATCGGCTTCCAGGTATTTCCAGTCGCAGGGCTGTTCAGCCAGAATTGATAGAGCAGCTTATCGCCATCCGCATCATAGGCATTTACTGTCCAGGAGACACGCGAGCCGGCCGTTTGCGGCCCTTCTCGATCCGGCGTCAGGCTTTTGGCCGATGGCGGCTGGTTTCCTGCACCGTTTGCTGCTAAATCAGTTATCGATGCTGAATTTTGACTGACAGCCATGAGAAGTTCTTTGGTGGTGATCGCCTGCCCGAGAGGCAGAAAACTTCATACCAAAACTTGACTTAAAAACAAAGAATTATGCCCTGATTATGTGCAATCAGGGTTTTTACAGTCTGAAAATATCGGATCTAGACCTTATGGCCGATGGCGAAGCGCCTCATAACCTTGTCGATCTGGATTTTGGCCTCGTCGCCAACTTTGGTGTCGGCTACGAAGATCACAAATCCCTCAATTCTGGCTATGCCGTCGCCCTCTCTGGCAATGTCCTCTATCTTGACATCATACTCTTTTCCGACCTCTACCGGAGCTGGTGTGCTCATAGAGGACCGGTCTGCATCGAAATTTGCCATAACACTTCACCGTCCTTAGAAAAGCAATCAGATCTTATGACCGATGGCGAAACGCCTCATCACCTTGTCGATCTGGATCCTGGCCTCGTCGCCAACTTTGGTGTCGGCTACGAAGATCACAAAACCTTCTATCCGGGCAATGCCGTCGCCTTCCCTGGCAATGTCCTCGATTTTAACGTCGTACTCTTTTCCAACTTCTACGGGAGCAGTTGGAGCGGACCCTCCGGAGGAAGATCCTTCCTGGCTTCTAAACAAATCTTCACCGTCCTTCGCGAAAACCATAAAAGAGCTTTCGCGATCAGGTTGCTCGCTATTCGACTATTAAATCCTTTTGCTTGAAATAGGCAGTTTCTCTGCCAAATCTATTTCTGCTAGGATGGCCAAAAATCCAGCATGGACCCTCTGGACAGATACAGGGAAATCATCCCGGACTTTGAAGCCTTTAGGGCTGTGCAAAGCCTTCCCCTCTACAGCTCCGCCCGCATCAACACCCTGAAGATCAGCAGAGGGGCGCTGCTCCGGCGGCTGGAGGAGGCGGGCATGCCCCATCAGTGCTTCTCCTGGTATCCCCTGGGGCTCAAGCTGGATGTGGAGAGCCCGGGAAAGCTCCTGGAGAACCTGCTGGGCTTCATCCACATTCAGGAGGAACTCTCCATGGCCCCGCCACTGGTGCTTGATGCCCGGCCCGGCGAGACGGTGCTGGACATGTGCGCCTCGCCCGGCAGCAAAACCACCCAGATCTCGCAGATGATGGAAAATCGAGGTCTGGTGGTGGCCAATGAGCCGTCGCTAGCACGGGTGGCCGCCCTGCGCTCCAACTGCGAGAGGCTCGGCGCCATTAACGTGGCCATCACCCGCTACGACGGCCGGATGTTTCCGCGAGGCAGCTTCGACCGGGTGCTGGTCGATGCTCCATGCTCCTCGGAGGGGCGGGAGAGGAGAGGTCCGGGCACGCTCACGCGCTGCAATGCGGCGAGGTCCAGGGAGCTTCATGTCCTGCAGGCCGGCCTTCTGAAGAGCGCCCTGCTGCTGGCCAGGCCCGGCGGGGTGGTGGTCTACTCCACCTGCACCTATGCTCCCGAAGAGAACGAGCTGGTGGTCCAGGAGGCCATAGAGGATTATGAATCAGGACAGTCCGGCAGGCCAGGATTGCGGCTGGAGAGGGTCAGCCTCCCGGGGCTTTTGGAGTGTCCGGGTATCACTGAGTGGGAGGGCCGGGCCCTCTCTGCCGAGATGGACAAGACGGCCCGCTACTACCCTCACATCAACGACACAGGAGGTTTTTTCATTGCCAGGATCGTCAAGGAGTAGGGTCAGGAATGTCTTTTTGCCCGTCAATGCCTCGAGCGTGGCGGCTATGTGGCAGGAGCGCTTCGACATGGACCCGGAGGCATTCTCAGGCCTGCAGTTCTTTAAAAAGGCAAGCAGCATCTGGGCTATCTCGGAGGCGGACCTGCCCCGCTTAAGCTACGAGTCCCTGGGAATGCGCATCATGAGCTGCAAAGACCGGCCCTGGAAGCCCACCACCGCCGCACTGCAGGTTTTTGGCAGGTATGCTGCCAAAAACCTGGTGCATCTGGAAGAGAGCCAAGCCATGCTCTTTTTGCAGGGGGCGGGCCAGGTCCTCCCGGAGTACTGCGATTCATCCATCTGCGAGCCGGGTTATGTGGTGGTATTTTATAGGGGCGATGTTCTTGGGTGCGGACTGTACTCACATGGAAAGCTGGTCAGCCAGATTCCCAAAGAACGGAGAATAGAGAGCAGTTCAGGAGATCAGCTCTGAGAGTTGGACCGTTATGATATCGACTGTTTCGCCGGCCATGCGCCCGGTTGCCCCCGCAGTGGATCCCGACATTGATAAAATTGGGCATCTCTCTTTGGCCGATCTGTTAAGGCTGTGGCAGCAGCCACTGCGCCTCTTCCGGCTGGCCAATTTTCTGCGGGAGAGGTGCTGCGGGGATGCCGTCTCATTTGTGGTGAACAGGAATATTAACTTCACCAATATATGCACGGGAAGCTGCCGCTTCTGCTCTTTCAAGCATCATGAGCCCTACACCCTCAGCCATGAGCAGATCCTCCGCCGGGCGGCTGACGCGGAGGAGCAGGGGGCAACTGAGATCTGCCTGCAAGGGGGGCTGCATCCCGACATGGCCCTGGAGGACTACTGCGGGATACTGGAGGCCATCCGCAGGGATTATCCCAGGATGCATCTGCATGCCTACTCGCCGATGGAGGTGCTGCATATGTCCAGAGCTTCTGATGTGCAGGTCGAGGAGTCCCTGGTGCAGTTGAAGAGGGCGGGGCTGGGGTCCATGCCGGGCACGGCAGCGGAGATACTGGTGGACTCGGTCCGGCAGGTCATCTGCCCGGACAAGCTCAGGACGGTAGAGTGGCGGCATATAATCACCTCTGCCCATCAATTGGGGATTCCCACCACCTCTACCATTCTCTTCGGCCATGTGGAGAGCCTGGAGGACCGGCTCGCCCACCTGCAAGTCATCAGGGAGATCGCCACCGCGACCGGAGGATTTACGGAAATGGTGCTGCTCCCCTTCATAGCCGAGAACAATCCCCTGGGAAGGGATTTGATGATGGGCATGCTACCCGGGAATGCGACCGGCGGAGGGCGGAAGGCAGGGGTGAGAGGCTCAGTTGGAGCCGACCTGCTGGACAGGCTCAAGATGCATGCTCTGGCCAGGGTGGCACTATATCCCCACATCACCAACATCCAGGCGAGCTGGACCAAGCTTGGCCGGCAGGCGGCAGGCGCAGCTCTGGAGTGGGGAGCCAATGACCTGGGGGGAACTCTCATGGACGAGGGCATAGCCAGGAACGCTTGCGAGGCATCCAGCATATCGGCGGAGGATCTGCACCGGATCATCGAGAGTCGGGGAAGAAAGGCCGTGCAAAGGACGACGCTTTATCATCCAATACCGTATTTGTGAGTTCTTTGTGCCTCAGTGTCCTTTGTGGTTATCAGTAGAAAATGACTAATGATAACCTTAAAAGTCTAACCACAAACCCACAAACCACAAAGCTCACAAAGAACGGAGTTCATTTTCTTATCGTCTTATCGCGATACTTTTATATCTGAATACATCCCACCGCCATCCTACCATGTCCGACAAATCCGTTTCTGAGTTTCGGGTCAAGATCCTCTCCGCCCTTTCCGATCCAACCCGCCTGGAGCTGCTGGAGTTCCTCGCCGGCGGCGAGCGCTGCGTCTGCGAGATCCTGCCCGCCTTCAGCCGGTCTCAGTCCACCATCTCCAAGCACCTGTCCATCCTTTACGAAGCCGGAATCCTGGAGCGCAGGATCGATGGCAAGAGAACCCTCTACAGCATACGGGATCCTCAAGTATTCGATCTGATTCGCATTGTAGACGGCATGGCCTTGCAGCAGATATCCGGGCTCGCTGAGGCGGGAAGAATTCTGGAGAAATCGCTGATGAGATGAAACGCGGGAGATGATATCCACGGTTACTTACACTATTGCTGCAGCCCTGCAAGCGGGCCTGTCAACATTGCTGGAATACCTGTCAGCGCACGTTTTAACCTGCCTGGTTCCGGCATTCTTCATAGCCGGAGCCATTGCCGCATTGCTGCACAAGGAGACCGTTCTCAAGTACTTCGGTGCCGACGCCCCCAAGTGGCTCTGCTACAGCGTAGCTGCTACCTCCGGCACCATCCTGGCGGTGTGCAGTTGCACCATCCTGCCCATGTTTGCCGGGATCGAAAAGAGGGGCGCGGGTATAGGCCCGGCCACAGCCTTTCTCTTCTCCGGGCCGGCCATAAATCTCATGGCCATCATCCTCACAGCCAGGGTGCTGGGACTTGATCTGGGCATGGCCAGAGCTGTGGCGGCAGTGGTAATGGCTATGGTCATAGGACTGATCATGGCCGGCATATTCCAGAGGGGAGGGGGCAAAGAGAGCTGCAAAACCATGCCGTCAGACTCTGCCGTTATGGCAAATCCTGATGCGGCTCGAGAGGAAAGGCCCTACTATATCACCGGCGTCTTCATGGCTGCCCTGGTGGGTGTGCTGCTGGCCGCAACCTCAAGCGCTCTGGCGCTCCTGCCCAGGGCTATAATCGTGGGAATGCTGATAGTGGTAGCAGCCTTGCTCATGAAAAGATACTACCAGCCAAAGGAGAGAGATGCCTTCTTCTCCGAGACATGGTGGCTGGCAAAGAAGATCTTTCCCCTCCTGGTGGCAGGCACATTTATCACAGGCATCATAGGCTACTTTCTGCCTGTGGAGTGGATTAGGACCATCTTTGGGACAAGCAGCTTCTTGTCCTGCCTGGTGGCCTCGCTGATCGGCGCTCTGCTCTACATGCCTACGCTCCTGGAGGTGCCGGTAGTGGGCAGCCTCTTCGGCTACAGCAGCGGCATCACCGCCGCAGGGCCGGCTCTGTCCCTGTTGCTGGCCGGACCGTCCCTCTCCCTGCCCAGCATGATCGTCATCACCAGGATCATTGGGCTTAAGAAGGGCGGCGTTTACATCATTCTCGTGGTGCTGATGTCAACCCTGGCGGGCGTGGTCTACGGGGCGATGGCGTAAAAAAATGTGGGTGAAGAAATGATTCTTTGCCTCTGTGGTTTAGTCAGTCAGTTAGCGGTAATTATTCCCGCGGTTCCGGAAACAGAGCCACAGAGGCACAGAGACGCAGAGAACGCACAGAGGCGAATTAAAGGTGGAATAATGGTAAAGATCGAGGTCATGGGAACAGGCTGCGCCAAGTGCAAGAGCCTGCTCAAGAACGTGGAGAAGGCTGTGGCAGAATCGGGCGTCACCGCCGAGGTGGTCAAGGTGGACAGCATCCAGGAGATAATGGACCGCGGTGTGATGATGACACCTGCCCTTTACATAGATGGCAAGTCGGTGATGGTGGGCAGAGCCGCCACAGTTGAAGAGCTGAAAAGGCTTATAAAAAGGTAAGGCGAGAAGAGGCGGAAATGGACGCGAAGAAGAAGGGCGGATGCGCCTGCGGCTCCCCGGATCGGTCAAAGAGGAGCTGGCGGCCTGAGATTGTGTTCTGCAATAGTGGGGGTATAATATGTATTCGCTGAAGCCAAAATTTATGTTTATATCAATAGCCTTTGCAGCCCTGCTGGCTGTGATGGCCCTGTGCCAGAGCGCTTACGCCGGTGGGGAGTGTGCATCCCTGGGCGGCGCCTGCGACGACGGTGGATGGGATCCCATGGCCAAACTGGATGAGATTGGAAACGCCACTGCCACCCAGCAGCAAAGCTCAGCCAGTTGGCCGTCAAAGTCAAGGGAGCAGAGATGGGGCATGGGCTCGTCCAGCACGGACAGCAAGGATAGCGATGACGGCAATGCCACCGGGGCCGGCAAAGATGAGCAGGCTGCCGGCACAGTCCAAAATGCGTCCTCTGCAGCCACAGCCCAGGCAGCACCAACTGCACCTCCAGAGCCGGCTGCCATAGTGAGAAGCGAGCAGGCGGCGGCCATTCTCGTCCCGCTGGAATCTGTCACAGATGCCGATATCCTGCTGGATGTGAGCGAGAACTCCAGCACTCATATCGCAGGCTCAGTGGTCTTGCCATATATGCAGTTCAATGAGCAGGCAGGCATTCCCAAGAACGTCTCGGAGATAAGCAGGATCCTTGGCGGTGCCGGAATATCCTCCGATGATTCAGTGGTGATCTACGGGGAGTGCCTGCCCTGCGGCGGCGGCCCGTCTGTGGCCACCTACGTCTACTGGATGATGAAGAGCCTCGGCCACGAGAAGGTTGCCGTCCTGGACGGCACAGCAGAGGACTGGGCGGCATCCGGGCGGGATACGACCCAGGGGGCTGCTGCTCTTGCCGGAAAAGTCTATACCCCGGCAGAGACGGGCAATTACACCGCCACATACGATCTCGTCGAGGGCGGAAAGGTGCAGATCGTCGATGCCAGGACCGTGCAGGAGTATGGATCGGGCAGCATTCCGGGAGCGATAAACATTCCCTATGCCGGAGTCCTGGATGGAAAGAGGATCAAGGGCGAAGAGAAGTTGGAAAAGATCTTCAGGCTGCTGGATAAAGGACAGCCTGTGGTGGTCTTCACCAATACCGGCATGAAGGCATCTGTGGTCTGGTTTGCCCTGGAGATGATGGGATATGACGCCCGGCTCTACAGCTATAAGGACTGGGCGGCAAATCAGAATTGACCGGCGATGAAACGGGGGGGGAGAATTCCCTCCGTCATCCTTTTCGCTCCAACAGGCCCTTATTTGCGAGATGGGTGACTATTCGGCGAGCAATGTCAAAGTGGCTTATTGATGCTTTCGTCTCTGTGAGTCCTTTGCGCGCTTCTAGTGCCTCTATGGTGGGCGTTAGAGTCCGGATATAACCAGTGGCTAACGGCGTTTTTCACCACAGAGACACAGAACCTCTCACCCCACCGCCTTCACTGCTCCTGCTGCCTCCTTATCTCTCATCATCCTGGATATGTACAGCCGGGCCCAGAGATAACTGATGAGGCTGCCGCTGATGTTGCCGAAGACGATTCCCCACCAGATGCCCTCCTCTCCCAGCCCCAGGACGATTCCCAGCACAAAGGCCAGCATGGTTATGAGGACCACATCCCGGAGTAGGTTGAGGAATAGAGAGGTCAGCCCCTTTCCCGCCCCTTGAAAGAGGCAGGCAGACATTATCCCCGGAGAGACGAAGGGATAGAAGAGGCACATGATGGCATCTATGGAATAGAAGAGGAACTCTATGCTGGCCGGAATTCCCACCCGGAGGATATCCAGCGTCACCGCCCGGCTCAGGGAGAAGGCACGCCTGGTGAGGGCAACGTAGGTGTCCCTCTTTATGAGCAGCCAGTAGGCCTGAACCAGTGAGACCATGGACATGGATATGACCGTCCCCCATGCCGCTCCGGCCACGCCCAGGCCCGCCCAGTAGATAAGGACGGGATCGAGGACGGCGTTGATCACCGATCCTGCGGCCATGGCATACATGGTGCGCTTTGTATCCCCCTCGCCCCGCAAAATGGCGAAGGCCATGGCCGAGAAGACTGCGAAGATGCTGCCGGCAAAGACGATATTTCCGTACTCGAGGGCCAGTTCGAGAGCATCTCCCGCGCCCATGGCTGCCAGAAGCGGCCCGGCAAAGCTGAGAAGGGAGACGGTGGTGAGAAGAGAGACGGCAATCACCAGGAGCAGGGCGTGAATGGCGGTGTTATCCGCCCCGGACTTATCCCCGGCTCCAATCCTCCTGGAGATGGAGGATGAGACGCCTGCCCCCAGGCCGTTGGACAGGCCCATAACCACCATGAAGACAGGGGTCACGAAGCCCACAGAAGCCAGAGCATTGGAGCCGAGGCCTGCAACCCAGACCGCATTTACCAGGTTGTAGGCGGCCTGGATCATCATGGCCAGGATCATGGGGCCGGATAGCTTGAGAACCGCCTTCTTGGGGTCTCCGATGAGCAGGGAGACGCCTTTAGTCGGCTCTCTTCTATCCCGGTCGCTGATATGGGCAGCTTCCCTCAACTGTCTACAGTCTCCATTATACCGTCTTTATCCATCATAATTTCAGTCTCCTAGCATTATTCAGTCTCCCAAGCATCAGGGCTTCATCTCCTTCTCCAGCCTCTTCACAGTGTCCCGCAGTTCGATGGCCCTCTCAAACTCCAGCCTCTCCGCAGCAGCATGCATCTGTGCCTGCATCTCTATGATCAAATTGGGGATATCGGATTTGGGGATGTGTCTGATGTCGGTGATCTCCACCTCTTTCTCCCGGATAGGCTTTTTGATGGTGCGGGGCACAATGCCATTCTCCTGGTTATAGGCCTTCTGCATAGCCCTCCGCTTCTCCGTTTTGTCCACTGCCGCCCGGATGGAGCCGGTCATGCGGTCGGCGTAGAGCACCACCCGCGAGCCGGCGTTCCTGGAGGCCCGGCCTATGGTCTGGATGAGGCTCTTCTCATCCCGCAAAAAGCCCTCTTTGTCGGCATCAAGTATGCCAATGAAGCCCACCTCGGGAATGTCCAGCCCCTCCCGCAGCAGGTTGATTCCCACGAGCACATCGAACTTGCCCAGGCGCAGCTCGCGGATGATCTCCGTCCTCTCCAGGGTGTCGATGTCCGAGTGCAGGTAGCGGGTGCGGATCTCGTTTTGGGCGAGAAAGTCGGTCAGCTCCTCCGCCAGGCGCTTGGTGAGGGTCGTCACCAGAGCTCTGTCGCCGCCGGCTATCACCCGGCGTATCTCGGCCATCACGTCCCGCACCTGGCCCTCGACGGGCCGGATCTCAACCACCGGGTCGAGAAGGCCGGTGGGCCGTATGATCTGCTCGACCACCTGGACTGAGTGCTCCAGCTCGTAGTCGCCCGGCGTGGCCGAGACGAAGATGGCCTTTCTCATGTGCCCCTCGAACTCCTCGAAGCGCAGAGGGCGGTTGTCAAAACTGCTGGGCAGCCGAAAGCCGTAGTCGACCAGGCTCTTCTTTCGGGACCGATCGCCGTTGTACATGGCCCGCAGTTGGGGCAGGGTCTGGTGGCTCTCATCTATCACCAGCAGAAAGTCCTCCGGGAAGTAGTCGACCAGGCAGTAGGGGGGCTCTCCGGGCCGGCGGCGGTCGAAGTGGCGGGAGTAGTTCTCGATTCCCTTGCAACTGCCCGTCTCGGATATCATCTCCATGTCGTACTGGGTCCTCTGGCGCAGCCGGTGCGCCTCCAGAGCCCCCAGCTCCGGCAGCCTCTCCTCCATCTCCGCCCGGATGCTCTCCAGGGCAGCCTTCTGCTCCTCCTCCGGGATGACATAATGCCGGGCGGGGTAGATGAAGAAGTAGCTCATATCCTCTTTGACCCGCCCGGTGAGCCGGTCCACCTCAGAGATCCTCTCCACCTCATCTCCGAACAGCTCGATTCTGATGATGTTGTTGTAGTAGCCCGGCACCAGGTCGATGGTGTCACCTTTGACCCGGAACCTGCCCGGCGCCAGATCGATGTCGTTTCTCTCAAAGAGGATATCCACCAGCCGCCCTAAAATCTGCCGCCTGGGGATGGTCTCGCCCACCTTCACCTCAAAGCCCATCTTCTGAAAGTTCTCAGGATTTCCCAGGCCGTAGATGCAGGATACGGAAGCGACGACTATCACGTCGCGTCGGGAGAGCAGAGACGCCGTGGCGGCGAGGCGCATCTGCTCAATCTTGGGGTTGATGAGGGAGTCCTTCTCGATGTACTGATCCTTGGATGGAATGTAGGACTCAGGCTGATAGTAGTCGTAATAGGATACGAAGTACTCTACCCGGTTGTCAGGGAAGAACTCTTTGAACTCGTTGTAGAGCTGGGCGGCCAGGGTCTTGTTGTGGGCGATGACCAGTGTGGGCTTCTGGAGGTTTTCGATGACATTGGCCACGGTGTAGGTCTTGCCCGATCCGGTGACTCCGAGGAGGGTATGGAAATTCTTGCCACCCGAACCCAGTCTGTCCAACTGCGCCTTCAGACCATCTGTCAGCTTCTCGATGGCCTGGGGCTGCGAGCCTGTGGGCGCGAAGGAGGAGACGAGATGAAACCTCTGCCCGTCGCTCCGCTGAGAATTTGCCTCTCCGGTCATCAGGGCGGTATGAAGATCGGCATTGCTCTTAAAGCTTGAGCCTTGGTTGAGCCTTGGCTCGAGAGCCCCGGAGCACTTCAAGCCCGGCCTGAGACCGGCACATAACCAGCATAATCCTAAATATATCCGGGCACAACAGGGGTGAGATGGCAACCCTTCCTGACAACGGTATAAAGAGCAATGGCCGCCCCGGCGGGGTCGGCGGGGAGAAGCTGGAAATTGACGACCTCTACGCTCTGTACGGCCCCGTAAAGCCTCAGATCGATGCCCGCCTGGCAGACTTTAGCAGGATCTGGGAGGCAGCCTCCGATGAAGACCTCTTCCGGGAGCTGGCCTTCTGTCTGCTCACCCCCCAGTCCAAGGCCAAAACCTGCTGGAAGGCGGTGCAGAGGCTGGAGAGGAAGGACATGATGGGAGAGGCCAGCCCGTCCTGCATCTGCGATGAGCTGGTTGGAGTCCGGTTCAATCAGAGGAAGGCAGAGTACATCTGCCTGGCCAGGGCCAGGTTTGACGGCACATCTCTCAGGGAGACTATAGCTTCTTTCTCCAGCTCAACTGCCGCTCGGGAGTGGCTGGTTAAGAACATCAAGGGCCTGGGATACAAGGAGGCCAGCCACTTCCTGAGAAACATCGGCCGGGGCGAGAACCTAGCCATACTGGACCGGCACATACTCAAGAATCTGGCGCTCTTAGGGGTGATTGATGAGGTCCCGTCTTCTCCCACAAAGAGGCTGTACCTGGAGATCGAAGAGAAGATGGCTGCCTTCTCCCAGCGGGCAGGCATACCCATGGGTCACCTGGACCTGCTGCTCTGGTACAAAGAGGCGGGAGAGGTTTTCAAATAACTCTTTTCCATACGACATCGACATTACTGAGATGCAAAGAGATAAATAGAGTATAAATTTTAATAATATCCACAGCTCTTTTCCTTAATTGGCAAAAAGCATATATACAATTATGAAATTCATTGTTGGCAAATAATTGGAGGGAAAATGGCTAAAGTCAGTGATCCTCAAGTTTTTGTACCGATATTGGTGGCAATCATATCAGGCCTATTTCTAATTGGACCAAGCTTTATTTCAAAAAATTCTGTCCCGATCATTGATGATATAACAGTTGACCCTATTGGGTCTCAGTACGTAGGCAATCCGGTAAAAATGGTTGTCTATGCCAGAGACCTGGATAAAAATGATCAGATTTATTATAAATTTCAGCTAAAAGGCCCTTCAACACATAATGAATGGAAAGATAAAACGGCATGGAGCACAGATTCATCTTGGACATGGAAACCAACCGGTTTAGATGTTGGAGAAAACACTATTAGAATTTGGACAATGGACAAAAAACATGCTCAATCAGGCGATATAAAAAATGATACTAAATATATTATAAAACTCGAAGACGATGCAAAGGTTGATGACTCGGATACTGGTTCGACAGATAAAGAAAGTAATTTAGATATCTTAAACGAAAAGGAGTCTAATGCCGCCAGCGACGATGATGAAAAGGAGACGACGAATATTTTTATAATTCAATCTTCTGCGCTCTCAGATAATTCTCCTGCTGATTATGCAGATGATTCGGATCCTTCCGCTGTAATCAATCAGTTGTATGTAGAAGATAATATCTGGTCAGGCTCATCTACTGGAATGGTCATTCATACAAAATTCAACATAAATAATTTTGCTGGCAAAGATGGCATCGTTCAGGCATACTTTAATTTTAATAATGGAGCAAAAATCTTTGATCTTGACGGATATTATAGCACATCTGACGGTCAAGTGAGCGTGTTTGGGAATTTCAGGCCTTTATATAAATATACCCTCATGGATGCTCCTCTCTTTCTCCCCTATAGTCAATTGCATCTATCTCCTGGGATTCCTACTGGCATTGAAATTTCTGTAATCATATGGGATAATAGCGAATATCCATATACTGTCCTGGCACAGGAGTCAATACCATTCTATTATTATGGAACATAATTACGGAGCCATAATTATGGGTCATAAGATACGAAAATCCGCTCTAACGGCCTCCTACCACCACCGGGCTTTTTGCCGATCCGATGCTGGTGATATTGCGGGCCTTAAGTACATCGAGCGTCCTTTGGGCTTCATTTGCGTCGCTGGTGCGGTTGAGGGACAATAGCGACTGAACCTTTCCCTGCCAGGCATTCTCGTTCTGAGGATTTGCGGTCAGGGTCGCATTATAATAGTTCAATGCCTCCTGATACCTGCCCAGGAAGTAGAGCGAATTGCCAAGATTCAGCCAGATTTCAGTTTGATTGTCCAGCTTCAATGCCTCTCCATAGGCTGCGACTGCCCCTTCATAAGAGCCTGCAATGTATTGCTCATTGCCTTTGGCCAGCCAGTACTGAAACGTTCCCTCCTCCAGGCTCTGACTTCTGTTCTGCGCCGGAGCGGGGATGCTCTGATAAGCCTGATATGCCGCAGCGAACGGAGTATAGTACTGGTCAGAATAAAGGAATCTGTAAGCCTCTACTGTCCAGTGGCGCTGCTCAGCCTGCTCTCTGGCAGAGCCGTTGCAGCATGTGTCACAGGGGCCGCAATATCCTGAAGCGGCAGCTATGAACAGAGCGACAAATACGATTGCTAAAGCCGGTAAAATCAGCAGCGCTCTTCCCTCGGTTCTTCTTATTTTCCATCCCTCCTGCGAATTTGCTTTTCTCTCACCGATCTCAAATGCCTTTTGCTGCACGATCAAATATGGATTGCGGTGTAAATGCTGCCCAAAAAAAATCAGATATCACTTTGATCTTCATTCGCTCTTGTCCACCTCATCTCTAAACCACATGCGCATGATGTAGACACCCTCTTCGCTCCTCTTGCTGGTGGCAAAGCCCATCTTCTCAAATAGCTGGACCATGCCGGAATTCTCGAAGAGCACCTCTCCCGTGAATCCAAGAATGCCCCTCTTCCTGGCCAGCAGTATGAGATAGGAGAGAAGCTCCCTTCCCACTCCCCGCCCCTGGTGCTTGTCTGCCACCACCAGTGCCACCTCCGCCGAGTGCATATCGGAGTTCAGCTCATACTGGCCGATGCCGATGATCTCCTCCCGGTCCTTTTCATTGACCGTGGCCATTATCACCATCTTTTTGCTGTAGTCCACGGCTGTGAAGTCCTGCAGCCTCCTGTGCGGCATATCCTTTCGAGCCGAGAAGAATCGTTTGTAGAGGCTCTCTCCGGACAGGCCGTAGAAGAAGTCCTTGAGCAGGGGCTCGTCGGTGATCTTGGCCGGGCGCAGGAATATGTCAAGCCCTTTGCCGGTGGTGCGGTGGGCTTCCAGCTCCTCCGGGTACATGCCCTTCTCTCCGGGGATGAAGACCTGGTCCTTGTAGATGAGCGTCCTCTTCCTGGCCTCGGCAATCAGCCAGGGCCGGAACTTGGGATGGGCTATGGCTATCAGGTCCATGGCCCTCTCCCGGATGTTCTTGCCATGCAGATAGGCTATGCCGTATTCAGTCACGACATAGCGAACGTCTCCCCGGGTGAGCGTCACCCCCGCCCCCCCGGCCAGCATCGGCACAATACGGGAGACGCTGCCGTTCAGGGCAGTGGAGGGAAGGGCCAGGATGGTCTTGCCTCCAGGTGCCAGCACCGCCCCGCGCATGAAGTCTGCCTGGCCGCCGATGCCGCTGTAGAATGTGCCGCCCAGGGATTCAGCCGTGGCCTGACCGGTCAGGTCGATCTCCATGGCGCTGTTGATGGCGGTCATCAGCCGGTTTCTGGCGATTACCAGGGGATTGTTTGTGTAGTCGATCCTCTTGAACTCCACTGCCGGGTTGTCGTCCAAAAATTCGTATGTCTCCCGGCTGGCCATGCAGAAGGAGGCTATGGTCTTTCCCGGATTGTGAGCCTTTCTCTTATTGGTGACGACCCCCTGCTTCATGAGATTTACCAGGCCGTCGGAGAGCAGCTCTGTGTGCACCCCGAGGTCCTTTTTGCCGCTCAGATTGGGCACCACGGCGTCAGGAATGAGGCCGTAGCCCACCTGGATGGTCGAGCCGTCCTCGATGATGCGGGCCACGTATTTGCCGATGCTCTGCACTATATCGTTGGGAGCCTTCACCGAGTACTCCAGCAGGGGCTCGTCGCGGGGTATGATAAAGTCGATGTCCCGGATGTCGATGAAGCCGTCGCCCAGTGTACGGGGCATATGGGAATTGACCTGGGCTATGACCACATCGGCCATCTCCACAGCCGATTGCACCACGTCCACTGATATTCCCAGGCTGAGGTAGCCGTGACTGTCGGGCAAGCTGGTCTGGATGAGGGCCACGTCGACCGGGATCACCCTGGAGCGAAAGAGCTCAGGAACCGATGAGAGAAATACAGGCGTGTAGTCTGCTGCGCCTCGATTAACTGAATTTCTGGTGCTGTCTCCCACAAAGAAGGAGTCGAGCCGGAAGTTGTCCTTGAGCCGCTCGTCGGTGTAGGGGGCGATGCCCAGCGTCCAGACGTGGATGACCTCGGCATCGAAGAACGCCTTGGGGTGGCTTTTCACATAGGATACCAGGGCAGTGACCAGGTACTGCGGCTCGCCGCAGCCGGTGCCGATGAAGATGCTGTCTCCGGCGTGAATGTGAGAGAAGATCTGCTCCTCCGATGCGAACTTTTCCGGATAGACCCTGGCAAAATCATCCAGCAGCTTTTTGTCCTTCATCTTATAAGTCTCTGTTCTATCCTCAATAATTAGCCTGTCGCTTCCACAAGGAATTATTGCAGGGGGCGGTTTGCAGGGGCAGGAATATGAATTTGAAGAGATGAAATGAAAATGAGAGAGACAAAATGCCGGACGCACTGATCTACGGGGCAGGGGCCATCGGCTCGTTCATGGGCTACCTCCTCTCAGAGGGGACTCCTGCCGGAAAGTGGATGATAGAAGACGTGGGCCTGCTGGGAAGAGAGAAACACATAAAGAAAATAAAGGAAAGCGGCCTGGAGATAGTCCTTCCCGATGGGGCAAAGTCCATTCGCTTCAGGCACTGCTTCTCCAGCCTGGATGAATTTTCCGCCTCCTCTTTCCGCCCGGAGCTGGTAGTGGTATGCGTCAAGACCTATTCACTGCCCGCCTTATGCCGGGAGCTGGCTGCCTCCGGCTTGCTGGAGGGCAGTCTCAGCAATGCCGTCTTTATCCTGCTCATGAACGGCATGGGAAACAGGGATGCATTTGCGTCCCTCAGCCTACCTGCCCCTCGCCTCCTGGAGGGGATCACGGCGATGGGGGTAAAATTCGCTGGAGAGGGCAGGGTTGAGCTGAAGGGAAAGGGCAGGACGGCCATCGAGGCGCGCCTGGATGAAGGTATGCAAAAGCACCTGCGGCAGCGGCTGGCTGAAAAGGGCTTTGAGGTGGACTTTCCTGCAGACTATGCCGTCCAGCAGTGGAATAAGCTCTTTGTCAACGCAGTGATAAATCCCATCACGGCTCTCACCGGGCAGGAGAACGGGGCCATCCTGTCGCCGCTCCTGCAAGGGACGGCGAGGCAGATCGTGAGGGAGGCGGTGGCCGTGGCCGTCCGGGAGGGCATATCTGCTGATGAGGCTGGCGTCTTTGATCTGGTCAATTCAGTGGCCGGGAAGACGGCAGCCAATACCTCCAGCATGCTTCAGGACGTGCTCAAGGGCAGGATGACGGAGATCGACTCCATAAACGGATACGTGGTGAGGCTGGCGGGAAGGCATGGCCTGGAGGCTCCTGTCAACGAGGCGATGGTTGCGCTGGTGAAATCGATGGGACAGAGAAAAGCGCAATGAGCCTGTCCGTCGAAATCATCTGTCCGCAGTGCAGAAATGCTTCTTTGTGCTCTTTGTGGTGAAACGTCATTAGGCACACGATGCGTACGGTTGCCATTAATGACATCACCCCGATTTTACTCCCCGGTACGCAGATACCAGCGCAGCGATTATGCACAGCGTCCCCGACAGCATCATCACCCGGCTGATGACCAGTGACAGCAAGCCCGGCCCGGCCTGCACCAGCGTGCCGGCGTAGCCGGCGGAGGAGAGCTGCACAGACACCAGAACCCCGGATAGGGACACTCCCAGAGCCATTCCCAGATTTCGAATTGTGGCGGTTACGCTTGAGGCGGTGTTTATCTTCTCTTTAGGAAGAGACCTCATGATCTCGGTGTTGTTGGGGCTTTGAAAGAGCACTGCGCCTGCGCCCATCACGGCGAAGGCCAGCAGCAGCAACCGGAGATCCGGGCTGCTGCTCGATGCCAGATATGCCAGGAGCATCATGGCCGAGGCCATGATAGACATTCCCAGAGCGGCCATGAACCTGAACTGGCGCCGGTCGTATATCCAGCCAGCGACAGGCGCTCCCACCACCATTATGGCCGGGACTATCAGGTAGA
>CAYQKI010000013.1:0-8082 GCA_964418105.1 uncultured Methanotrichaceae archaeon | reverse complement strand
AGAAGAGAATCATGCTGATGCAGGGCAGCACAAACATGGGATAGCGAAAGATGGACAGGTCCAGCAGCGGGGCCTTCTGCTTTGACTCATTGATCAGAAACGCCGCCAGGGAGGCGATAGAGATAGCGGGCAAAAGGAGCACCTCTGGCTGCAGGTCGAAGCTTTGGGAAAGCCGGCCCAGCAGAGCCATCAGGGAGACGATAAAACCGATCAGCGTCAGGGCGCCGATCCAGTCTGCATTAAGCCTCTCAGAGCGGCTCTCCTCAATTCTCATGTACCGGGAGGTGAGGAGCAGTTGAAGTGCTCCTATGGGCACATTGATGAGAAAGATGTACTTCCAGCCCAGATAGTCCACGATGAAGCCGCCCAATGTCGGGCCGAGGATGCTTCCCACGGCCACAGTGGAGCCGATGTAGCCCATGGCCCGGCCCTGCTCTCCCCGGGGAAAAGACTGGAAGATGATGGCTGAGCTGATGGAGAACATCATGGCCGCCCCTGCCGCCTGGAAGACGCGGCAGAGAACCAGAAGGGCGAGGCTCGTCGACAGGCCGCAGGCCAGAGAGCTGGCGGTGAAGATGGCAACGCCCAGCATGAACATCCTGGCCCGGCCCACGTACTCTGCCACCTTGCCGAAGATGAGCAGCAGGCTGGTGAGCGCCACCAGGTAGAAGGTCATGACCATCTGAGACTCGCTCAGGCTCACACCGAAATGTCTGGTGATAGTGGGCAGAGCAATGCTCACCACTGAGCCGTCGACCACAGCCATGAGGACGCCGGCCAGGACCAGAGCCAGGATGATATAGCGGTCAGGCCTCCCTGAGTCCATATGGGGTGAATGATGGTTGGTGTAAGCTTGCATTGAGCCGAAGCGCTTAACTCAGGGTCTTAATCTAGCTTTCTATGAAGATATTTAGGCTGCACCGCAAAAAAAAGCTTGATACGCCGAGAATGGCTCATGCCCGGCGATCTCTACCTGTCAAATAAGAACCTCATTTAGCCATATCGAAGTTAAAGGGTCCTTTATTTGAAGCGAAGTACAGCCAGGCTGTTGGGGCTACACCGTGCCATTGAGTATTCCAGGCGCCTGCGCCTTTGAAATTATCAGGAGATCCAGGCATAGCGCCGTCATACCTCTGCTGGGATACCAATTCCTGCAGGAACTGATTGCTCCCTTCTCCTCCGGCAACGATATACTGACCCGTGCATTCATTGGAAACCGACCACGGCCCAGCCTGGTCTCCCAAAGCAATGACCTTTTGGTCTTGTGAAGTGACAAGCAGAGCCTCTCGGGCATAGCTAAGGGCTCGCAACGCTTTTTCCTTCTCGCCGGTTGCCCTGAGAAAAGCCGCGCCCCAAGTCTGAACATCTGAGACAGGCCTCCAATCGCCTTTGCCTGCTGTAAATCGGCCCATCTCCTCATCCCAGTAAGATTCCATCAGGCACTCCTTGATCTTATCTGCCATTTCTGTGCGCCCCACTGCTTGCAGTGCCCACCAGGCATCCATCGTCCCCTCGACAGGCCCTTCATTCAAACAATCATTGCTCTGTTTTATTCGCTCCTCCAGCCAATCAGCTCCAAGCTCCATGGAGTCTTTTGCCTCACTGAGGTTTCCTCCCAAGTCCTGATATTGGTCCAGGGCAAAAACCGTCCAGGCTATGGACCCCAACCACTTTTTAGAGGATATGACACTTTTATCTTCGCAATCATATGTTTCGTTCCAGGAGCCATTTTTATTTTGCAATTCAGATAGCGTTTTCACCAGATTATTTGCAGGACCCCACATCCCCTCCCGGCTGAATACTATGAGAGCTAAGGATTGGTCGTATAAGTGAGCGGAATTTCTTTCTTCCATCCAAGACTGCAAAAGTCCTGTATCTTTTTGCTGAGATGCGAGCCATTTTGCCGCAGTCCCTGAAGCATTCAAATCAGGATTAACGCTTTCAAAATCTGAAGGGATCTTGCGTTCGCCGATCTTTAGCAGCCTTAGACCATCGATGGTGATACTACCGGCGCCGCCTTCGTTTCTATAATCGGTAATATCGGAGTCGTTCTTGACTGAGATGAAGATCCTTTCCACCCTTGAAAGATCCAAATTGCTGCCAATGTGCTTGAAAGGTACGACCAGAGGACCCCACCAGGATTTTTGAGTAACATTGCGATATAGGGGAGCAATTGACTGGTTCTTCGTATCGTTAATTCCCACGTTCAGCGAATTGGCTGTTTTGTCCCCACGCCAATCTATGACCAGGTGGTCAAAAGCAGAGAGGTCTTGTGGTGGATCGAATTTAAAGACAACCTCGGCGTAAGAATTGCTGCATTCATCCAGGCCGTAGATCAACTGCAAGGCCTTGCCATCCTTGCCCTCCACAACTTTCAAGAGCCTTGTTATTTCCTTCAGGCAATTGCTATTGGAGCCCGCGTAAATGCTGCAGAAGCTGCCATTTCCAATATCATACAACATCGTCTCATTATTTTGCTCCAATGGCGAAATATTAAAATCAATTAGATTTATTTCAGGGCTTGTGCCCGATCCCTGTGATGTGGTCAGGGTAGCCGAAAGAATCAGCACCAAAGAAAGGCCTGTTTTAAAAGCCGGTATATATTTAGATCGAAGCATATGGATTCACCTCACAAATCCCTGCCGGCGCAAAAAGATTCCGCTCCACCTATTCGCCCTTCGAATATATGCCTGAGCCTAGGAACCAGGTTCCGTCCACGTCCACGACATAACTGAGCTTCAGCTCTTCAGTCATGTTCTCCTCCGGGTCGGGATATATGTAGTATGTGAAGCCGCTGCCCGCTTTGGCTACATCGATAATCTGCCTCACGAAGTCAACTCCGTTGGGGTCCTGAGCATCGATGCGGCTTGCTCCCAGAAGCTCCTGCTGGTGGGGCAGAGCCAGGACATTTCCCTCATAATCATAGGCAAATATGTAGCGGTCGTCTGCTGTGAAATTGCCTGCCGGGTCATTGAACGCTTGCAGAGCCTCCTCCTTTCCGTTATCCGTGGCATACAGGAGTGCCGTCTCTACGTAGTCGGAGAGATTCTTCATCTCCTCGCCATCGAAGGTCGCGGAGATGTTGGAGAGGTAATATCCGGAGCCGAGGTACAGGCTGTCGTTGATATTTTCAATATAAACCTGCTTTAGCTCCTCTTTACCCTCGTGGGCTGGATTGGAGAACACGATGTACATGGTCCCGCCGCCCTGCTTTGCCAGGTCAATCTCCCGGCCCACCACATCCACCCCATTGACGTCCAGCAGGCCCGTCTGCCCGATCAGCTCCGGCTTGATGGGGTGGACGATGCAGGTTCCGTTGAAGTCATAGCCGAAGATGTACAGCTCACCCCGGACAAACTGCCCGGTGGCATTGTTGAACTCGGCAATGGCCTTCTCCTGGCCGTTCTCCTCAAGATAGGAGACAGCTTCCTCCAAAAAGGCAATGGTTTGGCTTTCATTGACATTGATATCATCTGCAGCAGTGCAGGATGTCATAGCGGTTAGATACGCTAAAAAGAGAGATATGGCAATTACTCCTCTGATTCTAATATGTATTCCTCCTTTTTGAATATTTTTGCTATAGACTGATGGCAGTGCTAAGCTTAATAATGTTTGGGAGAAGTCCAGCAGCGGCAGTGAAATGCTTTTAGAAAAATTCGTCTCATTTGGCTTTCCATTCTCTGTGCGTACTCTGTGTCTCTGTGGTGAAAACGTTGTTAGCCCCTGGTTATAGCCGAACTCTAACGCCCATTACAGAGTTACTGGAAGCGGTAGAGAGGACTCAAGAGCTTCAGGCTTAATTGCCCCGCATAAACCGCCCTAAATATCTCCCTTTCCCGAATTTTCAGCCACCCGCCGGGCGATGATATCCCTGATCGGCTTGATCTGGCCGCGTTTTGCGCTTATCGGTGCAATCCGGTCCATCCACTGCGTCCAGGGGGGGAGCATCCCCAGCCTCTCGCATATGAGATTCAGCGCCCCATCCACATCCACTTTGGCTATGCGGTCCATCTTGTTGGCAGCCAGCGCCGTGTCCAGGCCCATATCGCCCAGAAACTCCCACAGCTCAATCTCCAGGGGCACCTCTCCCCGCCCCTCCCAGCGGTCGGCGATATCCAGAAATGATGAGGCATCTATCACCTGCACCGCCAGCAAGATCTCCCTGGCATGCTCCTCGAAGTACCTGACGATCAGGTCCTTGACCTTCTCCTGCTCCGCCTTAGTAGCCCTGAGCATGAAGCCGTAGCCAGGCATGTCGACGTAGAAGACGTTGCCCACCTTTGCCTTGAAGGGATACTGAGTGATGCCGGGGCGCTTGCCGGTGCGAACCTTCGTTCCGGTGAGCTGCAAAAACAGGGTCGACTTTCCCACATTGGACCTGCCTATGAGCACGATCTCCCTGGACATGATGAGCATGAAGCAGGGCAAGATTGAAAAGGATGTCCATCCAAGGCGGCGGTCGAGGACCAGGGATGCCGGAGGACATAGGGAAAGCCGAAGATGTCAAAGAAGTCAAAGACTCTAGAGAAGCCAAAGACGTCGGAGAATCCGGAGAGGCTATGAGAATAGCCGAAATCCTCCTCACAGCCACCGCCCTTCCAGACGCGCAGATATTTCCTGAGCTGGGGCTGGCGCGCTACACAAAGGTCGATTACTATCGCATGGCCTGCCACCTGTTATTCCAGTGCAAGAGGTGCGGAAACTGCTGCACCACGGGCGACCCCATCCGGCTGCGGCAAGAAGACGCTGCCGCAATCGCCCGGCACCTGAAGATTCCCATGAGCAAAGCCCTGAAAAAGTACACCACTGCTGATCCGGACAGGCCGGACTCTCTCAAATTCAAGCATATTCTGCCCTGCAAGTTCTATGACCGCAGCGGGAAGGGCTGCAAGATCTACTCTGCCCGGCCCTGGTCCTGCCGCATATTTCCGTTCCTGGGGATATATGGAAATGAGGATCAGGTGGTGGTTAACCAGTCCTGCCCCGGATCAGTGGAGACTATGAAGGCCCTCACCAATGCCCTGCAGAGCCTGACAGCCAGGAGGGCTGTAGGGCAGGCGGATGCATCAGGGCTGGATCCGGTTGAGGTTAAAAGGGCCAAGATGCTCCTGAGAGAGGCATTAAATTCATTTTAATGGAAAAATATTTATTCTTAGAGATCGCATCATTTTTCCATCTCAAAAGAATGGGGGTTTGATCAATGAAATACAGCCAGGAAAAGCTTCTGTTGATATTGGCTATAACCATTTCACTGGTGGTCAGTTCAACCGCTTTGGCAGATGACTACAAGGTGAATATTAAAAACGGATCGTTTGTGCCCTCCGCTTTAACTGTTCCCGTCGGCGCAAGTGTTGAATGGCACAATCAGGACGGCGTGCAGCACAGAATCGTGAGCAGTCAGGGGCTCTTCGACTCTGGGGTCATCGATTCCGGAAAGAAATTCTCAGTCAAATTCAATAGCGCTGGAGCCTATAACTACTACTGCAGCCTTCATCCCCAGATGCAGGGCTCGATAACAGTGTCGTCGACCACAGCTACAATTGCTGCTACAACTGGGCAGCGCACGTCGCTCTCAGCATCATGGACCGAAAGCGCCATGTCATCCTCCGCCAGCTCCGTCCCAATATCGACGGCAGGAGCGGTGGCAAGCGGCTCGCAAATCGCTTCTGCAGTCACCGGCCAGTCATCCGGACAGTCTACGGGCTGGTCGGCAGGTCAGGCAATAGGTCAGACCTCAGGACTGACTTCTGGTCAGACTGCAGGTCAAACCGCAAGCAGCTCACGTGCCCAAACCGCACAAACCAGCACCTCTAGCCAGGTATCTCTGCAGAAGTACTCTCAGTACTACAGCTCGACCTCCGAGGCTCCCAGTGAGCAGATCACTGCGCCCACCCAGGTGACACTGAATGAAGTGAAGCCGGACACGCTTTACTTTGGAGCCGCCCAGACGGCAGTGCCCTATACCCAGTATCAGACCTATTCGCTGAGCACAGGAGGAAACTGGCTCTGGATATCAGGGACGGATAGCTGGACTCAGTACGCCATGGTCCCCCTGGGCTCCAGGCTCAACCTGATCGCCGTCTCCCCAGCAGGCGGATACGGCTCTCTCTATGAGATATATCCGGACGGAGAGCTGGATACAAATATCTACAGCTTCTATACATACAACCAGATTCAATTCTATGCCGACGAGGTGGGCCAGCACCTTCTGTTCTTCAATATCGCCAGCCAGCCCAGCAATGTCATTGTGGTGGATGTCGTGCCCTATCAGACGACATATCCGCCAGCTTATGGCTATTCCTCTGTGACTGTCCGGTCGAACTGGATGCGGGGCTACAATGTCTACGTGGACGGCAGCCTCGCCGCCACCGAAGGAATGAGCGGCAATCAGCCGGGAACTGTGGCCTTCAGCGTTCTCGGCGACCAGTACCATAACATCGCAGTTGACGGCAGCGGCCTCACTTACTCCGACTACAAGTACTTCAGGTCAGGATATGCCTATCAGCTCAATATTTAGCTCTTTGAGCTGATACTATTTTTTAATTTATAATATTATATATAATTAAATCTAACCTCCGGCAAAGACAAGAGATACAATTATATGCCCCGAGGGAATGATAGGCGAACTCATGCCTGGCAAAGTCACGCACAGTTATGCTTTTCGCGGCTCAGAAAAACCGCTTATTGGAATGACTATTGGAGATATGTTTGATGAAATAGCAGAAAAATACCCTGACAACGACGCAATTGTCTCAATACACCAGGGAAAACGCTATACATATCGGGAACTGCAAAAGGAGCTGAACCGCGCCGCGAAGGGCTTCATGGCTCTCGGCCTGAAGAAGGGCGACCGGCTGGCCATCTGGGCCACCAACCTGGCAGAATGGATCATCACCCAGTTCGCTACGGCCAAAGCGGGCATCATCATGGTGAACATCAATCCCGCTTACCGGACTCACGAACTGGAGTACGCCCTGCGCCAGTCCGAAGCCCAGGCCCTGCTGCTCATGGACCGCTTCAAGAGCTCCGACTATGCCCAGATGCTCTATGAGGTATGCCCGGAGGCAAAGACCGCCCAGCCGGGCAGGATCCACTCTGAGAAGCTGCCTTTCCTGAGGACGGCGGTCATGATCCGGGGAGAAAAGCAGCCGGGCATGTTCTCCTGGGAAGAGGTTATGAAGATGGGCGAAAATGTGCCGGATGAGACGCTTAGGGAGAGGGCGGAGAGCCTGGACTTCGATGATCCCATCAACATCCAGTACACCTCAGGGACAACCGGATTTCCCAAGGGAGTGGTTCTCACCCACCACAACATCCTCAACAACGGCTACTTCATAGGCGAGTGCATGACTTTTTCAGAGAAAGACCGGCTCTGCATACCCGTTCCCTTCTATCACTGCTTCGGCATGGTCCTCTCCAATATGGCCTGCATGACGCACGGAGCGGCCATGATTCTGCCTTCCGAGTACTTCGATCCGGTGGCAGTCATGTCGGCTGTTGAGAAGGAGCGCTGCACGGCGCTGCACGGCGTGCCCACCATGTTCGTGGCGGAGCTTGAGCACCCGGACTTCTCAAAGTACGACTTCTCAAGCCTGCGCACGGGCATCATGGCCGGCTCGCCCTGCCCCATCGAGTACATGAAGAAGGTGAGCACTCTCATGAACATGAGGGAGGTGGTGATCACCTACGGCCAGACTGAGGCCTCCCCCGGCATCACCATGTCCTCCACCGACGACTCCCTGGAGAAGAGGGTCACCACCATTGGAAAGCCCATGTCCCACGCCGAGGTTAAGATCGTGGACCCCAAGACGGGGAAAATGGTCCCCCGCGGCGAGACGGGAGAGATCTGCACTCGCGGCTATATGGTCATGCGCTGCTACTATAACAACCCGCAGGCCACAGACCAGTGCATAGACCAGGAAGGCTGGCTGCACACGGGAGACCTGGGCACACTGGACGATGAGGACTACTGCAAGATCACCGGCAGGCTCAAGGACATGGTCATCCGGGGCGGGGAGAACATCTACCCCCGGGAGATTGAGGAGTTCCTCTACACCCATCCCGCCATAAGCGATGTCCAGG
>CAYQKI010000012.1:0-27558 GCA_964418105.1 uncultured Methanotrichaceae archaeon | reverse complement strand
TCCACCCGCACATCGCCAAAATTGAGGTCTCCCAGATAAGCTTCCACGGAAAAGCGCCATGAATCGCCCTCCCTGGCTGTGATCTGCCTGCCAAACCTCAGGCTCTTCCAGCCTTCTTCCAGCCGCGCCTGCCAGGCAGCCAGCTCCCCGGCCAGTGCTGCGCCGTTCTCAGAGCGCCTGCGGAAGGACTGCGCCGCCGGACGGTAGATCTTATCAATGTACTCCTGCATCATGCGGGTGCTGCTGTAGCGAGGTGTGAGGCGGGTCATGCTGGCCTGGACCTTTGCCGTCCAGCCCCTGGGTATACCCTGCCCGTCCCGGTCATAAAAGAGGGGCACAATCTGCTCCTCTAAAAGGCGGTAGAGCTTCTCTGCATCCTCCTGGTCGCAATCCGGCCCGCCACTCTCTGTATCGATCCTCTGCCGATTGATGCCACCCCTGGCCTTCGCCGCCCCATTCCCGTCCTCCAGACACCAGCCCACATCCGGCTCATAGGCCTCATCCCACCATCCGTCCAGGGTGGAGAGGTTCAGGCCGCCGTTGGCCAGCACCTTCATGCCGCTCGTGCCGCAGGCCTCGTTGGGGGGCAGGGGCGTATTGATCCAGACATCAACGCCCGGCTGCAGGTGCTGGGCCAAATCTATGTCATAGTCCTCCAAAAATACCGCCCTCTTGCAGACATCCGGCCGGGAGGCAAAGGCTGCCATCTTTCTGACCATCTCCTTTCCTGCGAAGTCTGCCGGATGGGCTTTGGCTGCCATGACCAGTTGAACCGGACGTTCTGAATTTTTGAGAATGGCTGCCAGACGCTCCGGATCCCTCAGGAGCAGGTCGGTGCGCTTGTAGGCTGTAGCTCTCCTGGCAAAGCCGATGGTCAGCACATCCGGGTCCAGAACATGACGGGCCCGATTGACCTCCCTCTCACCTCCGCCCCTCTCCCGAACGCTACGGCAGTGGCGGCGGCGGATATACTGCACCAGCTCTCGTCTGGATTCAGCCCGGAAGCGCCAGAGTTCGGAGGCGTCCTGCCGGCAGATGCCATCCTTCAGATAGTCGATCCTGTCCGGCTCGCAGTCGCCCGGACAGGCATGCGACCACAGCCTCTGAGCAGCAGGCGAATCCCAGGTGGCAATATGCACTCCGTTGGTCACGTGCCCCACTGGAACCTCGATTGCCGGCCAGCGGGGATAGCGGGACTGAAATATGCTGCGGCTGACAGCCCCGTGCAGCCTCGACACTGCATTGGCATGGCTGCAGCAGCTCAGGGCCAGGTGAGCCATGGTAAACAGTCCGCTTTTATCCTCCTCCCTGCCGCCCCCCAGAGCCAGAAGCTCAGAGCGGGAGAGTCCCAGGAGGTGGGCATAAAAGCTGGCATACTTGTTGATCAGGTCGCGGTCGAATCTGTCAAAGCCTGCCTCCACCGGGGTGTGGGTGGTGAAGACATTTCCGGCCCGGGTTGCCCAGACGGCAGCGGAGAGGCTGCAGCCCGTCTTCTTCATAAAGCTGTAGGCCCTGGCCAGGACCGCAAAGGCGGCATGGCCCTCGTTGAGGTGGCAGACCTCCGGCTCTATGCCCAGCCTCTCCAAAACCATCCAGCCGCCGATGCCAAGCACTATCTCCTGAATCAGCCTCCTCTCCTGGCCGGGAGCATAGAGGTTGGCGGTTATGGCCCGGTCCCAGGGGCTGTTCATGGGATCATTGGTGTCGAGCAGGTAGAGGCTCAACTGGCAGACCCTGGCCTGCCAGACGCGCAGCATCAGAGACCTTCCCGGCAGCTCGATCTTGACTCGCAGCCTGCCTCCATCCCTGTCCCAGGCAGGCTGCAGGGGCATTGTGTCAGGATCATTGTAAGGAAATGCCTCAATCTGAGAGCCGTCCTGGGAGAGAAGCTGCCGGAAGTAGCCCTGCTGGTATAATAGCCCGATGCCCGTGACGGGAACGTTCATGTCTCCGGCTGTCTTGAGATAGTCGCCGGCCAGTATCCCCAGACCCCCTGAGTAGATGGGCAGCGCCTCCGAGAGGCCGAACTCCATGCTGAAGTAGGCCAGGCCGGTCAGGCCGTGCTGCCCGGCATAGATTTTTGACCGCTCCAATAGCCTCTCCTTCGTCCTCTGCCATTGCAGGATCTCCTTCAGCAAATTCTCATCGGAGGCTGCCTCATCCAACCGGGCCCTGGATACATTCTGCAGTATAAGGAAGGGATTCTTCGTCTTCTCCCAGGCTTCGGCATCGAGCGTCTCCCAGATCCTGTCCGTGGTCTGGCGAACAGTCCAGCGCAGATCCAGGGCCAGATCGGCTAAAGCCTCCAGGCCGGAAGGCAGCCTCGGGTCGGAATAGGGCTTCATATCCTTATAAAATTCAGCTAATGGGAAATCAATCTTTCGTGCAATGTCTGTAGAGTCTGGAAAGGATGGGCTTATATATAAAAAAATTACTATTGGTTACCAGGATTTGTTCAGGAAGAGTGGGTTTATGAATGCCAATCGTTTGCTGAAGCTGATGGCCATTATTGCTATCGGAATTGAGTTCGTATGCCTCATTTCTGCAATGGGGGGAGCAGATGTGTCATCTTTGGATGCGCGGGGCCAGGGGCCTGTCTGGTATAGCAGTGACAAGCCTGAAGACAGCAGCCAACTGGAAGAAAAAGGAGCGACAAGCTCTGCTCCTGATGACAGCCGCCTCCAGATAGTCGACTTATCAGGCGGCCAATCGAATGCTTCTCTGGTGATACCTCCAGGCGCCTGGGCTAAACTGGAGCTGATTCCGAAAGAAAGCGGTGATCTGGAGCTGCTCTGCCTCTATCCGACTGGCTCAGTTGCCTCTCTGCTCAACTCCTCTGTGGTGAAGGGGAAAGCCTACAGCGGATGGTACCAGGCTGAACTGGAAGGAGATTATGAGCTATGGTTTTCAGTCAGCGGATCAAAGAGCAATTCTGTGAAAATTGCCGTCAGACAGTCATCGGAAACCTGGGATGGATCAGCCAGGGCGGCAGGAGGCGGCATAGGCCAGAAAGCGACTGTGGGTGCGTCTGTCATGTACAGCGTGGCTCCTGCTGCCGAATCAGCGCCCATTGGCTTTTCAGCAGGCGGCGCCAAGGACATCAACAGCTTCCGGGAGAATATCAAGCAGGACTATCTGCCTCTGCCCAGCGATTTGACATATGAGGGCCTCTATTACGACTACTACTTTGATACGGGATCGGTCCAGGAGTGCAAAAAGCTCTTCTGCCCATCATATAGCTTTGCCGTGAGCAGAGACCCTTTTTCTTCCCAGCCCCAGTACTATCTGACTGTGGGCCTGAATTCCGGCATTGTCGATTTCCAGAGAAAGAAACTGAATCTGGTGGTTGTGCTCGACTACTCCGGATCGATGTCTAGCTCCTTTGATGAATACTACTACGATCGCTTCGGCAACCTGGTGAGGCCGAAAGAGGAAGGCTCTGAGCAGAAAAAGACCAAGATGCAGATTGCCGATGAGTCGGTGGTCGCCCTTCTGGACCACCTTGAGCCGGAAGACAGCTTCGGCCTGGTGATCTTCAGCGACGACGCCTACACTCTGGATCCCATGACACTCATAGCCGATAAAGATCTGGATAGGCTCAAGAGCCGCATACTGGACATAGAGGATTACAGCGGAACCAACATGGAAGCAGGAATGGAGAAGGGCACTGCTCTCTTCAGCCGGCTGGCGAGCGCCAACAAGTCCGAGTACGAGAACAGAATAATCTTTCTCACAGATGCCATGCCCAACATCGGTGAGACGGGCGATCTGGGACTGTACCGCATGCTGGAGGACAACGCCGGGCAGGGCATTTACACCACTATTATAGGCATAGGCGTCGACTTCAACTCTGAGCTTGCAGAGAGCATAACCAAGATCAAGGGTGCCAACTACTACTCGGTCCACTCTGCCACTGAATTCCAGGAGCGCATGGATGATGAATTCGACTTCATGGTCACGCCCCTGGTCTTCGACCTGCGGCTCAAACTTGATGCTCCGGGATATGAGATAGAGAAGGTTTACGGATCGCCTGAAGCGGATTTGGCGACTGGAGAGCTCATGAAGGTCAATACCCTCTTCCCCTCCCGGTCTGAGGGAGGAGAGGTTAAGGGCGGGGTTGTCCTGGTCAAGCTCAGGAAGCTGACCGATGAGGGGAATTTGACACTCAATGTAAGCTATCAGGACCGGGAGGGAAGGACCGATGGAGATGAGGCGGTAGTTGATTTTAGCACCGGTGGAGAAGGAAACAGGGCAGAAAGAGCCGATTTCTATGAGAACGGCGGCATTAGGAAGGCGATTCTGCTCTCCCGCTATGCGGATCTGCTCAAGAACTGGATGATAGACGAGAGGACGGCTGCAGAGAAAGGCTGGCAGATAGTGCCGTCGGTGACGAAGGACAGAGGAATTGTGGTGCCGGTGGATCTGGGAGAGTGGGAGCGCCAGTCGATGCCGCTTACCGTCTCCGGGCCGTACAGCGAGCTGTTTTGCCTCTTCAAAGGATACATGCAGAGCGAGGCTCAGGCCATCGGGGATGAGACATTGCAGCAAGAGTTGGAGATACTGGAGAAGCTGGAGGGATACGAAGGCCCGGATAGAAAAGAATGATGGAAAAGGAATAAAAGATAAGATCAGGAGACCAAAACATCCTGCATCGGCCTTCTCGGCGTATGATCGCCCGGGGCCTGGGCATAACCCAGCCGGAAGGTCTGCTGCACCTGGGACATCTCTCCTGAGATGGTAGGCATGATGAGCTGTGAAAGCTGCTCTTTCGTCTCCTGCACCTCCAGGGCCTGGCTCATGGGATGCAGGCTCAATCCCAGGGCAGTGGCCGCCAGCCAGAAGCGCTCAAAGGCTCTGCCGGCCATGAGCGCAGAGATTTTGGTGCCAATGCTTTCCGTTTGGTTTGCGTCATTCATTCCATTTAAATCCCATTTTTCAGTGCAGACGAATCCGATATACGGCGTGCTGTTTATCAGTTGGGCGTCCTTTGCCATCTGGTCCGGCCCCATGTCCAGGAAGAGCACTGCCAGTTGAGCCGCCTTGGCCTGCAGGCCGGTGGGCCCCATGCCACCCAGGCTCAACCAGTGGCCCAGCTCTGCCTTATAGTCGGCATCTGAGTACTGGACCCGATCCGCCTGGACAGAGAGCTGCTGGAATCGATCCCTGGTGGCCGGGTCTTCTCTGAGAAATACAGCCGCGCCGGGAAGAGGAGCCTGGATTTGGCCTGGAAGAGACTGCCAGTGAAGAGACTCCTGATGTGGGGAGCTGCCATTTGCAGCCGCTTTGTAGAGCGCATTCAGATCGGCAGCGGATATGAGGCGGTCCTCGTAAGGATGGCGATTGGTCTGGCGGGATGTTATGGCCGGAAATAGAAAGGAGTTGGCGTCTGTGGGGAGCTGGGATGATGATTTCAGCCTTAACTCGGCCACCAGGTCCTGCTGCCCTGGAAAGTAAGTGACATTGCAGATGTAGCCGAAGTGCTCGGCGGCTACTACCAGATTCTCAAGGGCGCAGCCGAGGCTGATGTACAACTCCCTCTGATCTCGATCCGCTACAGAAAGCCACCTCGTCTCATCGGCATAGATGCTTATTTTATCCTCAGAGACATTGAACTTCCAGGGCTGGCTGTTGTGGCTGGATGGCGCAAGAATGGCATACTGGAGAAGGAAGGCGAGCCTATCTTCCTGGCTGGAATTGGCCGGGAATCCGGATTCCTTCACATCCCAGGCTTGCAGAGATGCCTCCGGCTGCATTATGATGCCGGCAAGAAGCATTCCGCCAATCATGAATATGCTTATCATCACAACTTTGGCGGCAGAGACTGGCATTGATATACTCCTGACTGCTAACCGCCTATTGCAGCATCAATGGCGGTGCAGTCTAATCATCAATCGAGCCTTTTTGCTTAAAAGAATTATCCCTGCTTATCCAGAGAATGCTTTATGCTCAGCATTATCTCTTTGAGGATTTCTATTCCATCGTCCAGGCGCTCTCCGACCTCATCCGGGCCGGTTATCTTGCGAAAGTCCTGGTAAGCCCCTGATGCGGGTGTGATCTCGCTGTCCACGCTCTGGACGTTGATCAGAGTATTTTTAATTTCAGATTAGCAGTCTTCCGGTGAGGGTTATCTTCACTTCTTTGGTTTTGCCGAGCGGCCTGACATGCAGAGCCTTCACCTCGGAGAGCCTGGCCACCTGTCGAGAGATGGTGCTCTCAGATACAGACAGGCGCTGGGCAATCTCTTTTATATTGGTGGGCTCATAATCCAGCACATCTCGCAGGATCTTTTTCTGCTTTTCCTCCAGGCCGGCAGTGATATTGGGCAGGGCGATCTCAGTCAGGCTTTTATCGATATCGCTATAGCAGGTTGCCCTTTCAATCCTGATCGATAGCGAGAGGCAGGCAATTGTGAAGGCCAGGAAGATCTCCCTCGGCCCGCCGGAGAGGTTGGCTATGATTTGGCTGTCCTTTTCGATACTCTCCAGCAGCGATTTCAGGGAAATGACCATGCCCTCGTAGTCCCTATGGTTGACGCGGTAGATCTGCAGATCGATGGAACTGGATATCTGGCGGGAGAGATCGCGGACCGCTGAGACGGTCCTCTGGCCACGAGCGTCGCTCTCCTCCATGGGACGGATTAGGATGATACTGTCACCGCCCTCAATGCCGTATTTTACGATGAGGGACACTATCTGGGATGCATCGAAGCCGGAGAGGGAGACGTAGGTTTTCATTATTCGATATCAAGAATTAATGCATAAATGCTTTTCCGTTTCAGATATAAGTATTTGAAGATAGAATTATGCGAAATATTGAGATTATTGCAATTCATCGTTAAATTTAAATCTCTGAAGAGTGAATTGATGCAGAATGCCGCACAAGATAACCATGACCACCAGGCCGCTGGCTGGATTTGAGATTCCTTCCCCGGAAGGCCACCAGCTTTACTCCGCTATTCTTGGCATCCTCTTTTTCCCTCTGCCCCTTGCAGGGCAGGTTCAAACGCTCGATGTTCCAGTCTGCACTTGGGCCGCTCTTATCCCGGCAGAAAAATCTGAGGCTGAAGGCGGGAGAACTGCGAGTAGAGGAGCTGGCCGGATCCATTATCGCCGACGATTATTTTGCATTAAATAGGTCCGAAATCCTGTGGATTTCATTCTCAGTTCCCAGAAGGACGATTATGTCCTCAGGCAACAGAGCAAAGCTGCTATCCGGATTGCTCAGCGTATCCATGCCCCTGTGGACTGCCAGAGGCTTGATGCCTAGCCCCTCCAGCTCCAATTCGGCCAGTGTCCTTCCCGAGGCGGGCGATCCTGCGCAGACCTTGAGGGTGACGATATCCTCGCTGGTGATGCTCAGGTCCGCCGTGCAAAAAGGCTCCCTGGATAGGCTCCTGAACATATCGTAGCCGTCCGCCCGGATCTGATCTATGAAGCTTTCGATCTTGTCCCTGGGCACATCGTAGCGGTCCAGCACGCGAGAGAAGATCTCAATGGACGTCTCATACTCCTCGGGGATGACATCGTCCGCCCCCAGATCATGCAGGGGATTCATCTCCATGATATATCGAGTGCGAGCGATTATAAAAAGATCTGAATTGAGTCTGCGAGCCAGCTCGGTTATGCGCCTGGTAGCCCTGGGATCGGAGATGGCAATGACCATCACCCTGGCTTTTTTGACGCCAACATGCTGCAGCACTGCCTCCTGGGCGGCATCACCAAAGTATATAGGCTCGCCGTTCTTTCCCTCCAGGGAGACGATCTCCGGGTCCATCTCCACAATCAGATAGGGTATACTCTCTCTCTTTGCCGATCTGGCCACATTTCTGCCGTTTACACCATAGCCGATTATCAGAAGGTGATCTTTTAGAGCGGAAAGCTCACTGGATACGGAGGGATAAGGCCTGGCCTTGAGCCGGGAGAGCATAGGGAGATGCTGCATGCTGTCTGCCACCTTCGGCGAGACGGCCATTATCAGCGAGGTTGCGGCCATGGTCAGCACTGTAACATCCAAAAAATATTGATAATATTCACGAGATATCAGGCCACTTTCAAATCCCACCTTGGAGAGGACGAAGGAGAATTCGCCTATCTGGCTTAAAGCCATGGCCACCAGGACAATAATTCGCAGTGGCAGGCCCAGCAGAGATATGGCAAAGCCGGCCAGGACTGCTTTCAGCGCTATCGCAGAGACGGCCAGCAGGATCATGTAGCCAGGATTTGCAGTCAGTAGATTGACATCGAGGAGCATTCCGATGGATATGAAGAAGAAGCTTGTGAATGCATCTCTGAGAGGCACTATATTTCCGAACGCCTGGTGGCTGTAGGGCGACTCGGAGATGATCAGCCCGGCCAAAAAAGCACCCAGTCCCAAAGAGAGCCCGGCATAGGAGGTAATCCAGGCCACTGCCAGACAGATGGCAACTATGCTCAGAAAGAATATCTCCCTGTCCTCCGTCTTGGCCACATAGTAGAGGGCTTTGGGAACCACCCATTTGGAGCTGATGATGATCAGAGCAATGAGAGCCACCGCCTTGAAGGCAATGATGAGAGGCGAATCGCTCTGCATCTGAGTGGAGCCGGGAAGCAGCGGCACAGCCAGCATCATGGGGACCACGGCCAGGTCCTGGAAGATGAGAATTCCCAGAGTGGTCTTGCCGTAAAGGCTGCTAAACTCCTCCCGCTTTTGAATTATGCGCAGCACTATGGCCGTGCTGCTTAAAGATACCAGAAAGCCCAGGAGAACTGACTCGCCCAACGGCGTCTCCAGATAGAAAGCTATCAGGAATACGGCAAAAGCCGTGAGCAGCACCTGCAAAGATCCGCCTACAAGGACGTATTTCTTGATCTTGAGGATGTCTTTCAGAGAGATTTCAATTCCCACGGTGAAGAGCAGGAGGATTACACCCATTTCAGCAATGAGGTCAACCTGCTCTGATGCCTCAATCAGCCCCAAGCCTTCCGGGCCGGCTAAAATTCCAGTGATAAGAAAGCCTACGATGGTCGGTGCCCGCAGCCTGTGAAAGAGGAAGAGAACCGATGCCGACAGGACGGCCACTATTACGATGGGTTTGAGCAACTCCAGGTCCATTGCGGTGCCCTCTGATTTAGACTGATTTAAGCATTCTGATCAGCCTTTCCTTCTGCAGCCCCAGGTGCTGCATAAGCCGGTGGAACTGCTGCCCCCCGGCAATAGCCACAGTCGAGCCGCTCCACCTGCCCCCATCCAGCCCGGCTTCGCCAAACACAAGCTCCAGAGCCGCCAGGCTCTCTCGATCCCGGCTCTGTCGATCCTGGCTCTCCCGATCCTCCTGCTGGGGCAATGTCCTCACGTCGGTCATATACCACCAGAGGACTGTCCAGCCCCGACGGACGGCCGTTTGCAGCAGCGCCTTCGCCTGCAGCGCATCATCACTATCGACATAGGGCGGATCGATGAACAGCAGGCCGGGGGGAGATTTGTTGAGCCGGGAGAGCACCCCAGAAAAGCCCTCTCCCTGGAGAAATGATATTTGAGCCGTCCGGCGTGATCCATAAGGCTCGCATGCTCTTAGAAAAGAATCCCATGAAGCCGCAACATCCCGGTCATCATCCCATAAGTCTGCAGAGAATCGAGCCATCTTTCTCTTTGCCAGCTCCCAGATCAGCCGCCCGGAGCCGGGATAAACGATGGAACCGTCCGAACTGCCTGAACTGCAATCAGCCAGGATGTCAAAATAGAAAAAGTCTCTCAGCCCACTCTCCAGAGTGAGCGGCAGAATTCTGCCTATGCCGCCCTGCCATTCGCCGGGCGCAGTCAGATGATAGTCCGGGCGGCCGGCATGGCTCTCCATATAAGCCAGACAGGGGCGGGACGGTCTGGACGGGCTGCTCCGGCTCTCTTCGATGAGAAAGCCGGCTGCCTCGCAGAGCAGGAAGTGCTTCCAGACGTCACCTGCGTTGCCGGCATGCCTTCGGTGGTCGTATGAGCCCATCAGACTGTTAGTATCTCACTCCAGGTACATCTTTTTGGCGATATTGAAGGCCTGGGCGGGGCTGGCCACTGCGATCCTCTGAGAGTCGTCAAAGGATGCCTTGGAGGCGGCTGCTGTGGCTGCAGCCGTCCTCAACAGCTTCTTGTCCACCTCGTTGGTCAGCCACCTCGCCCCGCCGATTCCGACCAGCACCGCACCGGCGATTGAGGAGATGGAGACGGAGATCTCCCCGGCCCCAATTCCGGTTGAGGCCCCCCACACCACCACATTGCTGAAGGCCCCATAGAGGCCCCAGGAGATGAAGGCAGCCACCGCACCCAGCATCACATTTCCGGTAATGCCGGGGCGGATGATGGTGACATCCCCGGCCGTCTCCTCGCTGGGCCGGACAAAGCCGTTGTCGCTGACCAGGGCATTCACCACTCCGCCCACTGCGCCGCTGAACATGATGATTCCTATCGGTATGAATATCGACGTTTTGCACTCCCCCTTCGTTTAGCTGATATATTCAGGTTGCTAATTTATTCAGCAATAATTTTTTAAAATATGAGTTGCTTTTATGCTATTTGAACTTTGCGTATCTCATGCCATTGTATGCCTGCAAGATCAAGTTTCATAGGATTCAGCAAAAACTTTAAGTATTTCAAACACCCTATATTTTATCAACATATTCTTTACCTGAAATCTTTGAAAATAATAGGATAGAAGGTGATAGTGTTGTACTTTGGAGTATTAAGAGGAAAAGTTGATCTTTTCAAACGTGAAGACGATTTGAATACGCCGCACCTCCAAATTAGGGTCATTGACAGTAATAATGATAAGTGGCGCATTGCAGTCAATGTCCTCTCCAGCGACAAGTCGTTCCTGATATTTCACCGGGCTGAACCCATGCAAAGCCATCTGCTTTTGGATCAGATATTGAAAGTCAAGTCCGGCTTTACAGTCCTTGCCGAATCTGCTCGATCTGCCTCAACCTCCCTCGACTACCTCCGCGCCCCGCTGTTCGACTGGAAAACAGGCATAGCTATCCCGTCCACCGGTACAGGGGCAAACGATGATCTGCAAGATGCGATTTCCGCCTACCTGAAGAATCTCAAGGACCAGGGCGGAGAGATATTTGCCTTCGGGGCAAAATTTCCGGCAGAGGGAAGCCCATTCAAGGAATACCTGATCGACCGCCAATTCGGCACAAAACAGGGAATCCACAATATCCACATGAACCAGGGAAATCCCCCCGGCCAATATGCCAAAGACAACGGCGTGTTTCAGGATGGCGGATTGATTTTGAAATTTCCCAACCGGTTCGTAGGTATATTCCTTCGCTTCAGGACCGAATGGCTTCCGACGGACGAGAAAGGAGATCGCATCGCAAGCTCCAGGGAGGTAGCACCCGGCGACTCACCTGGAGAGGATGGCGGGGACACTGAGGTGTCCAATCCTGTCGTATATATCGAAAGAGCACTCGTCAATCCGAAAGGACCAGCCCCAGAAAAAGAGATAGTGGTAATTGGAAACACAAGCACTTCAACTGTTAATATAACAGGATGGAAGATATTGGATAAGAACAACAATGCCGATACCATTTCCAGCCTGAAGCTTCCGCCGGGCGAGTCCAGACAGGTTAATCTCTCTGGAAAAGGGGCTCAGCTTGGCAATAAAGGCGGAACCATCAGGCTGGTGGATCCCTCAAAAGTCCTGATCCATGCCGTCAGCTACTCAGAGAACGACGCAAAGACTGAAGATAGATATATCAGGTTCACAACCTGACTTCGAAAAGCTAACCACAAAAGTTCTCTCTGACCAACCAAAACTCTTTATCAATTGAGCACCATTAACTTCAATGATTTACATGGTTAATTTGCCCGGTACACCTGGAAAGATGTCCCTGGAATTTTCTTCAGGGAAGGGAATTGAAGAATTCAAGCAGGAGTTTTACCTTACCGGATCCGAAGCGGCCGCATTTCTGAGGGAGCTGGCACAGGAGATAGAAGCAGGGGGCAAGGTCGATGCCAAATATGGTAGCTGGGCTATCTCCATCGATCCGGAACAGCCCATCAAGCTGGAGGTGGAGTATGAGGAGGATGAGCTGGAGATAGAGATCAAGCTCCGGGAGAAATCAGGTCCATAAAAATTTATAGTTTTCATATAGAAATGGAGGTGGGAGTATCTACAAAGTCATAGAGATGGTGGGGTCATCTCCAAAAGGTTGGGAGGACGCAGTCAGAGATGCAATAGATAAATTTTCCAGGTCTCTTTGGAACCTGCGAATTGCTGAGGTCAAAGAGCTTGACGTCAAGCTGGACGGAAAGGGACGAATCGTCGCCTACAGAGCAAAGATCAGGATCTCTTTAAAATATGACGACTGGAAGAGGGAGATGGGCTGGAAGGCCTGAGCCCATCATCCCTCACCATAGCAGAAATCCGGCATATCTGGCTGCATAGACCACGCCGACCACGATCACCAGCAGGCCGAAGAATTTTGTGGTCCAGGCCCCCACAGACACATACTTCTCTCCGATCCTGCCGCCCACGGCACGGGAGAACGTGGCTATGGGAATGATGGGCACTCCATGCCCCACTCCAAAGACAAAGAGCATCATGCCGCCGGCAAGAGGAGTCACGTTCTGCGAGGCGAGCCAGATCAGGACCGGCAGCACCATGGACAGGGCGCAGGGTGCCCAGCCCAGGGCAAAGAATATCCCCAGGGTGAAGGCCCCTGCAAAGGCCGATCGCTTGAACAGCACCAGCGATGCCTCCACAGACCTCTCCAGCAGGCTCTTTTTGGGCTGGGCACCAGAGCCGTCTTCACAATCAGCTCCATCATCGATCTCGCAGTCTGCTCTGCCATCCCTGGATTTGAAGGCAGATCGCAGCCGTTCAGAGACGGGCTCCCAAATCTCCTCCAGAGGCTTAATATTGCTGATGCCGAGCAATATCATAATCAGCCCGGCAATGAGGTCGAAGATCCTGGAGTCGCGGATGAACAGGCCCACCTGGGAGATGAAGAGCCCCAGCACGAAGAAGACCATAGCCATGCCGAAGGTGAAGGCCACCCCAATCATGAAGCCCTCCCGGGAAGTGGAGGCGCTCTTTCTCAGATACTCGTCCTTCCTTCTCACCGTCAAGACATACGAGAACACGGCAATCATGAGGGCAATGGAGCAGGGGGCAAGAGAGGTGAATATGCCCAGCAGGAACATGCCCAGGGCAGAGACATCCTGCCGGAAGACCTCTCCCTCAAGGCTCATCCAGCCGGAGCCGCCCACATCCTGCATCTTCTCATAGAGGACATCCGCCGTCTGCACCCCATCCATCACGCCTTCCCCCACCCGGTAGACATGATAGACACCAGCCACCCTGCCATCTTTGTCTATGAGGAGCAGAGTGGGATTGGAGGAGCTGCCCTGCACATTCCAGTAGTCAAGATATTTGCTGCCAATGGCATAGGGCTCGATGTCCTCAGTCCAGGGCCACGTGACATTGACCTTCCACCAGCGCTCGGCCAGAGAGCGGCCATCCCGGGAGTAAGGATTCTTCCTGAGGTTGACAGTGACGATCTGCGCAGATGGATCTTTGGCCTTCAGGGCGGCCAGCTCCTCCACCTGGCCCTTCAGGGATTCTTCGCACTCCACGCACAGAGGAATCTCGATATTGGTGATGTGCAGTATGAGAGGCGCGCCCAAAAAGTCGGATAGAGAGAAGTTCTTTCCATCGGCTCCTGCTGCGGCAAAGTCGGGAGCCGGCATAAGGCTCGCAGATTGCCCCGGGCTTACGAGCAGAAGGCAGAGGATGAATAGAAAAATAGATGCAAGAAGTGTAGCCCGCCCGGCAATGGAGACTGTATCTGATGCCCCAATGCCTGAGGCCCTCATGGAGGCTGCACTTGATATTATCGATATCCTTCTCAACTCCATTTATCTATGCTCTGATTATGATAATATATGGAGTCCTTTAAGTAGGATTCGATTTCATCCTGGCTCATGACATCAATCTGGCTGTGCCAGGCCACATCCACCACGCCATCCTGGTCTTCCGCCACAGTGACGAATATGGTGGTGGGAACATACTTCATCTCTCCTCCGAATGGACCGTAATAGTCCAGGGTTTTATTTGCTTTTTCGTAGGTGCTTCCTTCGGCCAGGATATCATAGTAGCCAATGTCCTCGCCAAAATTTTCGACTGCAGCAGTTATCCTGGGAATCTGGATGAGACATGGTTTGCAGTTGCTGCTGTGGATGAAGATGAGCAGCGGCTTTTCCTTGAGTGCGTCCAGCACCCAGGAGGGATGATCATCATCAAAGCCCGCGCTCTCATGCTGATCGGGATATACCGTCCACCAATCTGCGTCACCGGTGCCTATGCTGTGAGATGGAGTGTAGTTGTTCCAGTCTTCACCCATGCATGGCGCCATGACAGATGCGGCAAGGACCGCCGCCACCGCTGCCGTAAATGAGAAATTCCTGAATCGGTTGAGCATCATTAAAACCCCCGAAATGTCCTGTGCTCCATAGGCAGTGCATTTTCTTGCAGAACCATTAAAGAGGAAAAAACGTCGTGCCCCATATTTATTGCTTTTGGGCTGCAATTGATGCGATCCCGGAGGAAGAGGCTGTGCCGGCTGGCCCATCCGGACCGGTTGAATCGACCGGTAATATGCCTCTTCTGCCCGGCCTGGGGCTTTTATGCCCTACCTTTTTCAATGCCCCTTAACTTGTCGGAAATTATCCGTTCAATCTCTTCTACCTCAATGGGAGAAAAAACTTTAGATTTATCCGACGGGGAGATTTGCTCCCACCTGGATTCTCCGTTGCCGTCAAATATATCCAGGGGTTTGATGAAAAGAGGCGCAGCTTCTCCTCTCATTAATTTATCAATAGACTCCTTAATACGAATCTCCAGGCCTTCAGGCCCGTAGAAGTATTTAAACAATGCATCCTTTGTCTTGGATGAATAATCCGCCTGGTTAACGAGGCTCACCGGCTGGTTGGCCCAGTCAATCGTGCCGTCCGATCGCTTCTCCACTCTCTTATGCTCTTCTGCCATGAAATCCAGAGCGGAGGACATTACCTCTATAAACCTTGACTCCATTGTATCCATTTCGCCCTCTTTAAAAGGCAGCCCGCCGTATGGATTTCTCAGCAATATGAGTATCTCTTTTCGTTTGCCTTCGCCGATCTTGCGGTAAACATTTATCATCTTTTCTGGAATCGTTGTATGAATATTTACCGCGTCTCTTATCGCAGCATCGCTGATCAGGCCCCGCACAAAGACGAAGGCCATATCGGCACGCCTGTGATCGCAGGAGTACAGTTTGTTCTTCAGAGCGCACTGGACCAGCCTGGATTCATTTACATTCTTATCCGACTCAAAGTGACAGGGGATCAAAATGGGCGGAAATCTCAGATTTTCAAGGAACTTACCTCTGATGGCAGGAGCATCATCCTGGTTTAAGGAATCAGGGTAGTTCTTTGGGTCAATTAAGGGCCTCAAGGCTCTAAATACTGCCTTATCCATTGCCTGGTAATTTCCAGAATATTTTTTGTGGAGTATTTCATTGTCCACCAGCAGCAAGCCATCAATTCCGCTTCCAGGTGGCTTGGTAAGCAGATCGTACATGGCTATTGCGGACCCCAAATTCCTCTTCCTCTCCTCCGCATGTCTGGAATCGGCACCCCTTTCCGTCTGCAAACCAAGGGCGAATATCGGAAACGCCCTCTCTTCATTCCTTACAAAGCGGCTGAGCGGATTTATGAATCCGGTCCCGGTTCCTCCGCCCAGTGATGCCAGAAATAGGAGCGAATCGCAATCCTTCGAGCTTGAATTTGCTTTATTTGCGGACCTGGCAAGAAATTTGGCAAAATTTTTCGCAGCACTGCTGAACTGGACGGCGCTTCCTTCTTTGTCATTTACCGGGAGAGAATTTCCATTAGGATTTTCTTTCTTGCCCACAGAGGTAAAGCAGCGAAATCCGCCCCTCCAGATATATCCTGGAAGGGGATTTTCCAATCCTTTCTCATTGCTGCCCAAAAGCGAAAATGCCTTCGGATTTTTGGGAGAAAACTCATCACAAGCCAGATCCTTTACAATCTGGTCCTTGTCAAAGATCTCAAAGACTGCTTTCAGGTACTCAGCCCGCCTATCGTATCCCTGGACCTTGAGGTCATGCCCGTATTTCGCCATTATATATTTCTTCAGATTGGAATCAGGATCTATGATGTCATGGGAAATTATATAGCCGGGATAGCACCCATCCTCCAATCGTCCAAAAAAGCTCTGATCATTTGCATCATCCTGATCGGAGTCAAGCCACACACCTTTGATTCCACCGAAGACCAGATACTCTCCGCCAAAGGAGGCTAATGGGCATTCAACATCCTGTGATTGGAGAAAATTTTTAACAATATTTCCCCCAGCACCGCCAATTCCAACAATGCAAGGCCTCATTTTAATCTACCCCCTATCCCGGAGAATATGGGAGATACCAGCAAAATCTCCCCCAGAATCATAAATATATAGGATAGGCTCCAAATTGAGTCGTTCCTTAACGGATATATGGTTGCCAGGTGCACCGATAGTATCATGGATATAAACAGCATCAGAGGTACAGCATAAAAAATATACGTCTTCATTTTTTTCGAGATCTCATAGAAGCCGTAGATGCCTGGCAGACTGATATAGAGGACAAATGTGATGAAGCTGAAGAATATCCCGAATCCTAGAAAGCCAAATCTGCTTGATGCCAACTGCGGGACCTTTAAGAGGCTCAATCCAAAGATCTCCGGTGTCAGGAAAAAAAGCATTCCGATGCTCATAAATAGCAGGTTCCAGGAGACGATGGCCATAGTATTGAAGTTTGAACCCTGCGGTTTGCTGCAAACCTCTTCTAGCTGATCTATTTTGAAGGAGGATTTCTTTATCCGGTCCAGTTTAGCATAGAGGCGGCTCATGCAAAAGCGATGAAGAATTACGAATGCCAAAATTAAGCCGATGGATGCCATCAGCAGCACAACCCTATTTTGAATAAAATTAAAAATTTCGTAATTCATCTGAAGAACCTCCTCTCGACAAACATCCCGATTATCAGACATAACAGCAGTAAAAGAGCCAAATTAAGTCCAGGCCATGATATGATGCCAAATCTCACTATTCTCGGATTGATGGGAAGGCCCATCTCTCCAAAAACGGTCCTTCCCTCCTGGCCCTGAATATCCTCAGAGAATGTTAAGTAATACCTGAATTCCGATCCCGCATCATTGACGCTGAAAGGCCAGACTGAAAATTGTATGACCTGCGGTATGGAATTCAGAGCTACAGTCTTGCTCTCAACAAGCTTATCCTTCTCAGATGGTGTAGTGGTGAAAAGGGATACAGTTACATCAACAGGCTCCGGATTTTGGCTGCTTGCCTTGATGAAGAAATCATACCTCTGCCACCAGAAATTATTGGCAGTCTCCGGAACAGCTTTAAAATCTGTTATCTTAAGCTTGGGCGTGCTTTTGATAATCGGTCCTGAGAGCACATCTGTGGATCCGCTTTCGATGCCATCATCGAAGGTATAGTAGTAAGTGAAGTTATGCCCGGCATCATTCTCGCTAAAGATCCCCCAATCCCTGTCCATTATGGAGAGGTGAGAGCCGCCTTTAACCTGCTGGGTGATATTCTCCCTGAAATTGCCCTTATCATCGATGACGTGAAGTGTTACATTTAACAGGTCGCCATCCGGATCATATGCATCGGCTTCATAGCTTATGGGCTCTGTGTATCTCACAGGTTTTCCAGGAATGTTTTTGTCTATGCCGACCACGGTTGCATTTCTAATCTCAGGCCGGACATTGGTCACATTGAATACCAGCTCGGAATAGAAGGGCGGCTTCACATCTTTATAGCCTGAAGTGCTCCATTTATTGACGCCGTCGCTGGCATTTGCCCTGATCCTCACCGATCCAATCTTCTTTAAGTACTCAAAGTTTGGAAGATCGCCCCAGATCCTGTAAGTGGTATTGCTCTTATCGCTATATTCATTGGCCTGAATCTTTTCCGGCCATTTGTTCATGCGCTCATACTCATCTGATCCAGGATTCCTGACCTCCAGATAGAGGTCGAGCATGCGCCGCATCTCCAGAGGATTGTTATTGGTGATGACCGTCATGACCTCAAGGGGCTCAGTCCGGCTGACTGTGGTATTGTTGCCCGTGTAGTACATGAGCACCACAGGCAATGTGTAATTCTCGCTTGTGATGGGGTCCTTCCAGAGAAGCGTCTTCAACTCCTCCAGCTTGGCAGGCTTTTTCTTCTTTGCGTCCTGCACAGTCTTGAGCAGATTGTCGATGGTGATCTGCCTGCTGCCTCCTCCACCGCCTCCGGATGAGACCGCAGGAGTGCTGTCGCCGCCTCCATCTCCACCACCCCCAATAACTTCTCCGGCAATAGAGAGGCCTGATAACAGGAGCATTGTTAAAAGCAGCACAGCTATCATTGCCGACAATTTCGGTATAATTGAGCGGCTATAATCAGCCTGACCCTTAGACATACAGCACCTCAAATTCGTAGGCATAGTATTTGGGATACTTCTCCCACTTGAGCGTCTTCCATTCCTGAATTGAAGACTCGTACGTCCTTCTGTCACCTCTCTCCCAGTTGACATTGTTCTTGGTGAAGGCCAGGGCGACATCCACTTTGGGCAGGCTGCTTCTCGCCTCGCACTGGTACGTGAAGTTCTTGCCCTCTGCCGAATATCTTTCGTTTCGTATATTCACATCGATGTTCGGCCCAGGGAATTCGCCCAGTTCTTCGCCTGAGGCCAGCACTCTGTATCTTGTCATTCCCAGGAACGGCTCATCGAAGAGCGTTGCGAAGTTGACCTTGAATGACATGCTTGTCTTAGAGGAATCATAGGTTTGGCTTGCGGCATAGAGCCACTCTTCTTCTGAGGGATCGTATACCTCAAGCCTGATCTCCTTCATGTCAGCCGCCAGAAGTTTGATAAACTGCACAGTGATGTTATACATGTATACTCTGGATATCTCTCCTGAAAGCGGATTTGTCTGGTAAAGAGACCCGTGATCGGGGCTTATCGTGGCATTTACCAAGTTTGTCTGCTCGATCTCTGGACCGAGGAAGACTTCGGAAGAAGCCGATCCGCTGCTGAACCGGAACTTTGCAGTGCCGTACTCAGATCCGTCTAAGACCACATCAGGCCAGCAGAGCCACTGTGATGTACCATTGGATTCGTTGTAGGGGATGGTGCCCTGAGATATCCACTTGCTGGATCCCGGCTCCTGGGTGAACAGCTCTACATCCAGATTCTTCTGGCCGGACCGAACATCCACGCAATAGGTAAATCTATTGAAGGCTGAGCCGTTGATAGGAGTGACTGCGGCCGAAGAGAATTGCACTGTCTCTTCCTTTTCCTTTGATTCAGATTTAATGACCGTCATGCTTTGGTCCGGGAAGGAGATCATCCCTCCGGGAATATCTGGATGCATATAGCTCAGGGTGAGGGTATGATTGCCGGCGTTGTCGACGCTGAATGGAACCGACCAAGCATAAATGTATCTCTGGCCTCCCAGGGAGGAACCTTTGACCTCCTCTGCAAAACTCATCTGCGGGCCACTGATGTTTATCGCTGCAGTGCCCGATGCAAGCGGGCTTTCTATTGTTGCCTTGATCATCTGATAGCTCGGAGCATCCTCAGTCACATACAGCACCGGCGTATAGTCAAGAGAGACCAGCTCCGGCTTTCCGCCGGCGATCTCCGGGCCGGAATAGACGTCCGATACGAACCTCTCTCCGGCAAAGAGCACGGCAAAGCGGAAGCTAGCGCTGCTGCCCTCCGCCTCAGTGCATCTATACGGAAATGGCTGGGCCCTGAGATTGACGGTGCCCTCTCCGGGTGCAATGGTTCCGGAAGCCCTCTCCACCCACTCTCTGCTGCATGGGTTGTATATCTCCAAAACCGCCTTTGCATCCACGCTGGAGGCTGTCTTGACTGTGTAGTTGAAGCTGTCATTCCATCTGCCCCGCGCCGGCAGCACAGAGCCATCCGAGAATGAAATGGAAACAGGTTTTACATAGATCCTGCCTTCTGCTATCTGCATCTCTGCACCAAGGCTTTCGTGCTGCAAGCCAATGGTGTAGTTAAAGCTCTTCCCGGCGTCATCAGCAGAGAAGGATAGGCTCCAGTCGTATCGATACCTATTTCCGCCCAGAGCCGTTCCAGGATCGGTATCCTCAAAGCTCTTCCCATAGTCCGGCAGACGCAAAGCCGCCTGCGCCTGTCCAGCTCCGTACTGCACTACTGCGGAAATGGCGGACCCTGTCTCGCCGCCCTCAGAGACATAGACCACAGGATCGCTCTCCAGGGAGACGAGAACGGGCATCCCTCCCCGGAAGGCCGGGCCTTCATAGGGCTTGGAGACATAATCCCTTCCGGCGAAAGAGGCCTTGAAGCGGAACTTTGCCCCCTGCTGCTGCATCTCATCGCATTCGTAATCAAAAGGAGAGAGCGTCCAGTTCAGCAATGATGATTCAGTCTCCGCCTTGATAGTGCCCTTATCGATCCATTCGGTATTGCAGGGATCATATGTTTGCAGGCTGACGTCCAGCGGTATTACTGTGCTGTTAAGGAGCAATGAATAGGTGTAGCTGTCATTCCACAGGCCGGTGGCAGCAGTCACAGAAGCCTTCTGGAATTGCACAGAGACCGGCAAGACGCTTATGAGTTTATCCTCGAAGGAATAGCTGCCATCTTCTAGCGAAGGGTGGGCAAATGAGAGAGACAGAGTATAATTGTTGTTGACGTGGCTCTCATCAAATGCAATCTGTGACTTATACTGATATCTGTTTGCACCCAGAGGCACTGCATCAATGGTGCGGTTGATGTCCAGATTGGGGCCAGAGAGGCCAATATGCAGATCACCTGCACCCTTGGAGAATGTCACAGTGGCGGTGATGTCCTGGCGGCTGCTCTCCCCCGCTCGCACATAGACTATGGACGGATACTGGAGGTCGATCTTCGGTATCTCCTCTACCACTCTGAAGCTGACATTTGCCTTCTCCGCCTGGTAGTTCCAGTTCTCATTCTTGTAGACTACCCTGGCGGAGAATGGAGCAGCCCGGGAGATCTGCACATCGCTCCTGTTGAATAGGGCGGGAATGCTCTCCTGGGTCCACTGGTAGACGAGGCTGCCACCCGCAAGTGCCGGCTCCGAGGAGATATAGGTCTGCTCGCCCTTCTGGGGATGGCTGATGACAAGGCTTGCTACACTGCTGTCCGGGGTTCCGCCCACCATCTTGACGCCCTCGTCCCTGACAAATGCCTGAATGGTGAAGTTGGTGTAGTCGACCAGCTTTGGCACAGTAAGCTTCTCCACAGACGGACTGTAGGGCTGAAGGCTCACATTGTAGGGTCCGAAGGTCAGAGGCTCGACCTTGAGGTTATTGTAAATGAGATTGAAGGTAAAATTTCCGCCTTCACGGTAGGCTGACAGGTCCTCGGATATGGTGCAGGAGTAGCTGCTCTTGCCCGAAGCCCGGCAATGGGTGTCGGCTGTTGCCCAGGTTCTGGACTGGGCTGTTTCCAGCGGACCGGTGATCTGCAGATGGCATGATGGAGGCGGCGTGAGCCCCTCAAGGTCCCGAAATGCCGCCGAGACCACTATCCCCTGGAAGAAATAAGGATTCTTTTCATAATTGATGCCTGTCATGGCAGGGGGCTTTATGACAGGACCCTTGATTCGGGAGGTCTTGGCGACCTGCCTGCCTCCCGCATAGAAGGCGAATTCAAATGTGGCATTATCCGTCTCCTTTATTCCAAATCTATTTTCGAAGTTATAGGGGCCGAATTCAAATGTGCTGGTCTTCATGCCTGTCTGGACGTCAGACGGGAAGCTGCCCAGAATCTCTGCCTGATCGTAGATCCTCAGCTCCATGTAGTACTTGGTTACAGCGATGACTCCCAACCTGCTGGCCGCATCATCGCTCATGGCAACCTGAGCAGAGTAGGTGAAGTCCTCATAGCCGTACTCGGGAGTGACGGCAGGGTTGATGATGCTGTAGCCGCTCTGAGCTGCGCCGGGCAGGGAGATGAGAAAAGCAAGGGAAATAAAGATAAATAGCCATGAAACTGCGCCGTTCAGTGTTTCTCTTCCATTACTGAAGATCCTTGCCTTTATCTCATGCAACAGACTCAACCCCCATGAATTCAAGGATGTATTTTACCGTCTGCTTACTTATAAAGCCTTTTTGCCCACCCAGATAGGAGGCAAACACCCAAAAAAAGATTTAAATTCCCAGCACCCGGCTCGCCGCCTCGACTCCTGCGCCGCAGGATGCAATCTTGCCCTCCTTGGCCAGGATCAGCTCAAGTGTCTGGATGGTGCGCAGAATGTCGCCGGTCGAGCACATGCCCATGGTGCCGATCCTGAAGATCTTGCCTTTCAGGGCATCCTGTCCGCCGGAGACGATCACGCCCTGCTTCTTCATGCCGCCGCGCAGCTTGTCGTCGCTGACTCCATCGGGCATATTCATGGCCGTAACGGTGTTGGAGTAGTGGGACAGATCGTCGACCTTGGGAAAGAGGCTGATTCCCAGAGCCTTTGCCGCAGAGCGCACCGACTCCGCCTGCTTGGCAGTCCTGGCTCTCCTGGCTGCGAAGCCCTCCTCGGCTGCCATGTGCAGCGCCTCCTGCATGGCGAAGAATAGGGGCACAGCCGGGGTGAAGGGCGTCTGGGGCTGGCTCTTTCTGGTGCTCTTCAGGTGCGCCTTGAGGTCGGAGTAGTAGCTGCTGCTCTTGGGCAGGAAGCGCTCCTCGGCCTTCGCTGAGATCGCGACCACGGCCAGGCCGGGCGGGACAGCCAGGGCCTTCTGGGAGCCGGTGATGGCGATATCGATTCCCCAGTCATCTGTGAAGAAGTCGTTGCCGCCTATGGAGGATATGCCGTCCACGATGAAGACTGCATCGTGCTTCTTGGCGAGCTTGCCCACTTCTTTGGCGGGATTGGTGAGGCCCACAGAGGTCTCGTTGTGCACCATGGCCACGGCCTTGGCACCCTGCTCCAATGCGGCTTCAATTTTGTCCAGGTCGAAGGGTGTTCCCCATTCGAACTTCACGGGTATGGCTTTCCCGTACCTCTCGCCGATCTCAGTGAACCGCTCCCCAAATTTGCCATTGGAGATGGTGACAATTTTGTCGTCTCTGCCGATGAGCCCGGCTACAGCTCCGTCCATGCCCACTGTGCCGCTGCCGGTCATGACCACAACATCGTTCTTGGTCTCGAAGAACTGCTTGAGGTGCTGGCAGCAATCGCTGTAAATTGCGCTGAAGTCGCCGCTTCTGTGGCTGATCATGGGACGGGACAGGGCGCGAAGAACTCGGGGCGCGACCTTGACCGGTCCTGGAATCATGAGCAAAGTATCCTCTATATCCATGAGATCCCTTCTTCTCTGCGCCAATACTTTGGGCAGCCTATATAAAACTAGCTTTTATGCGCTCGGCTGTGGCCCAGCTATGTCTGGCGCAGGGGGGCAGCTCCCTCTTTTCCCTGACCCAGCCCTCCAAAAAGGCGAGCGTATCTGGGTCATGAGGATAGCCGCTACCGATTTTGCATTGCATCGTCTCCTCCAGCTCTCGCATGGAGGCGTCCCGCCTCACTTTGGCCAGGATGGAGGCGGCGGAGACGACCTGGTGGCGGGCGTCAGCCTTATGCTCAGCCAGGATAGCCATGCCGGTCTTGCTCCCAGCCTTCACCCGATCAGCAAACCTCTGCTCGTTTACGTCCGCAGCATCGAGAATGCCCCTGTCGGCATGCAGCCTCGCCACCACAGAGGAGAAGCTCTTGACCATGATCTCGTTCATGGTCATCACCTGTCGCAGATCGTCTATGACCTGAGGCTTGACCTCCAGGATATAGTGGTCAGTGGCCACGCTGAGGATCTTCCTGGCCAGGATCTCCCTTCTCGCCGGGGTGAGCAGCTTGGAGTCCCGGACTCCAAATCCGGCAAGGTCGAAGAGCCTGTCCTCCTCGATCACCAGGCCGGCCACGAACATGGAGCCGATGACGGGACCCTTGCCGGCTTCGTCCACACCCAGGAGCAGCATGAGTAAAGGGTTTTAACTCAAGTTATTTTAACCTGCGGCAAGCTATGAATGATAGTAGTCAATGTTTATTAATATATAATAATGCAGAAAAGCTGATTGCCCGGCTTTCCGAGAGGGCCCTGCGCCGCCGAGATGCCGCAGGCGCGAGAAGCCCGCGGCAAAACCGGCTGAATCCTTCCGCGGGACGCATGACCAGCACCACCTCCTTGGAGCATTTCATACGAAAAAGCGCATCGGTGCTTTCTGCCGGCGGCCCTGCCCCCAAGCATCCGTACGCAAGCCTTATAAGCTAGAATAAAGTCAGTGTGTATATCCCAAGTGCAGCGGGGTAGGGTAGTCAGGATATCCCGACGGGCTCATAACCCGTAGATCAGTAGTTCAAATCTACTCCCCGCTATTCGTTTACTCGCAATCCAGCCCGCATAACTATTCTGGCAAACAGGCACGTGTATCTTTCTTTGGTTTGTTCACGTTGTTAGCTTGTGAGTTCTTTGCCACAAAGGCGCACAAAGAACGAAAAGCTCATTTTCATGCGCAGGGGTGATTTAAAAAAGAAAATCTGGCGATCCTCTCAAACCGCCATCTTCTCTCCATAGGTGATGGTGCCGTTATCAGATACAGTCCAGACGGTGTAGCTGCCGCTCACATCCCCATTCTCATCAAAGCTTATCTCTCCGGATGCACCCTGGTAATTGATGTCCTTGCCCTCCCGGATAAGCTTCAAGGCCTCACCTATGTCTGAGACCTCAACTCCCGGCGGATTGGCCACCTTTCGAATACTGGCGGCAGCGGCACTTCCGGTTGCCTCCCCAGCCACCTCCATGGACAAAGCCACCACTGCCAGAGCATCATAGCTATTGGAGCAGTAGATTCCGGGCTCCTTCTGATACTCCTCAACATATTGCTCTGCAAAGGACTCATACGCCTTTCCGCCTGCGCTCTTGTCCGGCGTCAGACCCTCCAGGCCGGCGGCAATGTACCTTCCTTCAGAATCCTTGCCCACCAGGTCGGCGAGGTTCGCAGCCTCCAGGCCCTCCGAGAGCAACCAGGGCATGGTCTTGAGAGCCCCCTTCTCATAGGCGGTCTTGAGTATCAGGCTTCCCGTCTCCGGGTAGGAGACCATCATGATGAAGTCGGCTCCGCTGGATGCAAGCTTTTGCACCTCCGAATCGAAGATCGTTTGGGATGGGTCGTACTTGACCTTCTCCAAAACCAGCCCTCCCTCAGCCTCAAAGACCTTCACAAAGACATCCTCAAAGCCCACGCCATAGGGATTATTGATCACGATTGTGGCGGCTTTCTTGTAGCCGAGCTTTCCGGCCAGTTTGGCCATTGCCGCTCCCTGAAGCGAATCGGAGGAAGCCGTCCTGAAGTAGAGGTCATTATCATTGTAGGATGAAAATTCAGTGCCTGTATTGGAAGAGGATATCTGCAGCACGCCGCTCTTGGTGGCTATATCGATCACTGACATGCTTGGGCCGCTGCCGGTAGCGCCGACGATCACTGGGACCCGGTCCACCTTGACCAGCTTGTTGACGGCATCAACCGCCGCGACGTTGTTGGTCTGGTCGTCCTCCACTATCAGCACAAGCTGCTTTCCCAATATGCCGCCGTTGGCATTCACCTGCTTTGCAGCCAGCTTCATGCCGTCGGTCATCGGCCCACCGTATAAGCCCAGATCGCCCGTCAGAGATTGCAGGACACCAAACTTGATCTCGCCCTGCAACCCCGCAGTGGCGTTCTCTGCCGTCTTCGTAGCTTCATCTCCAGTGACTTGCATCCCTTCTGTGGCTTCTTCTTTCTGCACGCATCCCGATAAAAAAACGGAAAAGACTGCAAGAAGGATCGCGATAGACAAAATATGTGCTCTATGATGAGCCATTGATCTATGAGCCCTTGACTTCATGGTTACCCTCCGCGGCTAAAATGCTCTATTCTTTGGGAAATTGTCATCACGAATATTGAATTTATAGTTGTCGCGCAGGCCTTTGAAGGTCTCCGATTGCCTGGGCAGCGAAAGATTGAAAAATACAGTTAGCGCCATAGGAACAAAGAAATATTGGAGACCATGATCGAGCAGCTTGCTATCAACGGGATAATCTTTGGGTGCATCATAGCCCTTGCTGCTATTGGCCTGTCCATGGCTTACAAAATCTTAGGCTTTGCCAATTTTGCACACGGCGACTTCCTGACCCTCGGTGCCTATCTGGCTCTTTTTTCTGCAACAAGCCTGCAGATTCCCTTCCTGGCGGCATGCCTGCTTTCATTTATCTTGACCGCTGCTCTCTCCGTAGCTCTGGATTATGCAGCCTGGAGGCCCATGCGCTCGATGAGGGCAAACAGGACGGCGATAATGATACTGTCCATCGGCATATCCCTGTCTCTGCGAAATGTGCTGATCATTTCTTTCGGTCCCGATGTCCTGAGATTTCCGCTGCCCGTCCGGGAAGGGATGAGTCTCGGGCCAATAATGTTCACCGATTTCCAGATCTCAGTGGTATTGATCGCAGCCGCCGCCATGCTGCTCGTCCATGCCCTACTGGTCAAAACCCCTCTGGGAAAGAGCATGAGGGCCCTGGCAGACAACCCGGACCTGGCCAGGATCTCCGGGATAGATGTTGATCGGGTCATAAGGTACACCTGGGCAGTGAGCATGGGGCTTGCCGCCCTTGCCGGAATAATGTATGGGCTGATAACTCATGTCAACCCCAATATGGGCTGGTCTATAATATTGCCCATGTTTGCAGCAGCCATACTGGGCGGGATAGGCAATGCCTATGGAGCCATGGCCGGGGGCTTGATCATCGGCCTCGCCCAGGAGCTCTCCACCGCTTTTTTGCCGGGTGAGTATAAAATTGCCGTCAGCTTCCTTATCATGATAATGGTGCTGCTCTTCCGGCCCAAGGGCCTGATGGGAGGCGGATAGATTATGGCCTTCAAGCGGATGACGGGCAGCGAGCAGATCATAGGGCGCAGAAGTACTGTTCGGAGGGGCTATACTTGCTGGATTATGTGATAACCATAATTCTCACCGCGGGCATCTACGCCATATTTGCCCTTGGCCTGAATTTGCAGTGGGGCTGTGCAGGCCTTCTCAACTTCGGCCATGTCGCCTTCATGGCAATAGGAGCCTATTGCACAATTCTTCTCAGCATGAACGGCGTGCCCCTGCTTCTGGCAATCCTGGCGGGCATGATACTGGCCGGCGCGGCTGGCGGGCTGCTGGGAATGGCTACCCTCAAGCTGCGTGAGGACTATTTAGCCATAGTGACCATAGGCTTCTCCGAAATACTGAGGTTTCTCCTCCTCAACTGGTCGTGGCTGACCAAAGGCTCCTTCGGGCTGTACGGCTTTCCCAGGCCCTTTCAGGATCTGGTAGCCCCTCAGAATTATAACCTCCTCCTCGCCCTCCTGGTGCTGTTTGTGCTGGCGGCGGTTTATGCCCTCCTCGAGACTCTGAGCAGGTCTCCCTGGGGCAGAGTCCTCA
>CAYQKI010000011.1:10540-27566 GCA_964418105.1 uncultured Methanotrichaceae archaeon | reverse complement strand
TCACGAATTCCCCATCCTTTAGGTTGGGGATGAAGTGAACCCTCGCCCAGTTTTCAGATTCTTTAGATTCGAGCAGCAAGGATCTCGGGAAATCGAGAACAGGATGACGATGATTCTGAAGGCTGATCTGGGAAACGTAGACTTGATAATTTCTGACTTCCGAGAAACCGGGCGCGCGGCCCGAAGCATACCCCATCCCTTTAGGGTGGGGTGGCCGCGCGCAGTTTGATCTTTTCGCGAATTGAATGAAAAATTAGAGATCTCTGCTATAAATGTCCAATATCTCGAAGATCGGGGGTGAGGTCTAGGCTATAATCACTTCTATTAATATAATTTGATATTATGTATTAAAAATTCTAATTTATTTAGGATTAGTTGATAAGGCATTATCATATTTTTCCTAGCCAAGATAACTAATTTATTATTATTTATATTTTAAATTAGTTATGCTATGGCCTGAGTTAAATGTGAAATTGTTTATAATATATTATTTTTGAACCTTTAGGATAACTTAAATATTACTTTATGGGAATGAATCCTATGCGATAAGGAAATTAGATATGTCAAAATTTTCTATTACTTGTGTGGAGGAAGCATAACAGAAAAACGGGAGATGCCATGGGAGAATATTTCATTCCGTTAAAAACGCTTCTATCGACTGCAGCAGGATTGCCTCTAGATAAACTGCCACTGCTTGAGCCTTTGTATGATGCGGTGCTCAATCATGTGGGTGTGCGCAATTATCGGGAGTCTTGGAATGACACGCATGTAACCATCGATGGCGAGGCTGTCTTGGACGGAGAGGCAGCAATCCCATTTGGTGGCTTTGCGCTTGTCTTTGGGAAGGCGGGCGCTGGCGCAACTTGTTTCGACTTCCAGATTGCAGCAGAGCGAAGGTCCGTCTTAAAAGCAGGAATAGATGCAGGAGTCGAGGCAATAGTCGGTACGGCGTCCGAGGAAGAAGACGTTGATCAGCCTCTTCAGATGTTTCTGCAGATGGATGCCTTTCCGAACGTATTCCGTATCACCCTCAGTGGTTCGGGAATGAGTTTGAGGCTTCCATTGGAGCACGCAAAGCTTGGCGAGAAGGAGGAAAACGGCTCTGTCATAGGCATCAAACGTGTAACACCAGAGAAGCCAGTAGATATTGAACTTCCAGCATTTTTGCTGACAATAGACACAGAGAAAGGCATCGACCTCACTATCCCCCAGGAACAAGTTCTCAATTGCCCGCCGTTTCTTATTGGTGACTCAGATCTCGGAGTCATTATCAAGAATGTTAAGCTTGATATGTCGGCTGAGAAGGGCTTTGCCGAGGTTATCGCACGGCCTGGGTACGACGAGACATGGAAAGGCATCTACGCGGAAGAACTCCAGATATGCGGTCTGAACACCCTTCTCCCATTCCTGCCAGCAAGCATTGATGCAAAAAACTGGATATGTGGAACAGAAGGATGGAGTGGTGCAGTCGACATATCGGAATTTCCCGCCACGAAAAAGGATGATGTATGGCAGCTTGCGAAGCTGGGCATAGAGTTTGATCGGGGCTCACTGGTACGCGGCACCTTTAGCGTCCTTCTGCACGTTGAGGCGATCAGCTCTGAGCTTTGGAGCTTAGGTCCTGAAGGCACTCTTGAATTGCTCTTCACTCTCCGGCATAATCCTTCTGTCAAGGGTGCTGAAGCCTGGGGATTTGATATTGCACTTCTTACTCCAGGAACAAAAGACAGAGGCATACTCACTCTAAATGAGGATGTAATAGATCTGATTATGATAGCGCTTCCAACATTGATGGTTGGCAAGCTATGTTTCGACGACAATATCGATCAATCGTCGGGGACACCAATCCTCCTGTTGTGGCTCCTTGCATGCCTTCAAAAGATGGGATGCATGGTTGTCAATAAACTTACTCTCGATGCGATCCGCTTTCGATATTTCTCAAAAATTGAGGAAGGAGAGGTCGTCCGCTTTATTGAAGTCGTCTTTGATATTCAGTTCAAGCTTTCAATCGATCTTAATATTCCACTCGTGCTCGTAGCAAAAACGGGACGGCCAATAGGTGTAGATATTAAAGGGCTGACATTGCAGTGGATCCTTGGATGGGATTCAAAACCGCAGCCCGTAAAAGATAAACTTGAGAAACTCCCATTTAAGGTTTTATTTGAACCTCAAGGAGGCATATCGTTCGACTTGAGCGAACAATCTCTCATACAGGATTCGTTCTTGGAGATCATCAAATTCGGTATTGGAAAGTGGGAGAGGGGATTGTGGTTTGATATCGGCGTTCGCTCAACACAAAAGCTTTCAGATGCGATAATGGGAGGCGCAGCAGTACGGCTGTACTATCTGCCAGATGGTACTTTGGATCATTTGCATATTCAGGGCATTAGTATCACGATTCTTGTTCCAAATGTCATATATTGCCGAGCAGAACTCGGCTGGGGCGAAGTCAAGCAGGTCTGGACACATGCTATGCTGATCGGCAATCCTTATGCATGGCCGGAAATTGCAGCAATCGATCCAAACGACCCCCTGGGAAAACTCCAAGTATTTCGGAAACGAAGCAGTTGGCTTTGGGATGCCGAGGTACTGCTTCGATGGGAAAAAATCGATGGAGTTACATCACTTGTTGCGGGAATCAATTTCGACAGCAGTATTGGCATTCCGCTTTTTGGCTCAGGAGTATCGATTTTTGGACTTCTTGGACAGTATGCAAATGATGCTGCACCAGTCGTTCCTGATGGCGACTATAGATATTGGTTCATGGAAAAAGAGACAAAAAACAGCGTACTCGGTCTAGGCAAGTGGGGCGCAAAAAAAGGTGAATGGGGCTTTGGTATCGGTGCGGTTCTTGGTTCGACTGCAGGTCAGGGAAGGATATGGAATGCTAAAGTCGGTCTCACTCTCCTTTTGCCCGGTCCTGTCGTAATAATCTACGGAGCTGCCAATATTCTGAAACAGAGGCCGACTGTCGGGAACACAACAACTGTAGGGGATACAGAAGGCGCAGACTTCGTAGCTCTAATTGTTCTCGATTTGGAAGAAGATACAATAACAGTTGGCATTACGATCAAATACTCTATCCCCAAAGATGATGGCAGGATACTCACATTCAATATCCCCACAGAAATTTTCGTCGACTTCGGGGAGGATCCTCAGTTCCACCTTTACATTGGCAAGGACAAGCCGATGTCAGAACGCATTGTTGCAAGAGCCCTCAGTCTCTTCGACATAAACGGCTATCTGATGTTTGACACAAAAGCGATCGAAAACCTCGCTGGCAGTGGCATCAATATTCCTTCTTTCGCAATCGCACTTGGTGGCCGCGGAGAATGGCAATGGGGATTGAAGGGCAAGAGGCTGAAGTGTTACTTTTATGTTGCTTTAGAATTCAACGTCGGCGTTGGGCTCCCTGATCCCTGGCTCTTCTATGGAATGATCAGGTTAGAAGGCGGGCTTGTCGTCAAGGTCTTTGGCTTCGGCTTCGAGTTCTGCATTTATGCTCAATTGACCGCTATTGCGCCAAATCCTCACAAGATAAGTGGAGAAGTCGGCATATCTATAGATCTGCCATGGCCGCTGCCAGATGTCAATGCTTCAATCTCACTTACACCTGTTGACAAAGGCGGCTCATTGCCAGCGCCGGGAAGTGCAGTGAACTCCTTGACAATACTCCCGCGCATCATGAATCAACCTATTGAGATTCAACCTTCGGAGATGGCATCAGGAATATCCATCGATCCAATACTGTCTCTTGTATTTCGCTTTCCGATCCGCAACGAGTCAACATCAATTGGGAGCTTCAACTTCGATAGCGTGGATATGCAGACCAAATATATCACCAGTGGTGAGCATGGATATATTTTCACACTCACTGACCTGACACTCACAAATGTTACAACAGGCACAGTGATGTCGAATATCCCGGCCAAATGGCGACTTGAAGATATTCAAGCTCCTGGCGAACAAAAAGCAAGGATGGTGCTCGATATCAATGTTTTCGACCACACTCCTTCATCTCGCTTCATAGGTACTTCAGCGAAATATATGGATAGGGTGACTGAGAAGTGGCAACCATGTCCGCCATCCAGGAAATACAGGCCTGTCTGCTATGGCTTTGCTGGCAAGCCGCCAGGGCATTTCGATATGCTCACTCTTAAGCAAGAGGGACATCCATCTGTGAAAGTATTGACCTTACCTCCGCCGAAAAATGCCGATATCCTCATCAGCACTTTTGATCTAATACTCCAGAATGCAGAGGTTCTTCCATTCTTTGAAGCCATCTCTATTCCTGGAACCTATGGTGCCTGGTCTAATGAATCGGGAATAGTTGCCAGTGAGACGCTAGTTCTAGAGTTTGAGAGTGCAAAAAATATCAATTTATATTGTTGTTGCGACTTCAGGTCCAAAGATGCTATCTTTGCGCATTTCTATAATGGTGCTACACTGCTTGGCTCGCCGAAGACATATCCATATGAATCTTCATCTAAAATAATAAATTTGATTTTTGAGCATCCTGGTCCCGCGACGCGAGTAGAGCTGACTTTTTTATCTAATCCACAAGCAAGGAACGTTGGAGAGATCATGCACTCATACACGTCAACCATGCTGTTAGGATTATGCTTAGCCTATGAGTCTGAACTCGTGAAGAATGAGCAGAACCAGGCTTCAAAAGAAGCTTGGTCTGGGTTCTGGTCAGACCTTCTCTCTCAAAATGCAGCATCAAGTGATGCTCTGCTTCTTGATCCAGGGTGCAGTTATGAATTAAAAGGGCGCATCCAATGGTCGCATCTCAAGGACGATCCTAGCACCGGAGAGGAATTGTTTTCGTTCTCATTTACAACGGAGGCAAAGGATCGAGTTCCTCAGCCGTTGCGTAAACGCAATTTACAGATCGCAGCCAGCGATGACTTCTGGGAGATTGACGTACTGCCTTCTGATGGCACTTATTCGATGTACACAACTCGCCCTATTCGTCTCACTTTCAGCGACTTGCGCATCGAGGCGGTCTATGCCAAATTTGACCAGAAACTGGTGCTCAGACTTCTCGATGATAGCGGTCAAGACCTCTTCAATAGACTCAAGCTGATCAGGGAAACTGCTCCAGAACTCCCTGAATATAAGAAGGTCTGGCTGGAAAAAGTCCTTGGCTATAAATGTACCCCTGAAGGAGTGAAAAGCCTCTGGGATGTAGGCGTAGCGGTTTTTGATACAATCCTTAAGCCAAACCGTGAGTATAATGCCACCATATATTCGGTACCGATATCGGTAAACGATTTCGTGAATGCCACCTGGGAAGACTTTGCGGCGTTATATAATTTCAAGTTCCGCACATCTCGATGGAAGAATCTGACAGATCACGTGGCGGCACATGTGATGTTTGATGAAATTCTTGGTAGCTCCCCAGATTTTTCTTCAATCTCATCAATTCTCGGAGCCCGTACTCTCGTCAGAGATGATCAGGTTCTTGATGAGATCGTTTTTGACAAACTAGGACTGCCCTTCCGCAAGCCTGCAGCATCTCCAGAGGTCGTTCTCATCTGGCAGAAAGATGGGTCGAATGCATATGCTGCGATAGGGCTTTTCCTTGACGGTCCGGAGCCTTTACTGCGAGAAGATGGCAGCGGATTCTCGTTGATGGCTGACGGCGGCAGCAAATTGGAATTCTATCAAATAAGCGGAAAATCGGGAGCACGGTCTTTGTTGCTCTTCTCAGAAGCAAGCGCATTTAAACCGCTTGGTCCTGGATCTGTTAAGTTGACTATAACTGATGTGTTCATTGATTCTGGCGGCATGCCGACCAAGGAGATTGCGAACATAGTCATCCCCGTGCCTTCGATTCCTTCTATATTTTCTGAGGGTGCTTAACATGACCAAACCACAACAGCCTGCAAATCAATGGGTTTGGATAGACCCAAAACTCTTGCAGATCGTCGGCTTAGGGACTATCGATGATCCATATATGCAAAATGGCCGACATCTGCGTTGGTTCTTTGAGCGTCTGCTTGGATTCCCGCGAGGCGGTTTCTTCCTGATGCGCCGTCCCTGTCCCTTCTACGATGATAAAAAATTTAGATCACTGCTCAGAGTAATGGGTCTGGAACTAACAACCAAGAAGGAGCTGGATCCTGCAAAGACATTGAAGCATTTCGAGAGCGGTTTAACAATATCAAAATTGGATGGCTTCACGTTTTTTTCTTTATCAAACCCAGCAGACCCTACAGTCGGAGAATATCCTATCTTGAAGATCGATTCGAAGCCGATTACATTGAGTTTAGGCCCGCAGGACCCGTTGCTTACGCCGCAGATAGGACCTGCAATACACGATCCAGCAGCATATGTCCTTCTTTTTATCCTGCGTGAAGAAAAGAAAGGGTCTGTGCTTGCAGAAGGCTTTTATGAAGCTGGCTCTTCATCGCGCCTTGTAGACCGGGCAGGGGTGGGGCCACGCATATCTGCGGTCATCCCTCCTTCTGCTAGAAAGTGGGTCACCAAAATGGATAATGTCGAGTGGCTGCGCTCTGGAGCAGAGAGACATGTGACTAAAAAAGTTATAATTGAACGTCACATTGAAATCGCTAAACATTTTAAGCTGGATTTATCCACCAGGACTAGAAAGAAAAAGACGCCTGTAATGAAGCTCGAGACACTGCTATTGCACAGTGGGCTTCTCGAAAAAATTGAAATAACTGGGATGAATGCTGCATTGTTGGGGGTATGTTGGATGCCGACAAGGCTATACGCACAAATCCCGGGATGGGAACTGGTCAATCGTTTTTTCCTCCCTCTGACAGATGCTCCTGGATATTATCCTGCCTGGACAACGAAAGCAGGTGTCAGCGTTGCCGAAGAGCGACTCGCTCAAGCGCCACCTCATGCACATCCACCTTGGGACGTGAGTTCGTATCCACCCCCACATGAATCAGCATCATCAATCTGGAATGATCTGACGAAACGCTACCTGGGTGAAGCGTTCGATCGAATTGACGATGCCATGCGACTCTTTCTTAAAGGTGAGGTGACCAACTTTATACCGCAGGCTCTTGTCAGCATCTCTGAACATGAAGACGGAGATGCATCTGGAGGAAGCACAGAGACTACATATAGTCCATTCGACCAGCTCTATGCTGCTGCAGCCGATCCGCAGATGGCACGCATTCTTGGTCTGATGACGACCGACCTCAATGATCCTGAAGGTATCTGGGATTACTTTATCGCAGCCTGGTATCCGGATATCTGGCTATTGTGGAGTTTTGCCCCTGAAATGGCCAAAAAATTTATTGAAAATTTAAAGATTAAAAGCGGCAGCGGTCCAACGCAGAACCTCTGGAAGAAAGCTCGCAAAAAATCAGGACCTGTTATTGATGGAGTATCAAATATATCGGAGACGGGACTCTTTCCTGTAATATCTATGGCGACATCCATTGGACAGGTGCATCAGCCGATGCCAACACCGCCTGATGATTTGCATGCGAAGCCAAAGCAGTCTCCCTCTGGAAAAAAGGTTCAGACGGAAGTAGATATAACCTGGAGTGTACCTGATGCAAATCTTTTTGATGACCCGCAAATTGCGCGGATTTTCTATGCCGCACGTCGCAGCGGGAGTGGAACTAAGGATGTCGTTTTAAATCACAGGGACGAAGTTATTCATTTGCGAATTCCGATTGTCCCAACGAAAGACTCGATTCGAAAGGATCTGGCGAAAATCACTGATAGATCAATGCCCAGTTATGGCAACTATGAGTGGTCCATCAGTGGAATGGATATTTGGGGTCGCTTTAGCCCCTGGGCAAAAGCCGAAGCTAACGTAAAAGATCTTGTCAAGCCCATCGCACCGACAAATGTGGTCGCACAACTTGCTGGCGAGGCATCTTTTGCTCCTGATTGGGAATATGTTGCAGTTTCATTTGATTGGACTTCGTTTCAGTCAGAAATATCTCCTGACGTTGTTGCATTTGAGGTTCATATAAGCCAAGGAAAGACAAAAATTGCTAAAAATCAGGATCCATCAATGTGGGGAAAGCTTGGGATTGCTCCGGGTGCTACGATAAAACCGTTACGCATCGAATGGCCGGCAGCTGAGATTGCATCATCGTTGCCATCAGACATTAGCGCGACTATAACCACAGCACAGCTCTTGGATGAGGAAGGAGGAGGAACGCGTATCACGGTTAAAATAGCGCCGATTAAATTGCCTTTTGACTCCAAAGGATATGCCAACCTCTCCGCCACCATAACAGCTATCGATGGCTTTGGCAATGTGAGCCCCTTCGCAACGCGTGCTGTTGCGACTCGAGCTGATGATGTACCACCACAACCTGTTGTACTTCTTCCCGGGCCACAACAGACATCGTATCCAGATGCACGCGGACTTGCATTTTTCAGAATACCTCTCGAAACTTCCGAAGGCGAGAGAACACTTGTGTTGCGGGCATCACAGGTTGCGCTGCTGGAAGCCGCAGGCTTTTCAAATACTGCATTTTTTGAGCTGAGCGAAGGCGAGCGCGTCGAGAAGCTTAAGCAGCTAGCAGCATCTAATGAGCGCGTATTTACGCCGGATCATGAGCTACCCTACGGCGAAACAGTGAATGAGCACACGATTGCATTCAATGCTCTTGACCGTAGCTTGACTGTCGTTGCGGTGCAGCGGATCAGCAAGACCGGCATACAGGGTACATGGCCGAAAGATCCTGACTGCTTCATGGTAATTGCTGTGCGTGGACCACAGACCATTCCCACACCTATAGTTAAAGAAGCAAGGCCAGGAGATTGCATGGTGACGTTAATCTTTAATCCTGACAACACCAACGCGACAAAGATTATTAGAATATTCCGATCAACCAAACTTGAGAACGCAAATGAAGTGAGGCGGATGAAACCTGTAAAAGATATTGAGGTCTCATCAAATGGTCTCGATGAGATTGCTTTTTCGGATGAAGAGCTGATTCCAGACATACCTTACTTCTACCGAGCTATTGCGCTTGGAGATGGAAGCGAGCAGTCCCAGGCCACAGGAATCATCTCCCTAAAGCCATGGAGCGGCATTCCTCCAGAGGCACCGAAGCTTATCAATGTCAAAAAGCCTGCTGCTTATCCGTCTGTACGCACCCTCACATTTATGATCCAGCGAACTGATTATCATGTAACAGTCTTCCGTCGCTCCAATGAATCATTTTCGTGGGAACTGATCGATGCTGATAAAGGAAGCTCTGCAGCAATAAACCTCAATTCATTATCTGTTAATCACGTTCCTGGGGGATACACTGTGAAGCTTCATGATAAAGTACCCAACCCCAATGCTTCGTATACTTATTTCATCCGAGTTCGTGATCCCAGAGATCGCTTTGCTGATAGCGCTAAAGTGTGTGATTCGCCATGAGTCTGACTGATTTAGTCAAGAGCTGGTTTGGAGGTTCACCCGGCTCGCCGATGTTTGCGCAGCCATTCGTAAATCAGAATCTTGCACATGATTTCGGTCCAGATCAGGATACCACCTCTGGGATAAATGACTCAATTGCTATCAATGGGATATCTTCAAATTCGGAAATTCTTACTCCGACAAACGGCACGCTGCGCTATGTTCCAAGGTTAGCTGAGATGACAAAAGAAAAGAAGGCAGCTTTCTTAAAGAGTTGGCCCGACCTTTACCTCATTGGCGGAAATCAGTATAATGCAGAGGAAGGCGATATACTGTTTGAGATCTGGCCTACTGCTTTCCGAAGACTTGAAGTAATGTTCTCAGCGGTTGAAGGTATTGCGGAGAAGGGGAAAAAGGCTGTCGCACAGATACCAGTGCCACGATGGTTTATCTTTCATGGCCTTGATAAAAATAATTTAAAGAATAATATTAATAACATTATGATAAATGCAAATCCCAACCAGTTCTTTGCCGGCGAACTATCGATCTATGTGCCTTATAACACGCAGTTGGCGAAAAATTATGGCTTGACCGTATATGTGAGCGCCTTTGATTCCTCTGGCCTTGTGATCGATCCTATAATATTCTGCGCGTATCTTGCCGAGCTTGCGGACGATCCTCTTTTCGCGCCGTTTGCGGCACAAAATGCCGATGCATTCAATCTGGTAAAGCCGCGACATGTCCTCATATTTTCAGATCATCGAGGAAAGCTCAGATTCGCAGACGAAGAAATGCCTCCAGTCCCGCCCCTGCCGCCGACGGAGTCAAAAAAATATGTTCTGGCTTGCTCAGGCAATGAGATTGAGGGAGATCTCGACGATTCTTCATGCTTGATGTTCAGGGAAAATGAGCCAAACTACACATCCCTGAAAAACAAGCTGGTTAGCATAGCTGTCACAGGCAATCATAGACGAATTGCTATTCATCCCCATGGATTGTCAGATAAGACCATCAAGGCATCATTTGGCGAATGGACCTTCCTGAGGATCCGCGTTACGGATCTTGCCATGTGGTTTCCAAAGAATGAGAATAAAAAGAATTCATTTGAACGATACACCGAGAAAAACGAGCTTATACCGCTCATTGATGGGCAAGAAGCATTTCGTGAGATATACAGAGCTTATCGTTCCACATATTGCAGTGAAAAATATAATAGCGATGACCATATGCCATCAAGCACTTCCCTGTCGCTTATTGATAGTAAAAAGTCGAAAATTTTTATGACTAATTTTAAGGTATCTCCTGATACTATGCTACTCGGCAGACGTGCACTGCTGACTGTTCCACGGACACAGCCTGATACCAAGATAGAAAATCCACTTAAAGCCTCAATCCTGATCCCGGCTGCATCAACTAAGGATGAGAATCCTCAGAAATCCTGGTGGCTCGTCTGCCCAAAGGGTACACTTCCGCCTGGCTCCTGTATCGAGATTGAGCCACTAGGCATCGGATCTAAATTTCTTGCTGATGATCCACGCATTCCAGGGAAAGATTGGGGTGCTGATCTATATGGCATTACAGTGCCATGTTTGGACATAGTGGGCGTGTTTGCAAATGCAGATGGCGAGTTCTTTCTGCCAGTGAATTTCGATGCTGAATGGTCGGAACGCAAGGCAGAGCTGCGCGTGATTACCTGGAAGCCTGACAAAGATGACAAAGCTCCTTTTGCACTCGATACATCTGGAAAGGGGACAAAGAAAGTCCATGCATTTGGCATTGTCACTGTGCCAGAGCCGACAAGCCTATCTGTCCCAAAAATAGGTGCCCCGTGGACAGAGAATCATCAGTTTGTCCTGTCAAGCAACGGGGTCGCATATGGCGCTAATTTGACTGTAATAGGAGGTAGCTTGAGTGGCTCAGGGACTCTTCTTGTTATCAATCAGAGAAGTGGATATAGAACCGAAAGGCAGTTTTCTCCAGATGTTTCTGGTATAGTTTCGTTAGATATAGATGTCGTCATACCGGATTTTGCAAGCAATGACGTAGCACTTGTCGGTGCCAAGTTAGATAACTGGACTGGTCCTGGACTGTGCAGTGGCTTTTTTACAGTTTCAGTCAGTCCTGAGAGTCTTGCCACAGGAAACATGCCAAAAAATCCAAAAGAACTCATTGGTGTTATTCGCGAGGCTATCGACGCTGGGGTCGATGTGCGCCTCCTTGCTTATCCTAATCAGCTTCAAGAGCCTATTGATATGATGAGCATGGTCTTGGCAATCAATGCATCTTTGAATGGCAAGCATGGCCAAGCCATTGCCGATCCGGTTTTGCGTGAGACCAGTTCGCATCATCAGAAGAGCGCATTCATACTGTCAAAATCAGGAGCAACTGCGCTCCTCGGGGGTATAGACCAGAGTTCTTCAAGGTGGAACAGCAATAAACACGAAACAGTTGATCCTGACAGACCAAGCCTGTCTCTCTGGCATGACATTCACTGTCTTATCAGAGGAAAGGCCGCGTGGGATGTATTTCGAAATTTTCGCCAACGCTGGAACATCGCATCTGTAGATTCGCGTGTTACAGGGACGGGAATAGACTACACAGCTGTCGACGACCTCGTTATGACAGACTATGTGACTTCTACCAATGGAACCAATATTGTACAGATTAACCGAACTCTGCCGCCAGGACTAATTGAATTCGTTGATATTGTCGATCCCGATAAAGGTGAGCTGTCGATACTCAAGTCATATGAAAGGGCATTTGAAAATTCACGGCGTTTCATCTATATAGAGGATCAGTACTTTTTCAATATTGACTTAGCGAAGAAGCTTAATGAACTGCTTCTTGCATCAGACGGTCCTAAGTTATTAATACTCATTTTGCCAAAAGAACTTTCTGAGTTTCCTGTGTTAGATCTCACACTATATGCTATCCGGGCACGTGCAGTGAAAAAGCTGCTCTATGGAGATGGTGTGGCTGGTGGCTCTAGCGATGTCAGCGATCGAGTCGTGATAGCCCATTTGAAGAACGATCAGGATAGACCGGTATATGTGCATGCAAAGACTGTTATTGTAGATGATCTTTGGATGTCCATCGGATCGTCAAACATTAATCGCCGCTCGATGACATACGATACGGAACTCAATGCGGCATCAATTGATGCAAGGATAACACGTGGAATGCATGTGACTGCCCATGAGACACGGGTGCGTCTTATGGCAGAGCATCTTGGGCTTGATAAACTCGAATATCCACTCGTCGAGGATTTCCGTAGCGCTTTCGAGCTATTCCGCGGGGCAATTTCTGATAAACCATCCACATGGCTTAAAGACCGCCACCAGCTCATTAAATACGATCCTCAGTACACAATATATGGTCTCCAGCCGCCAGATTACAATGAGGTGTTCTCCGATGCCGTAGATATCCTTATCGATCCGGATGGTCGGAAACTGGATCTGAGCGTAAATCTCCTCGGATTTGTTGAGCTTCGCAATGCATTGAAGTCAGCAGAGGAAGGGACGTTTGGAGGCATTGGCACTTTTAGGGTTACTTTTGACTTCACTGTCGCTAACGGTATCCCTAACTATGTAATTGCTCAAGTAAAGCAACTGCCATCAGGAACAATTATCAATATCGGTCCGCTTAGTGGGAGCAATCCCGCAAGCCTCGGCATACTGAAGATCGGGAGCACTTACAGCATCTCTGCGGAGGTCTTCGATGTCATAGACACCAAAATTGGTGTCGCATATATAGAAGCTAAAGCTACAGGATTTGTAACAGATGTGACATTGGTATTTTATTAATTATATGAGATAATTACATTATCATATTGACTGCCGCTGATAGCAGCAAGCAGCCAATGAAAAAGACTATCGAGGGATTCAGAGGGATTACCTCCTGCATGAACAGAGCAAATGAATATGAATTTATTACCGAAATAATTTCGGAACTCCACATAATACTATTTGAGCGAAAAGAGATTAAATGAAGCAATAAATTAAAGAGACATGAATCCCGAGCTGGCCGTGATCGGCGGCGTGGGCTATTCCCTGGGAGGGCTGGCCGATGAGGTGGAGACCGCTTTTGGAAGAGTTCCTGTAGTCTATACCAGGATGAAGGGAAAAAGGATCATCTTCATCTCCCGGCACGGCGAGGGCAATGGCGTCCACCTGCCGCCCCATAAGGTAAATTACCGGGCCATAATATCCGCCGCAAAGAGGTCGGGAGCCACGGCTGTCATCTCCACCAACACAGTGGGAGCCATGGCCGGTCAGCCTGCGGGCAGCATCTTTCTGCCGGACGACTTTGTGGAGTTCACCAAATGCCGGGCCAATACCTTCTACGATGACAGGTCAGTTCACGTGGATATGAGCCGGCCTTACTGCCCTGCTCTCAGAGAGGCGCTGGCAGACGCAGCCCGCTCCCTCTCCCTGCCCATATCGGAGGGCGTTTACGTCTGCGCCGAGGGCCCCCACCTGGAGTCGCCGGCCCAGATCCGCATGATGCGGCTTTATGGAGATGTGGTGGGCATGACCGGCTATCCGGAGGTCGCTTTAGCCAGAGAGGCGCAGTTGTGCTATGCGTCCATATGCATCGTCACCAATCCCGCCGCCGGGCTGTCGGGAAAGTACCTGGCCGCCTCGGAGATCGGCCGGATGGTGGAGGGGTGCCGGCAGAACGTCAGCGACCTCATCTACCATGCAGCGCAGAATATTTCCGAGCAGAGGGACTGCTGCTGCCGGCAGGCTCTGGAGGATGCCAAAATTAAGTGAACTGCCTTTGCAGTAATCCCTCCGTCTCTGTGCCCTCTATGGTGAAAACGTTGTTAGCCACAGGAAACTCCAAATGAGTTCAGCAAAAGGTCACAAATCCGGTTTCGAACGTTAAACATCAATCAAATCAGATTCAGAACGGTTTTGGCCGCTTTTCCTCTGACCGATGATCCGGCCCTCCGGTTCGTTCGCCGCATAATTTATATATCGTTCAATGACTACAGAAATGTATACCGGAATCGACAGTAGACGTTTCTGCTCCTCTGTCGGTCCGCTGCGAAATGGAGAATTGAGAGATGAATCATAAGAGAGTTATTGCAGTGCTGGCAGTGCTCTGCCTTCTGCTGGGCTCGGCCTACGCCGTGGCCAAGCTCATGCCGGCTGTGGTTGACGACAAGTTGTGCACCGGATGCGGCAAATGCGTGGACAGATGCCCGGAGGGGGCCATCTCCCTGAATTCCTCCGGCTATGCCGTAGTGGATAAGGATAAGTGCACCGGATGTGGCAAGTGCACCAAAGCATGCCCATTTGAGGCCTTGAGCCTGAAGACAGAATAATACGGAAAATAATTTAAATGCTCAGGGCCAATTGCCAGTTGTGTCAGTCTTTAGAGCTTATGATGTAAGAGGTGTCTACGGCACCGATCTCACTGAAGAGCTGGTCCGGCGGGTGGGCAAATCCTTCGGCTCCTTTGCCAGCGGGGGCAGAGTATCCCTGGGCAGGGACACGCGCATCAGCGGCCCCTCCCTGGAGAAGGCATTTTTGGAAGGGGTTTTGAGCACGGGCTGCGAGGTGCACAGCTTCGGCATAATTCCCATAGCTATCATCAGCTTCGTCACAAAACAGGAGGGGCTGAAGGCCGCCTCCTATATCTCCGCCTCCCACAATCCCCCAGAGTACAATGGCGTACGGTTTCGAACAGGGGACGGCTACGGCCTGCTCTACCAGGACACCTCCATCATGAAGTACTACCGGGAGGGAGGATTTCTGCGAGGCGAGGGCCGGGTGAAGGAGCGTTCTGCCGCCCTGGCCATTGAAGGCTACCGGCAGTATGTGGCAGATAAGCTGCACCTGGAGCGCCCCCTAAGGGCCGTGCTGGACACGGGCAACGGCTCAGCCTGCTCCATGCCCTCCTTCTACAGGGATCTGGGAATCGAGCCCCTGGCCATCAACAGCAACATGGACGGACTCTTTCCAGGCCGCGGGCCAGCTCCCAGCGAAAAGACTCTGGGGGAGGCCTGCCGGTTGGTCAGGCAGTCCGGTGCAAACTTCGGAGTGGGCTTTGATCCCGACGCCGACCGGGGGATCATCATCGACGACCTGGGACGGGTCCTGCCTCCGGAGAAGGTGGCCATCATCATAGCCCGCAGGAGGTATGGATCCGGCGATCTGGTCATCTCCGGCTTCGACTGCTCCATGATGCTGGAGCGCGAGCTGGAGAAGGACGGCATCAGAGTAGTTCGGGAGAGGGTGGGAGATGTCTTCGTGGCCAACCGGGTCAAGAATGAGAATGCCGTCCTGGGCGTCGAGCGAAGCGGCCACTTCTTCCTCCCCGAGTTTCAGTTCTCCGACGATCCCTTTGCCATGAGCCTGGCCATAGCCGAAATCATCTCCCAGGGCGAGAAGCTCTCCCAACTGGCCGATGAGATCAGAGAATATCCCTACCGCCAGAAGAGCATCCGCCTGAGCGAGGATCCGGCAAAGATCATGAGCAGACTGGCCAGTGAACTGTCCTGCGAAGAGCCGGATACCCTGGACGGCCTGAAGATAACCACGGACAGCTACAGCGTCCTCATCCGCCCCAGCAATACCGAGCCCATCCTCCGCCTTTACGTGGAAACGGCCTCAGGCAGCATCGACCAGGTGGAGAAGCGCTATGAAGAGCTGATACAGCGCCTCATTTGACTGCATGGCAAATCATAATATACAGGAATCATTGCCATGAATGCACAGCAATTCATGCGGAGCTGATCCTGGCGTGACTTACAGAGACGTATGCGTTCTCATCCCCACCCTCAATGAAGAGGAGTCCATACAGCCCGTGGTCCGGGAATTCAAAGCCCTCGGCTTTGAGAATATCCTGGTGGCGGACGGCCACAGCACTGATGCTACAGTAGAGAGGGCGCGGGCCGCGGGAGCAGGCATCTTCATCCAATCCGGTAGCGGAAAGGGCCAGGCACTCAAGGAGGTCTTTGAGGTGATCAAAGAGGAGTACATCCTGCTCATCGACGGCGACGGGACGTACCTGCCCTCCCAGGCCACCCTCCTGCTGGAGCCGGTGATGAAGGGAAAGGCGGACCATGCGGTGGGAAACCGGCTGGGCAATGTGCAGGGAGGCTCCTTCAAGCGGCTGAACATGTTCGGCAACAGGATGATCAACTCCTTCTTCTCCACCATCTATCGCGTGCACCTGGGCGACATCCTCTCCGGCTACAGGGCCTTTACCACAGAGGGCATACGCCGGCTGGACCTGACCACACCCGGCTTTGAGATCGAATCGGAGATGACCATTGAAAGCGTTAAAAAGGGTCTGCGCATCATCGAGGTGCCCATCACCTACATGCCCCGCCTGGCCGGAGCCAAGACCAAGCTGCATCCCTTCCGGGACGGCCTCAAGATCATCCTCACCATCTTCCGCATGGCCAAGACGGAAAATCCCATGTTCTACTTCGGCCTCTTCGGCTCTCTATTCGGCCTGGCCGGCTTTCTCACCGGCCTCTATGTGGCCAGGGACTGGCTGTACTGGCGCATTGAGCACATTCCCCTCACCATTCTCACCGCCATACTGATCATCGTGGGCTTTCAGCTATTTCTGATAGGCATGCAGGGGGATATGATGGCCTCCATGCACCGCGAGATCATCAGAGAGCTGCACAGAAAAAGAAAATAGGATAAT
>CAYQKI010000011.1:0-10440 GCA_964418105.1 uncultured Methanotrichaceae archaeon | reverse complement strand
CACAAAGATCACAAAGGACGCACAAAGAACGGAGGATTATTTTCATGCACATAGGTGACGAAAAAGGATGATCATACAAAGTAAGCGACGAACTAAAAAGAGAAAAAAGAGAAAGCAGAAAAAGGGTATGGCCCTCTTCTGCCCTATCCTTCAGCGAAACTCCAGCTTCGCCTCCCCAGTTGACTCAAAGAGATACGCCACACCCGGAGCTAATGTCTCATTTTCGGCCAGGTGTCTCCAATTGTCCCCCTCATACCTCCAGATGAAGGCTGAGACCAGCCCCTTCTCTGCGGCTTCGGGATATCTGTACCTCTTATGATCGGCATTGACTGTGATATTGCCCAGATCCACCGTCTCATTTACGGGCAGGCCGATCATATTCCAGCCGGCATGCAGGTCGAGGCGGTAGGGCAGCTCCACCGGCTTGCCTGGGATTTCAATGCTGAAGTTCTCGGCGCTGTCGATAAGGTAGCCCTCACCCGGCTTGAAGCTGGTCACATTGACTGCAGAGCCCTCATTCAATCCAAAGTCCCAGGCCTGGCCTGAGATGGTGAATATGCTGCGGTAGGCCTTATCTTTCAGGTACTTGCCGACAGAAGCCTCCTTTGGCTGCAGGTAGATGGCTACGGCATTCCAGCCGGGCGTGACATTGATGCGCTGCACCTGGCCGGGTATGATCTCATACTCGATCAAATAGCTCCTCTGCTCAGAGAGCCTGGGCCTTATGACCGGCCACATCACCCTCTTCTCCTCACCCCGGACGTATTCACCATGCCAGGTGATAAGGCCGCTGTCCATCTCTCTTACAGTGACTTTGTCGGCATCTTTGGGCAGCCGCACTTCGGCAATGATGGCTGGAGGGGCATTGAGATCCAGCTCGCCGCTGGAGCTGTCCGATTCCACCCAGTAGATCCAGTCGGTTGCGCTCTCATTGTCTGCAGTTATCGACGCCATTATGCCGGCCTTTTCATTCTCGCGGGAAACGGCACCTGTGCTGATGTTCGTGCCGTTGGCCGCATCACTGGCCGCGTCACCTGCTGCCGGCTCTTCCTGCCCCTCCTCAGCCTGCACTATGGTGCTGTAGGGCAGAGCCGGGCTTTTGGGCATTGCCGGCCGGAAGCTGGGATCGCCCAGTATGACATTCATGTAGGCGGTCTGGTTGAGCATCTCCCGCACTGAGACATCCCAGTCAGGCAAGGACTCGTCGTAATCGGATATATCCAGGACACTCTCAGCTCCCTGGAACTTGAGGTGATACAGGTTGTCGGCATCGACAGCCGCCTGGCCTACTGTGGAATTTTCGAATACCAGAGATTGATAGAACCTCTTAAAGAAGTCCTCGGACAGGAATATCCAGGACAGAGACGAGTCGCCGATGTAATTGACGGCACCGGCCCTGATGAAGGCCAGGGCAATTGAGTCGTCCAGGCTGACGGGCACATACATCCTGGTGCCACTCATATTGATATAATAGCCCTTGAGGTTCACAGTGACGCAGGCTCCGGAAGTGGTGGTCTGGGGGCTGAGCGTCAGCTCCTTAACATGCGCTGCCGTCAGGGCCGAGTCCATCATCGACCAGTCGGAGAGCTGCCAGGAACTCTCATCTCCATGGTGAATGAAGCTCACGATGTTTTGGCCGTTATTCATCTGGGAGACTGCCTGCTGATATGTGGCCTGCTCATAGCGCAGGTCCTTGACAGACAGCCCTGCCTCCATCAGATAATCCCTGATGGCAACGCTGGTAGGCGTCTGGGGGTAGGACAGAGGCGGCGATGATATGACCAGGGCATTGCTCTTCCAGGATCCGTTCAGCCGGTCGTAGGCCAGGGTTCGAGCCAGAAGCTGAGAGGCATCATAAACCGACAGTCCCATGACCCGCCCTGTGGCCACGCTGCTGTAATTCTTGTCTTCCATAGGCAGTTGGTAGTCCCTGTAGATCTCATATTCGGTGATCTCGCTCGCCTTCTGCTTGATGCCTGTGGATATGAAGGGCAGAGAGCCAGGATCGCCCACCACCATCAGATACTGGGGCTGCAGATGAATGGCCTCTACACTCTCTATGAGCGTCTGCTCCTCTCCTGCCGGTTCTATCTGCTGGGGGTCAACGGCCGCGTCGATGAGCAGAGCCCGGCGAGCTGCCGCAGCGGGAGCCGCCACCAGGGAAAGCCGGGGGACCTTGGTGTGGCTGAAGGCGCTGATATTCATGGACTTTACATTGGACCGAACCTGGATGGTGTAGTTTTGGGTCTTATGTACATAACCATTGCCGGTCTCTATATTGAAGAGCCACTTGCCGGGCGTCAGCATCTGTGCCCTCACCTCATAGAGCTTATCAGGCACGATATCCGCAAACCTGACTGTAGCACTTCTCTTGTCCGGGCTGTAGAGGTTGAACTGGGTGTAACTGGCCTGCCGGTCAAGGTTCCATGTGATATTCGTCCGGCCGGAGTAGATCCAGGTGGGATATGTCAGGTTGACCACCGGCTCATCATCCACATTCTTTATGGTATGATTGTAGGAAAAATCCTCAAATGCGACAGTAGCTCCGGTATCAAGCCGGTCCTGCCAGCCGCTGTCCAGCGGATAGAGAATCTGAACATCAACATTGAGGCTGGAGGATTTGCCCGGTTCAAGCTTATCGAGATTCCAGCAGAGCATGGAGCCGTTGAGGAAAGAGTTGACGGCATCCGAAGGACCGCCGCTGTAGGGATCGGTGATGATCACTTCGCCGCTCTCCGCTCGCGGCCACTTTATGTATCTGCCCAGGGGGAAGATGTCCAGCAGCTTGACGTCACGGACGGGCTGCTCACCGGTGTTGGTCATGGTAAAGTTGAGCCTCACCGTCTCCCCCGCCTCCTCCGCCGGGATGCGGCTCGGACTGATCTCCGTCCGCACAAGTATGTCGTTAACCAACGACCTCTCTACCACAGGCTCCGAAGATGGAGGAAGCAGTGAGAGATCATGGGAGTTGGTGTAGACCACCATATTCGGCCTGTCCCCCCTCATCTCCATCTGCTCCAGGAGCAGATCGGAATTGCCTTCCCGAAGAGTGATATTCATCCCGGCGAGGCTCTGCTTTGCATCCTCTGACACGGGGCCGACCAGTACGGCCTGAACCGCCCCCAGACGCTGCAGAGCCGCCGCCGTCTCATTGGGAAGAGAGCGGCCGGCGAAAAGAAGCGGCCAGTTGAGATAAGAGGCTATGGGTGCAGCGGCAAGAGCTGAGCCGTAGCTGTCCTCGGCAATTACTGCTCCAGCAGAGCTCTTCCAGTAGCGGCTGATCTTCTCCGCCAGATCGAAGCTGTTATTGGCAAGAAGCCTGGCATCGCTCTGCCAGGAGACATTGCCTATGGCCAGAGAGCTTCCCCCGATCTGGCTGAGCAGCCAGCGGCTGGCCCGGGAGGGCGGCAGAAGCTCCGACCAGACAGGGGTTGTGACCACGCTGTACTCGAAGGCGGCTCCCGCCGCACCCTCTGAGATCAGGCCCTCGACGTACCTCACGCCACCCTCTACATTCTGGGTGGAGATGACATATTCGAGGTAATCGTCGCTGATGCGAATGTAGACCGGCCGGCTGCTGAGCCGGACGGCCTGACCGGCATCCTGGGTGGAGAGGGGAGAGATGATGGAAAAGTCGGTCAGAGCGGATATCTCGGCGAAGTTGTATCCGTGATTTCTGTCAAAGGGGCTGTCCAGGGCTATGGCCAGCTTTGCCGGACCCAGGTCGGTGGTGATATTTCGGGCATATCTGACTATCTCCAGGATCTGATCCTGCTTCCACTGGCTCCACCGCTCCTCATTGAAGCTGCTGGAGTAGACCTTTCCCAGGTCGATGCCCGTATCCTGGTAGAACTTCTCCTTGCAGGCATTGCAGAAGCAGAAATTCTCATCCTGAAATCCGATATTGTAGAGAACGATTCCGTCTGCCTTGTAGTCATCGATCAGCATCTCTATTTGATTGTAGAGGACTTCCCTGGCATCCGAATTGGCGGGACAGTAGAAGCTGGCATTTCCGCCGATATCGGGATTTGCCACCTGCAGAAGGCTTCTGTCTATGCCGGACTCATCCGGCGAGGGCGAGGATATGCCCGCCTCTTCCAGCATGGCGGAGCTGGCATCAGCGATCTCTTTTATCCCACCCCGCCCATCCTGAAGCTCAGATTTGTAGGGAATCTCAAGAGTAGCAGTGACATAGACCTTCAGGCCGTCCTTGTGTGCCGCCTGGACCAGGGCCCTTACTTTTTCACCCTGTCCGTGAACGGTTATGGCGCTGATGTTAGCAGATTTGAATGTATCCAGTATGGCCGAATCCCCGTACCTCTCCAGGTCGCTCTCCTCTATCCAGCCGTTCCTCTGCCCGGCTTTCACATCTCCGGGCAGGATGAGCAGCGGAATGCTGGTGGTATGATTGCCCTCCGACCAGATGGCCAGAGGAGTGGCGGCCATAGCTTCATGCCAGTCGTCAGCCCCGACCAGTATCACATCATCCATGTCGCCCCGGACTCCCGGAGCCAGGGGCACGTCCTCTGCCATGGCCGGCTGAGCCATGGACGCGAATACTGCGAATAGAAGAAGATAGCATAGCAGCACACCCAACTTTTTCAGTGCACTGCCGCCACTCTGGCAAATCAGATAATAAGTACTGCTCATGAAGTAGCTCCTTGCCCTCATTGGCCCATCCCTCCCTCATCCTCGGAGGTCATATTGGAATCATTGGCCCCCGGCAGGGAATCGGGGGCGACCGCCGCCTGCCCGGATTCACTGGCCAGATCCTCTATGCTCATCATTGATATGCCCGCATCAATTAGAGGCCGGGCATAATTCTCACCAATATTGCCCACAGTGATGGCCTCGCTCAATGAGATATTGCGCCCGGTCATCTCCTGGATGGCGTCCCTGGCACCGGCTGTGACATTGCCTTCGCACACGACAATGGGCAATCCCGTCATGCTCGCCACCTGATAGGCTCTGAATATATCTGCCGGCAGCGAACCGGATAGCACCACCCCGGACGTACCATTGGGCCAGATCATGGTGGCAAACAGCCAGCAGTCTTCAAAGATGCTACCTGACTGAATGCGCCGGACCTCCGACGCCTGAAGATCCTTCTCCGCCTCTGGCGAGATGATGGAGGCGTTGCCGAGGATCAGTATCGAGGAGTAGTACCTGAGCACCTCCAGATCCTTTCCGCTCATTTTCCCGGGGGGCACAGTGACTATGGCATCGGCAATGGTTCCATTGCCCATAATGGCGCCCGAGGCTACTGTGCTGTAGAGCAGGTCGTCGCCGGAGAGCACCGCCAGACCCTGCGGATTGACAACATCCACGTATGTCATCTCCTCTGGCATGGGGATGCCATTGGAGTCCATGAGCCGGAAGACGATGGGATAATTGCCGCTCTGTGAAGCCAGCATGGTGAAGTTGGCAGTGCCGGGAGACTTGGGGCTGACATCAACTACCTGAGCAAGCGGCATAACCATCAGCTCGGAAGGAGTTGATATGGCCACCATAACCTTCTCTTCCACGTCCAGCATGATCTTGAAGGAGCCGTCATATGTCTTGTTGGCGACCATCCGCTCCGGAACGCTGATGTCCACCTTGTAGCCTCTGACCTCCATGGCAAAATCTACCTCAACCTCGACGGATGAATTCCTGGACTTGTTGCCAAGAGATGTGGCTGTGATGGTGACATTGCTCTTCTTTCCGGGATTGTCGGTGGTTACCTGAAGCTTGAGCTTATGTGTAATTCCAGGATCAAGTGGCATATCATAGGGGAGGCCCAGCTCCCGGTCTCCGTCCAGGAGCAATAGGCTCCAGCCCTCCGGCAGAGGCCCGGAGTCAATCGAGGCCACATCCCGGAATGATCCCAGGTTTTTAACTGCCAGTTCGAACTGGGCAATATCCTGAGCATTCGCCGAAATGGTGGCTGATTTGGCATCATCTATGGTCATGCTCACCCCGTAGCTCTCCTGGGATATGACCAGAAGGTCGAAGTCTATCCTTACCGGCAGGGAGGGCGGAGCGCTGTCCAGAAGGTAAATATATCCTGAGTACGAGCCGGGCCTGGCCTCCGGAGTCAGTATAAAGTAGATCTTTATCTCCGCCTGATCCTGGGGCATTAGCGGCATCTCATCAGGCATGGTCAGGAAGATGAAGTCAGCCGCGCTGCCGCTGATCTCGGTCTTTGAGATCTCGTAAATGGGCGCGTCTCCGGTATTGGTCAGTGTAAGAGTCCTCTCCTCCAGGTCGCCAGGATGGAGCACAACGTCAAACCTTTCCTTGTCCGGTGCAAGCTGGGCAGCGCCGGCAGCGGTCAGAAGGAACAGGATCACTATCAGGTATTTTGGCCTCATCTAACACCACTCTATGGCATACGCCGGATTTTGCTAAAGTAAATATCCCACTACCTTTCGCATTTATAAATTCTCTCTTAAAGGAATAAATAATCTTCCCATTCGGACAGGCTAGTTTATATCTATTATGCACCAGAAGAGATGGACGGTGTTTGCTTGGACCGGGAGAAATCGATTCTGGTGGCCACGCCCTTCAAGAAGCGGGGCAAAAAGAGCCTGAAGATCAGCGACTTCATATTCGCTCTATCACTCGACCTGAAGTGGGGGCCTCCGGAGAAGGTGCGCGCCCTGCTCAGGGAGGCGGAGGCGGAGGGGATGGTCAAGATGGATGGAGATATGGTGAATGCCGTCTTCGATGCCGAAGCGGTGGAGGTTCCCCTGGGATTCAAGCCCACCAGCGAAGACGGCATACTGGATCAGGGGATCAGGCTCATCACATCTCAGACCGGCATGAGCAGAAAGGAGGTAATCGCCCTCGCCAACGAGAAGCAGGATTCGCTGAAGAGACTGGTGGAACTGGATGCCGTGGTGCTTCTGGTGGCAAAAGAGATGGGGATCGATGTGAGCGACCTGGCGGCCAGGGCCTACGAGAACCTGCTGTCAAGGTAAAGAGAGAGTAAGATGTCAAATGGCTAAAGCTTCGCTCTACGAGATTTTAGGCATACCCAGGGAGAGGGCGGATGAGATTGCCCGCGCTGTCAAAGAGGCGTTTTTGGAATCCGGCACACCCGCCGAATGGATAGCCCGGCTGGCGGAGGAGTTTGGAGTAGATGAGAAGAGCGCTGAGATATTTGCCTGCGGGTGGTTTGCCGGCAAGTATGCAGGCGTCTCCGAGGTCTTCAACAGGGTGCAGAAGGAGATGGACAGCCTGGAGAGGGACGAGGCGGAAAGGAGAGAGAAGGAGAGCCGCTATCCTCCACCGGATGGGTATGCATGATCTCAATAGGCTGCAATTGCATAATCGCAACATTAATCTCTGATGAGCTGAGGACAGGTTGTTTATGACTTCCAGGACACCCAGAGTTCTCCTGACAACAGTTTATAGAGAGAGCTCGCAGCCTTACGACTACATCGGAGCCAATACGAGGTCATGGTTTCGGTTCTACTGGCCGCGCATTCAGTCCTTCGGCCTCAGATTTCTAAAGCAGAATATTCCAGAGCTGGAGATCATAGAATTTCCCACATGGGAAGAGTACCAAAAGAAGCTGCAAGAGGGATGGGATGTCGTGGGCCTCTCCTTCTATCTGAGCGAGACCCATGAAGCTGTGCAGATGGCAAAAGCGGCACGGTCAGCGGGCGCGGGCGAGGTTTGGGCGGGAAACTATGGCGCTTTGACCACAGCCATTCAGGATGTATTCGACAGGATATTCGTGGGATACTCAGAGAGGGAGCTGGCGCCCTACTTCGGCAGGGAGGTAAAGGACATAATCCACCCGCCGCTCGTCGAGTATCTCAACACGCCCTTTAACATCAAGGTGAACATATACGGGGTGATGTTCACCACCCGCGGCTGTCCGGTGGGCTGCAACTTCTGCCAGACGCCGGTCTTCTGCAGCAAGCCCAATATCATCTCCTTGAAGAGCATCGAGAGGGTGCTGGCTTACTACAAGGAGCACGGCATCAATGTGGTGATCATCGAGGATGAGAACTTCGGCTGCAATCGCCGTCATGCCGACCAGGTGGTCGAACTCCTGGATAAATATGAGATGGTCTGGGGGTGCATGGCAAGGGCTGATTATCTGCGGGGCAAAATTGACGACTGGGCGGATATGAGAAAAAAGAACGGACGGAAGGTGGCAGGATTTGGAGGGGCGGCCATAGGCATTGAGAACCTGCATCAAGAGCGCCTGGACGCTATGAAGAAGAAAGAAGGAACCGAGGATATCCTGGAGACCCTGCGCATGCTGCAGAGCAGGGGACTGGGCACAATCGGCTATTACATGGTCGGCTTTGAGGAGGATACAGTTGAGGGCCTGCGCCAGGACATCAGGAAGCTAGCTGCTCTGAAGCTGGACATAACCCAGATCTGCGTTGTAACTCCGCTGCCCCAGACGCCCATGTGGAAGGATATCGAGGAGAAGTTCGGCATATGGGACAATGACTATCACAATTACGACGGAAAGCACATGGTCTGGAATCATCCCCGCATCAAGCCGGAGGAATTTCCCAAAATACTGGACTGGTCCTTCAAGCAGGTTCATCCCTGGTACACACCCTTGCGCACATCGAGCAGGGTCTGGTACAGCGCCTACCGCTACGCTGGCTGGACGGGGATCAAGGAGGTGGCCTCTTACATCAGCCGGGCCAACAATTTCGACTGGAATGCTGGACTGAGGCTGCTGCAGCCAGGCGAGATCCCGGCCAGCAAAAGCTGAATTTCGACTGACAGGAGGCCAAATATGAAGATACTATTAATCTCATCTCCCATAGTGCAGCTTGACTTCGACCGCATAGCCCGCGTGCCCAATCTGGGCCTGGTCTCCCTGGCAGCTCACGTAAAGGATATCTGCACTGTGCATGTAGCCGACATTCACAGCCTGAAGGACCACCGGGAATATGTCCGGAAGATTGTGAACGGCTATGACCTGGTGGGCATCACCGCCATGAGCTTCCAGTATCAAGAAGCTCTTGCCCTGGCGGAGATAGCCAAAAAGGCCGGTGCCAGAACTGTCTTTGGGGGCTACCATCCGACTCTGGCAGCAGAGGAGATCGGCCGCAGCGCTGATGCAGCCCTGATAGACTTCATTGTGCGTGGGGAAGGCGAAGCTACCTTCAGGGAGCTGGTGGAGGCATTACAGGCTGACAGGAGCCTGAAAGACATCCCAGGGCTTTCTTATCACCGGGACTATGATATGGTCCACAATCCCCCCCGGCCGCTGCTCAATGTGGAGGATATCCGCATGCCTGACCGCGATGCCCGGCTCATCACCAGGGGCTTTTACAGCTTCGATGTGCCCATAGACTGTGTGGAGACCAGCCGGGGCTGCACCCAGGGATGCAAGTTCTGCTCCATAAACCTCATGTACGGGCGGCACTTCCGGCCCTTTGCTCTGGAGAGGGTCATTGAGGATATTAGGGACGCCGAGGAGCATGGAGCAGGCTCAATATTCTTCCCGGACGACAACATCACCCTCAACCCCCGCCGTCTGGAGAGGCTCTGTCAGGCCATCATCGATGCCGGGCTGACCCACCTGCGCTACAAGACGCAGGCATCGGCGTCAGGAATCGCCTCCAGCCGGGCCCTGGTGGATAAGATGGGAGAGGCGGGCTTTGACGGAGTATTCCTGGGCGTGGAGAGCATAAACAAGAGAAACCTGGAGTTTCTTGGCAAGGGCAAGATGTCCGATGACGCAGAGAAGGCTGTATCTTACCTGCACGACAACAACATCATCGTCTCCACCGGTCTGATCGGAGGAAATCCGGATGACGACGAGGAGGACCTTTGGGAGAACTTTAAGCTTGCCCGCCGTCTCAAGGTGGACTTTCCCATATTCTACATCTCCACGCCTTACCCCAAGACCCAGATGCGGACGGAGCTGGAGGAGATGGGCCTCGTCACCAATAATGACTTTTCCAGATATGATGGACTGCATGCCAACCTGAAGACTCGCCACCTCTCCGAGGAGCAGGTGCAGTACATCACCTGGCAGATGAACGCCCGATACTATGACCTGGAGTGGCTACGCTACAACAAGGTCAAGAAGATCTATCCCAAATGGTTTGCCAGAGAGATGAAGAGGCTGGCTCCCTTTTATGCCAGGAGGAAGATGGATCTGTTGCTGGGGCGCAGGACGGCCAGGGACTTCTTCCAGGAGGACCTGGAGAGTGGGGAGCTGTGCAAGGGAGTGGTTTAGTACATTAAGAAAGGCTCTTCGCTATCCGCCAATTCCCACCGGATGGCCTTGGATCACCATGCACTGAAAATTAGATTTTCATTTCTTTGTGCGCGGTGAATTATTTGAGAAAAAAAATTTTAGGGCAGCAGTACTGATGCTGCTGCTCCTGCCCACTCGATGAATCCATCCGGGAAGACGCCAATCCAGACCACAGCCAGCATGGTTATGACCAGGGCGGCGACGTATCCCTT
>CAYQKI010000010.1:12846-27690 GCA_964418105.1 uncultured Methanotrichaceae archaeon | reverse complement strand
AAGATGCCAGCTACTGGCTCTCTCAAGCTGAGAGCGACTACAATCAGGGATCGTATTCCATGGCACTGGATGATATTGACGAATATCTGGAGCTTAATTCTACTGATGTTTGGGCCTGGAACTTCCGCGCAAATATGGCTATAAAGCTGAAGAGATACAGCGAAGCTGTAGACAGCTTTGATCAGGTCATCAGCCTGGACGGCAGCAATGCCCAGGCCTACAATGACCGGGCACTGATTCTCTCCGGCGGGCTGCGCAGGCACGAAGAGGCCCTCGAATCGATAGACATGGCATTGCAGATAGATCCAGGAAGCGCCAGCGCCTGGTTCAACAAGGGAGTGATTCTGGAGGATCTGGAGAGGTACGATGAGGCCACCTTGGCCTACAACCAATCGGCAGTCCTGGACGCCACCCACGATAAGACCTGGTACCGGATGGGTCTGGTCTTCGCCAAAATGGGCAGCTACGAGCAGGCCCTCTCCTATCTGGACAGAGCTATCCAGCTCAATGGCGAGAACGCGGAAGCCTGGAATGTCAAGGGGCTGATCTACAAGGAGAAAAATCAACTATCCCAGGCAGTCAGTTGCTTCGAGAGGGCAGTGGCCATTGATCCGGTCAGGGCGGAGTTCAAGAGGAATCTGAGGGAGGCCAGCGAGGCCAGTGCGGACAATTCCACGGAGAACGCAACCGTGAATGCTACAGCAGTTCAAGAGATTGCTGCAAATGGTTCTTTAGAATCATAAAAATATTATTTGAGAAAAATACTGTTATGCCCAATTTTTTACATCACCTGAATGATGACTGTAGCCTGGGCCGATCTGCCGGCGGCGTCAGTAACTGCCATGATGAGGTTATGCTCTCCCTTGCTCAGCTTCGACGGATTCTGCTGGTAGGATTTTTTATCCGATAATTTTCCGTCGATGTTCGAACTCCACCGGAAGGTATACGGGCTCTTGCCGCCACTAATGCTGCTATCGAAGGAAACGCCATTATTCCCCTGCAGTATCTCCCCTGGGCTGGGAGAATTTATGGTCGCAGTCAGTTTATCCTCGCCGTCTCCTGCCGTCTTCGCGGCAGTGCTGCCGCCGGAGCCCTTCTCCTCTATGCAGCCCGCCGCAAGAAATGCAAGGCATATCGCAGCTATCAGCAATCTCTTCATAGAGGGATCCTGACTTTCTGCTGGAATTTATTCCTTACTTCGTCAGGCCGCCGGGCAGCAATAGCCATCACATCACGTTATCCTGGCCACCGCCGCCACCTCGTCTCCCGGCTTGACATTCATGATGCGCACGCCCTGAGTGGCCCGACCCTGCACCCGCACCTCGCTGGCCGGAATCCTGATGACCACTCCTTCTTTGGTCGTCACCAGCAATTCGTCGTCCTCTGAAATGGTGGTGGTGCAGCAGACGAAGCCCTTCCTGGCATCGATGTTCTTGACGCCCATGCCGCCCCGCTTCTGCGGCGGGTACTCGCTCATCTCCGTCCTCTTGCCATAGCCCTGGTTGGTGATGGTGAGCAGAGTGTAGCCGGCCCCCTCCCTGATCACATCCATGCTGATCAGCTCGTCGCCCATGTTCAGGCTGATGGCTTTGACCCCCATGGTGCCGCGATTGGAGGCCCGCACATCCGACTCCTTGAAGCGAATGGCTTTGCCGAACCGGGTGGCTATGAGAAGCTCCCTGCTGCCGTCAGTGAGCCTGGCCGAGACCAGGCTGTCTCCCTTCAGGTTCACGGCCTTGATGCCGCCCTTTCTGGGATTGGAAAAAGCTTGCAGGGGCATCTTGACTATGCTGCCGCTCCTGGTGACCAGCACTATGAATCCCGACTCAAAGCTCTTCACAGGTATGGCCCCCGTGATCCTCTCATCAGGCTCCAGTTGCAGCAGGTTGACGATCGACTTGCCCCGCGCCACCCGGCCCAGAGAGGGAACCTCGTAGACCTTGAGCCAGTGGGCTTTGCCCTTGTCTGTGAAGAAGAGCAGGTAATCCTTGGTGGAGGCGGTGAAGACATCGGTCACAAACTCCTCGCTCTTGGTCTCGGCGCCGATGACCCCCTTGCCGCCCCGCCTCTGGGCCCGGTAGGCGGTGAGCGGCTGCCTCTTGATGTAGCCAGAGGAGGTGATGGTCACAGCCACCTCTTCCTCCTGAATCAGGTCCTCGTGGGTGACCTCGCCATTGGCATCGATGATGACGGTGCGCCTCTCGTCGCCGTATTTTTCAGCCAGCTCGGCCATCTCCTGTTTGATGATGGCTAAAATCTCCAGATTGCTGGAGAGGATCTGCCGCAGCCTGGCGATGAGCTTTTCCAGTTCCGCCGCCTCAGAGACAATCTTCTCTTGCTCGAGCCCCGTGAGCCTCTGCAGCCTCATGTCCAGAATAGCCCGCGCCTGCTCCTCGGAGAGGGTGAAGGCCTGCATCAACGCATCCTTCGCTTCGTTGGGCGAGGGGGCAGCCTTTATTATTCTTATTATCTCATCGATATTTTTCAGAGCGATGAGCAGGCCGGCCAGGATGTGGGCCCTCTTCTCGGCTGCATCCAGGTCGAACCGGGTGCGCCTCTCAATGACAGTTGAGCGGTAGTGTATGAACTGCTCCAGCATCTCCTTGAGGGAGACGGTCCTGGGCAGGCCGTCCACCAGCACCATGTTGTTGATGCCGTAGCTGCTCTGCAGAGCCGTATGCTTGTGCAGTTGATTCAGCACTACACTGGCATTGAAGCCGGCCTTGACCTCCACCACCATGCGGATGCCATCTTTGTCCGACTCATCCCGCAGGTCGGATATGCCCTCCAGCCGGCCTCCCTTGACCATCTCCGCCATGTCCTCGATCAGCTTGGCCTTGTTGACCTGATAGGGCAGCTCTGTAAAGATGATCCTGGTGCTCCTTGTGCCCTCCTCGATCTCGGATTTGGCCTGCATCATAATGCTGCCCCGGCCGGCCGCATAGGCGGCCTCAATTCCCAACCGGCCCACGATGTAGCCGCCTGTGGGAAAGTCAGGGCCGGGCAGCAGAAGCATCAGTTCGCCCACTGTGGCAGCAGGCTGGTCTATGAGATGGATGATGGCTGCCGAAAGCTCTCTGAGGTTATGCGGCGGCATGTTGGTGGCCATACCCACGGCAATGCCGGTGGAGCCATTGAGGAGGAGGTTGGGAAGCTTGCCGGGCAGGACAGTGGGCTCCTTGAGGGAGCCATCGTAATTGGGTATGAAGTCTACGGTATTCTTTTCGATGTCCGCCAGGAGCTCCTCGGCCATCCTGGTCAGCCTCACCTCGGTGTAGCGCATGGCCGCAGCCGGATCGCCGTCCACCGATCCGAAGTTGCCCTGGCCGTCGATGAGAGGATAGCGCATGGAGAAGTTCTGAGCCATGCGCACCATGGTCTCGTAAATGGCCGCATCTCCGTGGGGGTGGTACTTGCCCATGACATCTCCCACCACGCGTGCCGATTTCTTGTATGGCTGGTCGTGGGTCATGCCCTGCTCATACATGGCATAAAGGATGCGCCGGTGAACCGGCTTGAGGCCGTCCCTTACATCCGGCAGTGCCCGGCCCACGATGACGCTCATGGCATAATCGATGTAAGAGGACTTCATCTCCTCAGTTAGATTGACCTGTACTTCCGTCAAAGCCACCTCATAAATAAAATTTATCAAATATCATACGTCAAGGTTCTTCACATACCTGGCATGCTTCTCTATGAACTCCCGGCGCGGCTCCACCTGATCTCCCATGAGTATGGTGAAGATGCGGTCAGCTTCCACAGCGTCCTCAAGGGTCACCTTGAGCATGGTCCTCTTCTCCGGGTTCATGGTGGTCTCCCACAGTTGCTCAGGATTCATCTCTCCCAGGCCCTTGTACCTCTGTATGGCCGGCTTGGCCAGGGACTGGACCAGTTTATCAAGCTGCTCGTCTGTGTAGGCATAGCTGATCTGCTTTCCCTTCCGGACCATGTAGAGGGGCGGCTGGGCTATGAAGACGTAGCCCGCATCGATCAGGGGCTTCATGTAGCGGTAGATGAATGTGAGCAGGAGTGTGCGAATGTGCGAGCCGTCCACATCGGCATCGGTCATTATGACCACTTTGTGGTAGCGGGCTTTGCTGATGTCGAAGTCGTCGCCGATGCCCGTGCCGAAGGCCACGATCATATTGCGGATCTCTGCGTTCTTGAGGATCTTGTCCAGCCTCGCCCTCTCCACATTGAGGATCTTGCCCCGCAGAGGCAGGATGGCCTGGAAGTGACGGTTCCGCCCCTGTTTCGCGCTATTATGCACAAACACGCCACTGGCCAGAGCAAAGTTATGCGTTTGAGGCACTTCAATGTCATACACATCCATTTTCTCCTTGAGAGGTTCTATGGACACTATTCGATGATTGTAGTTTTGAATAGCTTCCATCGCATCATTAGTGATTCCCGGCTCAGCAGTATCAGAAAATTTGCGATAAAGTGGCATCAATGAGTCTTTATTGCATAACTCGGATGCAGCCATGTATCTCCCATCGCGCAACATAAATAAATGGTCGGGTGTGCAGGTGATGGATGAACCGCTGTCAAGTCCAATGCGGACTACTTCAGCATCTTTCTTGGTTAAACGTGCATTAAGCACACGCTCAAGGCCAATAGTACCGTCTCTGCGAATTGTATAGCAGAAATGCTCTTTTCCTTCTGCCTGTTCGATGGCCAATTCTCTGAAGGAAAGGCATCGACCGTCGGCCAGGGCAATTTCGGTATCACCTGAAAAGCATCCTCCCGCAGACTCGCCCTCCACCAGGTAGATCTCGCATTTGGACGGGTCGTTGTCAGAGCAGTCGGCCAATTTTCCGGGCAGGCCTCCTGAGCCCAGGGCATTCTTCCGGCGGGTCAGCTCCTTGGCCTTTCTGGCCGCCTCGCGAGCGCGCAGGGCTTCACCTGCCTTCTCCACGATGGTGGTGGCCACAATGGGATTCTCTTCAAAGTACTCGGCGAGCCCCTCCGAGACCAGGGACTCAATCAGCCCCCGTATGGAGCTGTTGCCGAGGCGCGTCTTGGTCTGGCCCTCGAACTGGGGATCGGGCAGCTTCACACTGACCACTGCCACCAGCCCCTCCCGCAGGTCTTCGCCGCCCAGCTTCACTTCATTCTTAAAAATTTTGTTCTCCCTGGCATACTCGTTGACGGTCTTGGTGAGGGCTGCCCGAAAGCCCATCAGATGGGTTCCGCCCTCGCGGGTGTTGATGTTGTTGGCATAGGAGAAGATATTCTCGTTGTAGGTGTTGTTGTACTGCAGGGCCACCTCGACTGAAGTGCCGTTCTTGCTGCGCGAGAAATAGAGCGGGGGTTTGTGCAGAGCCTCTTTATTGGCATTGAGGTACTCGACGAAGGAGATGATGCCGCCCTCATAGCAGAATTCGTTCTCCTTTTCCGAGCGCTCATCCTTTATGCTGATGGAAAGGCCCCGATTGAGGAAGGCCAGCTCCCGCAGCCTGGATGAGAGTGTATCGAAATTGTAATCGGTGTCCTCGAATATGGAGCCGTCCGGCTGGAAGGTGACAGTGGTCCCGGTGTGCTCGCTGTGGCCCACCACTTCTACCGGTGAGGCGATATCGCCGCGCTCATAGCGCTGCCGGTATACCCGCCCGTTCCTTCTCACCTCGACCACCATCCAGAGGGAGAGGGCATTGACCACGGATACGCCCACGCCGTGCAGGCCGCCGGAGACGCTGTATGAGGCGTGGTCGAACTTGCCTCCGGCATGAAGCACAGTCATAACTATCTCCAGAGCGGGGCGGTTGTACTGGGGATGGGTGTCTACGGGAATGCCGCGGCCGTCATCTGCAACGGAGACGCTGCCGTCCGTGTGGAGTACCACATCGATCCTCCTGGCATAGCCACCCAAGGCTTCGTCCACGCTATTGTCCACTACTTCGTAGACCAGATGGTGCAGGCCCAGGGTATCTGTGCTCCCGATGTACATGGCCGGCCTGCGTCTGACCGCCTCAAGCCCCTCCAGAACCTGAATCTGGCTTGCGTCGTAGCCTGTCACTTCGCTCAAAACTGATTAAGCCTCCTGAATAATTAGGACTGTAACTAAATGACCTGAGACGATATAAGCTTTTCCCTGAAATATATCAAAATTTTTTATTAAAAGATCTGATGCAACGCTAAATCCTGAATAATCGGATTTATTCGAGAGAGCGGAAATGCGGTGGTCAGAGAAAGGGCCCCTCTAAAAGCTGCCATGACAATTGCGAAATATTAGAAGATTATAAGCCAAGGTCCGGATTCGAACCGGAGTGGTAATGCTCTGCAGGCATTTGCGTAGCCGCTCCGCCACCTTGGCAAATCAATTGGGCGTCCAACAACTGCGTCGATCTAATTTAAACCTTTGACGGTCGGAAGAGATGTGCCTTTCATGGCCCGTACAGGCAGGCAAGGCCGCCCCGCCGCAGGCCATCTGGGATTTTCTTCCCTATAAAGATTGCCTTTGGAGGAATCATTATCTTTTTTAAGCGGGAGCATTATTTGGTTTGACATGGAAATAAAAGTTGAGAGCATCAAAAGTCCAGATTTCAAGCAGGTCTATGCCATCGGCGCTATCGGGGGCCACAGCCCCTATGACTTTCGCATAGCCTTTTACAACGATTCCCCAAAATCAGTTAACGAAGGCGGAAAGAGTGTGACGGTCATGGAGAGAAAGATGGAGACGGAGATCATACTCTCCCCGCTGGCCGCCAAGGAGCTTTACAACTGGCTGGGCGAGCATATCAAGGACTATGAGAGGGTCTTCGGAGAGGTCAAGAGGCCGGGGCAGTCGGGCCAGCCCGGTTCCGCCAATTCGGGAAAAGAGGGGCAATCCGCGCCCATTCAAGGTTACATGTAAGTCAAAGACAGTGAGGCTACTATGAACAGCAAAGAGAAGGTAATGCTTCATCGCGGCATGGACAGAGTCAGGCAGAAGAGGTATGATGAGGCAGTTGCTCTCTTCGATCAGTTGCTGGCAGAGAACGATCAGCTCTCCGATGCCTGGAATAATCGCGGTGTGGCCCTCTTCGCCCTGGGGCGGCTGGAGGAGGCCCTGGAGAGCTATGACCGCTGCCTGTCATTAGATCCTGAGAACCTGGATGCCATGCGCAACAAGGCCTTTTCGCTGAGGAGCAGCAGAAGGCTACAGGAGGCTTTAGCTCTCTACGACAGAGTGCTGGAGAAGGGAGGCGACGGATATGATTTGGAGGCAGCCGCCGCCGTGCTCACGGGCCTTGGCCGTCTGGAGGAGGCATTGAACTGCCTCATGCTGGCCAAGAATACCCTGCCACTGGAGCGCATTGAAGATGAAATCGGTATGGTTAAGGGATTGATGGAAAAGAATGGAGGCGAGAGTTCTTGAAGGGCTTCATCATGATAAATGTTGAACCGGGAACTGAGAAGGCGGTTCACGACGGCCTGGAGCGGATCAAGGGAATTCGTGAGGTTGTGCCGGTCTATGGGGAGAGGGACTTCATAGCCATAGCCGATGTGGAGGGCATATCCGACCTCAACCGGGCAGTCCTCAGTGTGAGGGAGATCAATGGCGTCACATATACTCAGACCATCCTGGGAATGGAGCTGAAGTTTTAGCCTGATAATGCGAGAGCTTTATCCACTCTACCTGGCGGTATTCGTAGCCGTGCTGGGGTTCTCTCTGGTGGCGCCCATCTTTCCCGCCTATGCCATGAACCTTGGCGCATCCTACACCATGCTGGGCGTAATCGTATCCATCTACGGTGCGGTTCAGCTCATCACCCAGGTTCCTGTAGGCCGCCTCTCAGACCGCACCGGCAGGAAGAGGATTATGCTGCTGGGCCTGGCCGCATTCACCATTCTTCCCCCGCTCTATATCCACGCAGATAACGCCTACTTTCTGCTGGCCGTCCGCTCCCTGGGGGGTCTCGGCGCATCCGCCGTCTGGCCCATTGCCATGGCCCTGATCGTGGACCGGGCGGACAGCAAGAGCAGAGGGGCGGCTATGGGCTGGTACAATGCCTCATTCTTCTCAGCCCTGGCTTTAGGGCCGCTGATGGGGGGATATCTCTACGAACGGGTGGGATTGTATGCGCCCTTTTATCTCTGGTCTCTCCTGGGGGCAGCATCGCTTATCATAGTTTACTGGCGGGTAGTGGAGCCTGAGAAGATCAGATTGCAGGTGGGGCTCGATCTGCCCCGAAAGGAGGGCCAGTTGATTGCGACCGGATACGGAGTCACATTCTTAGCCTGCTGCTCAGTTGTTCTGTGGTCCGGGGTTGTGGGCGGCTTCAACTTCACAATGCTTCCCAGCTTCGCCGCAGGGCTTGGGTTTACGGCCACGGACGTGGGCCTGATCTATCTGGTTTACGGGGGCAGCACTGCTCTATTCAATATCTACTTCGGCCGCCAGTCGGACCGGGGCTCGAGGAGGTGGCTCATCTTCGCCGGCTGTCTGGCCGGTGCAGTATGCTTCGCCCTGCTCGATGCAGCCGAAAGCCTCTTTTTGGTGGCGCTTCTCTTTGCCGGCCTGGGCATGGGCCTGGGCATGGCCGGCCCCGCCGCGGCAGCTCTGATCGCCGATACCACCTGCGCCGAGCGGAGGGGGGAGGTCTACGGAATATTCAACACCTCCCGCATGGCCGGAGTTGTGGCCGGGCCGCTCCTGGCAGGAGTGGCGGCGGACATGCACGGCGTGGGAGGGGCTGTGGCCGTTTTCGCTGTTTTGGCAGCAGTCATAACCCTGGCGGCTCTGCTGGTGAAGGACTCAGGGGAAACGATGCCAATATGAACTTGGCCCCTAGGTGATGGTACGAAAATGCCACCTTTGTGAGTTCCTTGTGCTCTTTGTGCTCTTTGTGGTTATTAACGGAATCTAATTATTAATTTCATACTAATTATTTCACCACAAAGAAATTTGCATGGTTGGCTTAGGTCATGATAGAAGACAGCAAAAGCAGGTGGCTTTAGTCCGCCCGCAGAATGGCGAAAGTCCACAAAAAAAGAGAAAATGGAAACGACTAGAGTGGCGTTAATCTAAAGGGCTCCGGCGGCGCTGACTGTGCTCCAGGTGCCCTGCTGGCCTATCCTCAGAGATGATTTGCTCTGGGCATACTTCATGTTGTTCTCCAGGTGACCGCCGAATGTTACCGGCAGGGGCGACATAGAGGTAGTACCCTTGCTTCCGATCTGTACTGCGTTGCTGTTATTGACCAGCATGTAGGGTATGGCGCTGTTGTAGAAGCTCTGCCCCAGGAGGGTGAAGTAGGGGGAATTTATGATTTCCAGGTTGGACAGGCTGGCGATCTGGTTTGATGCCGATTGGGAGGACGAGCCGATCTGGAAGAACTGGGGGTCGTCATAGAGCCACATGGTTGCCGCACCGCTTGCGGCCAGCATAAGAAGCAATGCTATTGCAGTTATGTATTTTATCATATTTTCCACCCCATTCTCCCGTTGCATTTAAACCTATCTCTCTCTGCAAGAGCTGCCGGCTCTAGGGAGCCATCCACATGCCCCCCGAAAATATGCGTATGGATGAGCCGGATCTAGCTCTCTGCAACACCTTTTCCATGTCTCTGTGCTCGCCGACCCACCAGGATTGAGCATATGTCGGCTTATAATAGAAAGAGGGCCCGGCATAGATCTGGGGAGCGGGCTGTGACGGAGCATAGACCGGATAGTAGGCAAAGGACGGATTATAGAAGCTTCCGTAGGAGATTATCGGTCCCACTCCCAGCCAGTCCCAGTACGGTACGTCTGTGCTCTCCTCATCGGCTGAGGCTGTGCCCGGAATAAAGAGAACGGCCAACAGCAATGCTACTGCAAATGTTTTCGCCATCACAGAATCCCCAATTGCCTTAAGCGCTCTGATAATATAAAACTTTCTGCGAATAAAAATCAAAATGAAGAGGCCCCTTCAATCACGAAGCGGGCCCTCCCAGATGTTGTATCTGCTTAATTCTCTCGTCTCTTCATTTCACCTGACTCTGCCTATGTTGACCACAGTTCTGGTCATGGTGATGCTGCTCTTCAGGGTGAAGTCCTGGCCCATGGCGCTGTCATAGCCTGTGGCGGGATTGTGCCAGCCATCTCTGGCATAGACATAGATCCTGTAGCTTCCGCCGTCGGTTGGCGCATTCAACCAGGTCCACTGATTCCTGGTGGACCAGTCCTGCACCACCTTCCAGGCATTGCCTGTGGAGGGGCCTTTCAGCCAGAACTGATAGAGCACCTGATCCTTATTGGCGTCGGTCGCTGTGGCCGTCCATTTTATGACCGTCCCCGCGCTCTGCGGGCTGGCCCTATCGGATTTCAGTGCCGACAGGACGGGCGGATCATTGACTGAAAGCTGGAACTGCGCTCCCAGGGCGCTATCGTAGCTATTGGCAGCAGAGTGCTTGCCGTCCCGGGCATAGACATAAACCATGTAGGCTCCTGCATCACTGCCCGTGCTCATCCATGCCCACTGATTGCTGTAGGACCAGTCCTGCACCACCTTCCAGGCATTGCCTGTGGAGGGGCCTTTCAGCCAGAAGCGGTAGCTTATCGGATCCTTATTGGCATCCGTGGCCTTTGCCGTCCATTTTACGGCAGTTCCCGCGCTCTGCGGGCTCTTCTTGTCGGCAGTCAGAGCCGAGAGTGCTGGCGCCTGGTTTGGCGTCAGCAGATAAGAGGTGCCCAGAGCGCTGTCGTAGCCTGTGGCGGGGTTGTGCTTGCCGTCCCGGGCATAGACATAGACCGTGTAGGCTCCTGCGTCGCTTCCCGTGCTCGTCCAGGTCCACTGATTTTTGGTGGACCAGTCCTGCACCGCCTTCCAGGTGTTCTTGGTCGACGGTCCCTTCAGCCAGAACTTGTAGTAGACAGGCTCTCTGTCCGGATCGGAGGCCACAGCCGTCCATTTTACAGTCGAGCCTGCCGACTGAGAGCTGGGCCTGTCGGGCATGAGGGAGACGAGTGTGGGGGGCTGGTTGGCCCTCAGCACTGTAAACAGGGCCCCGGCGTCGTCATCCCATCCGGCGGCGGAGGAATGCAGGCCGTCTCTGACCTGTACCTGGATCTCGCTGGTTCCAGCGTCTGCCGTCGATGTCCTCCACATCCAGTTCGGATCTGTGGACCAGTCCCTCATCAGCATCCAGGCATAGCCGGTGGACGGGCCCTTCAGCCAGTAGCGGTAGAATACTGCGTTGCCCTCCGGGTCCATGGATGTCGCACTCCACCAGATGGTAGCTCCAATGGCCTGGGGGCTGCTCATACTGCTGGACAGGCTCGTCACCATAGGCGGCTGGTTGAGGTTGACTATGGCGTAGCTTGCCACTTCGTAGTCGTCCGATCCCGACGGCCCGGCATGCTTTCCATCCCTGACTGCCACCAGGATCTCGCTGTAGCCCACATCCCATCCGTCTGTCCTCCATGTCCAGCGGTTGTTCTTGCCCCAGCCGGTCTGGTCAACCCAAAATCCGCTGGTAGATGGCCCGCGCAGGAAGAACCTGTACTGAAGCGGGTCGCCATCCGGATCGGATGCCAGAGCCGTCCACCTGACCCAGCTTCCCGCATACTGCGGTGCCGGCCTGTCTGTGAACAGGACATCGATCCTAGGCTTGGCATTGGCGGTGCTCAATGTAAATGATACCGTCTTCTTGACATCAAATCCATCCGGACCGGCGTGCTTTCCGTCTCTTATCCGCACCTCAACCTGATAGCTGCCCGGCACAAAGACTCCTGTGCTCCAGGTCCAGACACTGGCTGCCGTCCAGTCGGTTTGGGGCTGCATCATGCCTCCCGTGGATGGGCCCTTCACATAGAACTTGAAGAGCAGTGGATCGCCCTCAGGATCAGTAGCCCCTGCCGTCCAGACTACAGGCGTCCCTGCCTTCTGGGGGGTGGGCTTGTCTGAGACCAATGTCGGATCTTTGGGCGGCAGATTGGTGTTGTAGTTGCCGAAGTCCTTTCCGCTGGCGCTTGATGTGGATGTGCTCAGGGTGACTGTGTGCTTGCCTCCCGGCGGAGCCTTCTGCGTCCAGCCGGACTGGAGCACCTCGCTGATCACATAAGTGCCGGCGGACAGGCCGGTGAAGCTGTAGGAGCCGTCAGCGGCTGTGGTCGCTGTCTGGATGACTGTTCCCGCCGGCTGCTCAAGATTTATCGTCCAGCCGGCCATGCCCGTCTCTCCCGCGTCTCTGTTGCCGTTGCCGTTGGCATCGTTATACTTCAATCCGGAGATCGACTGGGACAGCTCCCTATTTCCAAAGTCGTTGTTCTTTGATTCAGTGGGCGGCGACATGAAGGGGAAGGTTATGCTGTAGCTTCCCCCCGCCGGGGCTATCTGGGTCCAGCCAGTCCGGGAGGTCTCGCTGACCTTGTATGTGCCTGGAATCAGCTTATCGAACTTGTAGGAGCCGTCTGCTGCCGTGGTTGTGGTGCGCGGCTGCAGGGGCTTGCCATACCAGGTGCTTCCCGTCAGGACGATGTCCCAGCCGCCCGCGCCTTCACCAGCGTCCTTGGCGCTGTTTCCGTTCTTGTCGTTGTACTTCATGCCGGAGATGGCATACAGGCCGACCAGTCCGAAGTTGGCCTTGACCACAGTGCCGCTGGTGACTGTCACTACAACTGATGATGATGTGGTGAGCACCAGGCCGCTTGGGACGGGGTCATTTATGGTGTAGGTTCCCGGCAGGATGTTCTTGAAGCTGTACATTCCACTGTCATCGGTGGTGGTATTGGCCACAACAGCTCCGTCCAGCAGCAGGCTCACTTCGCCTCCGGGAATGCCGGGCTCGTCCGCATCCTGTGCTCCGTTGCCGTTGATGTCGTAGTACTTGACGCCGGATATGGTCAGGTCTCCCCGGATACCAAAGTCCTTTCCGGATACATCGGCGTTCTGCAGGTCAACCGGGTAGGAGCCTTCCGCCGGCAGGCTGACCGACCAGCCCTCCTGGGCTGCTGTACTGACGGTGTACTGGCCGGGAGCCAGGTTCTTGAAGGCATAGGAGCCGTCCTCAGCAGAGGCCGTGGCGTTGATCACGCCTCCGTCTTTGGAGAGTTGAATGCTCCATCCGGCCCTGCCGGATTCATCCGCGTCCTTTGCACCGTTTCCATTGCTGTCCAGGAACACGCTTCCCGATATGGACCAGGAGCCGTGGTTTCCAAAGTCCTGGGCGGATACATCGGCATCGTTGATGGATACTGTGTATGAGCCTTCCTTGGGTGCCGTTCTTGCCCAGCCGGACTGCTCGACCTCGGATATGGTGTAGGTGCCGGGTGCGAGGTCTTCGAAGCTATACGATCCATCCTGAGCGGTGGTGGCCTCTTTCTGCACCGGGCCGGAGAGGGTTATCTTCCATCCCTCCATTCCCGGCTCGCCGTCGTTGGCCCCGTTTCCATCCAGATCGTTGTACTTCTTTCCGGATATGCTGAAGGAGGACAGCTTATTGGCAAAGTCCCTGCCTGTAGCGTCCCCTGTGGACAGGTCGACGGAGTGAGAGCCGCTCTCCGGGCTGATTGCCTTCCAGCCGGTTTGCAGATCCTCGGTCACAGTGTATGATCCGGCCTCCAGCATCTCAAAGCTGTAGGTGCCGTCATCCCGGGTCAGTGCCGCGACTTCGCTTCCCTGGCCAGCGGCTCCGGCCAGCCGGACCGTCCAGCCCGCCAGCCCTTCGCCGCTATCGACAAGGCCGTTTCCATTGCTGTCTGCGTAAACGGTTCCTGTTATGTTCCTCTTGGGAGTGCTGATGGCAAAGTATGCTGACAGCTCTGCGTCGTATCCTTCTTCGCCGGCATGCTTGCCGTCTCTGACCTGCACTTTGAACTGATTCTCGCCAGTATCGGCTGCTGCGCTGTTCCAGGTCCAGGAGTCGGCGCTGCTCCATTCGGATACCGGCTGCCACTCACCGCCGGTTGCCGGGCCGCTGTGGTAGAAGCGGAAGAGCAGCGGGTCTGCATCGGCATCAGTGGCGCTCGCCTTCCAGGTTATGCTGCTGCCCGGCGGCATGGGGCCAGAGACATCCGGCTCGAAGGAGTTTAAGACCGGCGTCAGGTTAACGGCTACAGGCACCTCTTGAGTCTCATTGGCGGCTGCCTGTTCCTCTTCTGCTCCTGCCTCCTCCTGCTCCGCGGTGGCGTTTTCAGTTGTGACTGGGGCTGTTATGGGCGTGGTGATGTTCTCAGCCGCCGCCGGGGGAATCAATGTGTCCGGGCTTGGCGTTACAGCTTCCGGCTCTGCAGATGCCTCAGTCTCATTGGCTGTGGCATTTTCTGTGGCATTTTGCAGGGCTGCTGTGACGTTTTCTGTAGCTATCGGTCCCTCTCCCGGCATTGTCTCCGGGAGGGGTGCCTCGATCAGGAACTCGCGACTGATGTTGCCTGCCTCTCCCTGCGGGCCGTCGTGGCTGCCGTCTTTGACCTGGGCCGAGATTATGCTGTATCCAGCCTGAGTGGGCATCCAGGTCCAGAGACCCTCGGTCTGCCAGTCAGTGGTGGCAGTGCCGTTGACCAGGAAGCGGAAGTAGAGGGGATCGCTCTCGGCGTCCGTCGCCTGAGCCGTCCAGATGATCGATGCACCCAGGGTTTGGGGGCTGCTCAGATCAGATGCCAGGCCGGTTAAGGATGGAGATTCATTGAGCCTTACGGGAGCCTGCTCCCCGGCGGTCTCTGCCGCAGGCGTTTCAGTTGCCGCCTCTGCTATTGTGGCTGCTGCCGCTGCGGTCTCATTTGCCTGGGCTTGCTCAGGCTTCTGCTCCTCTGCGGCAGCCTCTGCGGGTACTGTGACCTCGAAGGCTGCATCCTTGCTGGCATCGCCCTCAGCGCTGTGCTTTCCGTCTCTGACTTTGACTGATACTGTGTGCTGCCCTATCTGCTGTTCCGTGGCCGTCC
>CAYQKI010000010.1:2129-12746 GCA_964418105.1 uncultured Methanotrichaceae archaeon | reverse complement strand
GATTGTTGGGCGGCAGTGTGATCTCGAAGGCCTGCTCTTTGCTGTCATCGCCCTCCGCACTGTGCTTTCCATCTCTGACCTTGACTGATGCTGTGTGCTGCCCTATCTGCTGTTCCGTGGCCGTCCAGGTCCAGATAGCGCTCTGCGACCAGTCCTGCACCACCTGCCCGTCCAGCAGGAACTGGAGCTGGAGGGGATCGGATTCAAGGTCCATGGTCTCAGCAGACCAGGTTATCACTGAGCCGGTCTGTTGGGGGCTCTGCAGATCTGCGTTGAAGTTGATGATCTTGGGGCTGTTGTTGGGAGCATTAATGACAAATGACGCGCTCCTCCTGTCGTCAAATCCATTCTGGTCGGCGTGTTTGCCGTCTCTGACCTGCACCTCAACCTGAGCATCTCCCGGAGCAGCCTGCCAGGACCACTGTCCGGCGGTCTGCCAGTCGGTGGCAGGAAGTCCGTTCAGGAAGAATTTGAATAGAACAGGATCGCTCTCGGCATCTGTTGCCTGGGCCGTCCAGGTTATAACGCTCCCTGCCTCCTGAGGAGATTCTCTATCCGGAGCAAAGCTCAATATCGCAGGCTTTTCATTGGGCTTGTTGATGGAAAATGCCGCATTCCGGGAGGAGTCTCCCTGCATGCTGTGCCATCCGTCCCTTACCTGAGCGGTTATGGTATGCTCTCCGGCGCTGGCTGCGCCTGTATCCCAGGTCCAGACGTTGCCGCTCTGCCAATCAACTGCAATCTGGCCATCCAGCAGGAACTGGAACTGCAACGCGTCGCCATCCGAATCATATGCCTCAGCCGTCCAGGTTATGGCGGCTCCCATGTCTTGAGGGCTGGCGGGGCTGGCCGTCAGGCCGGTCATGGTGGGAGGCTGATTGGGCGGCTGGGACACCTGCTGCTGTTGCTCCTGGACAGAAGGCTGGCCGGAGAGGCCGATGGGCGATACAGGAGGCACAGACTGCTGTGCCTGTGTCTGCGACTGGGGAGCATTGATGTGGAAGTCGGCGATCTTCTCGCTGTAAGTCGGCTCTATGCCGCTCTGGTAATCATCGCTGACCCAGACGCTGACCTTATAGTCTCCGGCATCTGCTGAGGCGGTCTGCCAGTTCCAGGTGTTGTCTGATGACCACTCTCGCACAACCTTCCACTCATTTGCTGTGGACGGGCCCTTCAGCCGGAAGAGGTAGGACATTATGTCTCCCTGTGCATCCTCGGCCTTTGCCGTCCATTTTATGGCAGCTCCGCCATCCTGGGGGCTGACCTTATCGCTCTCCAGGGCGGTGATCGAGGGCAGGGTACTGCTGCTGTCTCCCGCCCCGTAGCCGAATCCCTGGACGGACCCGTCCATAGGTTCATCCTGAAACGGCTGTGACAGCGCCGTTGCTGCCAGGATGGATCCTGTTATCAGCAAAATAGATAAAATTTGCATGATAAATCTGTACCTGTGATCATTCTTTAATTCACTACGCATATCCTCACTCTCCATTTGATCTCCTTTCTGCCCCACTCTTTGTAATTGTCTCTTTCTGATCAGCCCATATGCAATGGGCCGGTTTATGAATCTATTTTTCACATTGAGGTCTGCAGCCTCATATGAACTTCCTGTGAACAGGCAGAGGCTCTCCAGACTCTCTTTGGAGCCTAATTCAGAGCCATATCTGCGTCATTCATCCATCAGGCGAAGGGATGCTTCGCAGAGTCCTTTTCCGCCAGGACCTCGCCCGCATGAGGCTTTTTGGCGACAGCCCTCTCTATGGCCAGTTTCGTCGCTTGATAATTGTATTCGTAAATCTTTTTCTTGTTCTCTGCGTCCCATTCGATGAAGACGGACACGATTATCAGCAGCTCTTCGGCCAGCACCTCTGGCAATGTGCCTTCGGCCACGCAGTCGGTAACAGCTTTTGCTACCGCCGCCTGGGCCGGCCCGAACATGAGGATTGCCTGGCCTGCGCCTTTGATGGTAACCTTATTCACCATAAGCGTGGAGGGCTTGGCGGGAAGGTTGGGCGCAAGGACCGCCAGCAGCGGAGTGTGCCCCATAGCGGGCGATGCCAGGGCATTGACAAAAGCCTGCTCCACACTGCTCTTTTTCGGCCCAATCACCAAATCGATATGGGCAATCTCAGGCCCCTCTCCGACCAGTGCCTCTCCAATCATTATGCTCTCAAAAGGTTGCATCATGCTTTTCACCTTGGTTCTTTTTTCATATAAATTTGTCCTCCCTGATCGCCAAAAAATATATCATCATAACCGGCTCTCCACAGGGATCAATGCGAATACTTGTGGTCAACAACTACGGCCAGTTCAACCATCTCATCCGCCGCGCCATCCGGGATAAGGTGGAGACGGACCTCATCTCCAACCAGACGCCTCCGGAGGAGATCGATGCGGACGGCCTGATACTGGGCGGCGGGCCGGCCCTGGATCGGGCAGGACGCTGCAGCGACTATCTCCGGGACCTGGACATTCCCGTGCTGGGCATTTGCCTGGGAATGCAATTGATGGGCACGACCTTCGGGGGAAAGGTGGTGGCCGGCAGCCTGGGCGGATACGCGGAGGTGGATGTAGAAGTAATAGCAGAGGACGACATCCTCAAAGGGCTGCCCTCCCGGTTCAAGACCTGGGCCTCGCACATGGACCAGGTGGTAGAGATGCCCCAGGGATTTGAGATCCTGGCCAGATCCAATATCTGCGATATCGAGGCCATGAGGCATCTGACACGCCCCCTTTACGGAGTTCAGTGGCATCCGGAGGTCGCTCATACCGATTATGGGGGAGAGCTTCTGGACAACTTCATAGCCGTGTGCAAGCATTGAATGGGAAAGCTGATGAGTATAGATGAGCGAATTGCAGAGCTTGAGCTGGTCCTCCGGCGGGCCGGGGAGATCTCTCTGGGCTCTCTGGCCGCAGCCATTCTGGAGATAGGCTTCTCCTGCCGGCTCTGCGGGGAGTGCTGCCGGGGAGAGGACAATAGCGTTGTCGTCTTTCCCCAGGAGATCCGGAGCATTCAAGATGCCACGGGGCTGGCATGGCAGGAGGTGGCCGGGCCGCCCCAGGAGGGCGAGTGGGATCGTGAGGGCTGCTTTCACACCCTGGAGTGGCGGCTTGTGAAAGACGGGCTGTCCTGTCGCTTCTTTGATAAAAGAGGGCGCTGCAGCATATATCCGAACAGGCCTCTGCTCTGCCGTACCTATCCCTTCTACCTGGATGAGGGGGTACTGCGCGTCTCCCTCTGCCGGGGACTGGGGGGCAGCATCGACCTTGCCGGGGCGGAGAGGATCGCTGCACAGTTGCTGCGCCGCCATATCACCGAGATCCAGGAGTCAATAGCCCTTCTGCAGAGGTACAGGGATTTTGAAAGGGGACCGGCTGTAGACGGCGGGGCAATCATTGTGCATGACAGCGAGGGCGAGCACAGGCTTGGGCTATATCGCAAAAAAAGGGAAGAAAGGTCAGCCTAAGCCGCTTTGGCTCCGGCGAACCTGCTGTACAGCTCGCTCTCCGATGCCGTGGGCTGCACCTTCTTGAGGGCCTCCTCGAAGTGCTTGCCCTCCAGGCGGTACTCGCAGACGGCTGCCTCCTCTTTGGCCTTGCCGGACAGCACGCACTCCCGGATGGCCAGCATCACCGCCTCGCCCACCAGGGCGGCGAGGTCTGCTCCGGAGTACTTCTCCGTCCTTTTGGCCAGGTCATCCAGGTTGACATCGTCTGCCAGGGGCTTTTTGGAGGCATGGATCTTGAGGATATCCTTTCTCGCCGCCTCATCAGGCAGACCGATCTCGATAAGCCTGTCAAACCTGCCCGGCCTCAGCAGTGCCGCGTCTATGATGTCCGGCCGGTTGGTGGCGGCGATGACCATGACGCTGCTCAGCGCCTCCAGTCCGTCCAGCTCCGTCAGGATCTGGGATATGACCCGCTCGGTCACATGCGAGTCGCTGCTCATGCCGCCCCGGGCCGGGGCTATGGAGTCTATCTCATCCAGGAAGATCACCGAAGGCGCAGCCTGGCGGGCCTTCCGGAATGTCTCGCGCACGGCCTTCTCCGACTCGCCCACCCACTTGCTGAGAAACTCCGGGCCCTTGATGCTTATGAAGTTGGCCTGGCTTTCCGTGGCCACCGCCTTGGCCAGCAGCGTCTTTCCCGTGCCGGGCGGGCCGTAGAGCAGTATGCCCTTGGGGGCTTTGGCATCCATGTGGGCGAAGAGCTTGGCATAGGCCAGCGGCCACTCCACAGACTCGATCAACTGCTGCTTGACATCGGCCAGGCCGCCTATATCGTCCCAGTGCACATTGGGAGACTCGACCATGACCTCACGCATGGCGGAGGGCTCCATCTCCCGCAGGGCATCCAGGAAGTCGTCGTTGTTGACCTCGATCTTGTTGAGGATCTCGGCGGGTATGGCCTCCATCTCCAGGTCCAGCTCCGGCAGGATGCGGCGCAGTGCCCTCATGCCTGCCTCGCGGGCCAGTGCGGCGAGGTCTGCTCCCACGAAGCCGTGCGTCACATCGGCCAGCTTCTCCTGGTTGACATCCTTGGAGAGGGGCATGCCGCGGGTATGGATCTGCAGGACCTCCAGCCGGGACTGGCGGTTGGGCACTCCAATCTCAATCTCCCGGTCGAACCTGCCGGGCCTCCTCAGGGCCGGGTCCAGCGAGTCGGGCCGGTTGGTGGCGCCAATCACCACCACCTTGCCCCGCGACTCCATGCCGTCCATGAGGGCCAGCATCTGGGCAACCACGCGGCGCTCCACCTCGCCGGTCACCTCTTCCCTCTTGGGGGCGATGGAGTCGATCTCGTCAATGAGGATGATGGAGGGGGCCTGCTCCTCAGCAGTCTTGAACAGGCTCCTCAGCTTCTCCTCAGACTCGCCGTAGTACTTGGACATGATCTCCGGGCCGCTCAGGGTCTCGAAATGGGCATTGGTCTCTGAGGCCAGAGCCTTGGCCAGCAGGGTCTTGCCCGTGCCCGGCGGACCGTAGAGCAGCACTCCCTTGGGAGCCTCCACACCCAGCCTCTCGAAGAGCTCCGGGTGCTTCATGGGCAGCTCAATCATCTCCCGCACCTTCTTGATCTCGGCAGACAGGCCGCCGATGTCCTCGTAGGTGACGCGCGGCCCGGCCTTCTCCTCTTTGGCCGGCTTGTCAGAGACCTCGATCTTGGTCTTGTCCCCTATCACCGCCGCCTCCCGGGATGGAGCGACGCGGGTGGCCATCAGCTCGATCTTCCGGCCCATGACGGAGATCTCTATGATGTCGCCTCTGGTGATGACCCGGCCCTCCATGTACCTTTGCAGATATGCTTCTGCGCCGGTGATGCGCAGGGGGACGGTGGGGGCGAAGACCACCGACTCAGCGGGAGTGGCGGAGATCAGCCTTACAGGCACTTTGTCGTCTATGCCCGCCCCGGCATTTCTGCGGGTGTTGCCGTCCAGGCGCACAACGCCCGTGCCCGTGTCTTCAGGATAGCCGGGCCAGAGCAAGGCCGCAGTCTTCTTCTTTCCCTGGATGCTCACCACGTCGCCGGCCTGCCAGCCCATCTCGCTGAATACAGCCGGATCTATGCGAGCGATGCCACGTCCCACATCGGTGGGCCGGGCTTCAATGACTTTGAGTGTAATCTCTGCTGACATCAATAACCTCCAATGGCGTGCATTGAAATACGTATGACTGATACTTGATATTAGTAACCTTTAGTTAGTGTCATAATCAATATTTAAACTTTTCGAGTGAATCGATCGAATTGCATTAAAAATGAAAAATTGAATTATATTAAAACTGCGGCCACTTGGGCATATTGATCTCATTCCTGTACCAGAAGGTATCATACCAGGCATCCACACCCAGGTGCATTCCGTCCCAGGGATGTGAGCCGCTCTGGCCGTCGCCATCATCTATAAAGCCGTCTTCTCCCTCATCGCCGCCCCTCTGATCGCGATCGTGCCTGCCGCAGGCCTTCTGCTCAGGCCAGCCTATGCTGGTGTTGTTAGCCTCGCTGCCGATGATCTCCAGCTCCACCTTCTCCATTCCCGAGGACAAGATGCGGGTATTGTCCGTCCTGCTTCCCACGATATCAACGACGACTGAGCCGCCTGTACCCAGGGCCCAGGCCGGGGAGGATGACAGAATCAAAACTGCCGCCAGTAGGATAAGAATCTTCAACTCTTTCCGCCTCCAATAAATTTCATATTTAACTAACTTTTTATATATACTCAAAGTAGAAAAATCTTTCGGATTGCAAGTAATCGATTATGATATATTCATTAAAAAATAAGTTTTTTTAGAAATTAAACTATTATCATTTTCGAGGACTAGCGGCCCAGGTGCCCCGCCTCGCCTCTGATGAAAGGCCGGTTGTATCTGGTGGGAATGTAAGAGCTCCAGGGATAGCAGAGCGGGCGGGTGAAGTCGTCCCAGGGTGTGCTGTAGCACTTCTCCTCTCCGCAGGCACCGCAGCCGTCGCAACTCTTATCTGGGCTGCTCTCCGGCGCAGGCGTCTGGCTGCCTATCTGAAGGTTGGAGGCAGAGCTTCCCACTATATCCACCTCAACTGCAGCTCCCTCGGGAATTATGATGGTTGTGTTGTTGATTGAGCTGCCCAGGACGTCCAGGCTGGCCGGCTGTCCGCCCGACTGCCCTACCGGCTGCCCTGCAATGGAAATCGGCCCGCTTGCCGCCGCCACAGCAGCCGACGCCCCCATAACAATCATGAATACTAAAGCCAATTGCACTCGCATATCTTTCGCCCCCTTTTATTAATTATGCTAATTAAAATGTGCTGGAAGTAGAAAAACCTTTTGTACAATTCCCTGGCAGTGCCCCCCTGAGCGCAAACCATAAAATCCCCCTTCGGCAAGCCCTGTCTCATGAAGATGATATATGTGGCTGGAAAAGGAGGCGTGGGAAAGAGCGTCTGCTCGGCAGCCTCTGCCATCTGGACCGCCCGCCAGGGCAAAGAGACGCTGGCATTCTCCATGGACCCGGCCCATTCGCTCTCCGATATATTTGACATCGACCTGGGGAGCACTCCTAAAAGGATACGCGATCATCTCTATGCCTATGAGCCGGACCTGGCAGATGAGGCGCGCTCTTTCTTCCGCAGGTACAAAAGCATCCTCTCCGCCCTCTTCGGCCTATTTGAGGTGGAGGTGCGGCCCGAGGACTTCGCCCACATGCCGGGCGTGGCTGAGCTGATATTCATGGACAAGCTCAACGACATCTACGTCCAGAATAAGTACGACTGGACGATAGTGGACTCAGCCCCCACAGCCATGGTCCTGCCCCTTCTGCAACTGCCATCCGTGACCACCGGCTTCATCACCAGGGTGCTGGGCATGAGGAGCAGGTGGATGGGGGTGCTGGACATGCTGGAGCCGGGCTTTGGGGAACGCATCCTGTCCGAGGCCAGAGCCATGCGCGGCAAGTCTGAGACCATGAGAAATGCGCTGCTCGACCCCCAGACATCCAGCATAACCGCAGTGACCATTCCCGAAAAAGCGGCTGTGGAGGAGACGCGTCGGCTGATCGACACTGTGCAGTCGCATGGTGTGGTCGTCTCCACCATCGTCATCAACCACGTCATACAGAATTGCGACTGCCGCTTCTGCCGGGAGAAGGCCGCCTCTCAGGCCGGCTACATAAGCGACATGCGAAGCCTCTATCGCGGCAAGAGGATGGTCGTGCTGCCCGACTACGGGGCAGAGGTGAAGGGCGAAGGACTGTTGCAGGTGGCGGAGGACCTCTACAGTGAGATGTAATCCTCTTAAGGCAATCATCCTGAGCTCGAACCTGGCATCAATTTGATATATTTTGGTGGGGTAGCATTAATCATGTTCAAAAAGCTTCTGGTTCCCACCGACTTTTCCGCTATAGCCCATAAGACGCAGGAGTGCCTGTCTGAGATCCCAGGGGTCGAAGAGATGGTGCTCCTAAATGTTGTCGACGCCTCCAATCCCATGAACCTGGAGAAGAAGGGCTGGAGCTACAGCTCTCTGCTCGAGGAGGCAGAGGTCAGGCTGGATGAGCAGGCGGACCGGCTGGTCCATCTGAGCGAAGGCAAAGAGAGTCGTCCATCCGTCAGAAAGCTCCTCAAGGTCATCGCCGCCCCCATGAGTGGAGCAGATGGTGTGAACCTGCAATGGCCAAAGCACATTGACCCCGGCATGATGATCGAAGGCGGGAGCGTGGGTGAGGCCATCATAAAGACGGCCAGGGAAGAAAAGCCTTCGCTCATCTGCATGGGCGCTCAGGGAAAGGGTCTGGTGGAGGCGGCACTCCTGGGCAGCGTCTCCACAGAGGTCTTGAGAAAGGGTGAGACCGACCTGCTTATCATCCGCCACAAGCTGCTTGGGGGCGGGCAGGGAGCAGCCCTTCAGGACGCCTGCAGGAGCATCTTTTCCAGGGTGATGCTCACCACCGACTTCTCCACGGCAGCCGGCGCCGCCCTGGCCAGGGCAGAGGAGCTGTCCGGCACAAAAGAGCTGATGCTCGTTCATGTGACGGCAAAGGATGAGGAGTTTGGAAAGGGGGCAGCGAAGCTCAACCTCCTCCGGGATAAGTTGAGCGCCCCCGGCAGAAATGTTACTGTGCATGTGCTGCAGGGCCATCCCGCCGGAGAGGTCCTCAATCTGGCGGAGAAGGAGAAGCCCTCACTGATATTGATGGGCTCGCAGGGCAAGAGCTGGAGCCGGCAGATCAGAGTGGGGAGCACCACATTTGAGGCCGCCAGGAGAGCCAACTGCCCGGTGATGGTTGTCAGGCCCAGGATTGGCGGAGAATGATCGAAGCCTCAGACCGCAAGGCATAAAGAAAAGCATCATGGACATCATCATGGATGTCCTCCTACACGGCTTATAGCAGCAGCGACCAGATCGATCCCTTCGACCCTGCCGACGCCAACCTCTGGCGCAGGGCGGAGTACCTGGGCCGCTACCTCTTCGCCTGTGACTTCCTGCGGCCCCATAATCCGGAGATGCTGGCGGACGTGGCCTGCGGCCTGGGATATGGTGCGGCTGAGCTCTCCGGCGTGGCAGCAAGGGTGCTGGCGGTGGATGGCAGCCTCAGCCAGGTCCAGTCTGCCGGCAGGAGGTTTGACCTGCCCAACCTGCAATTTCTCTGCAAAGACATCGACGAGGACGGCCTCACCCCTGAGATAGAGGAAGAGAGCCTGGACGCCCTGATCAGCTTTGAGACCCTTGAGCACCTGCTCAATCCCGGACGGGCGGCAGAGGGATTCTCCAGGGCTCTGAAGCCGGGCGGCTACTTCATCTGTTCGGTTCCCAATGTGCTCTACGAATCGGGAGACAGCAGCGGCCTTCCCAGGAACTGGTCTCATAAGCAGTGGTTTAACTATGGCTCACTCTCCCGGCTGGCGCAGCAGAACGGTATGCGCGTGCTCTACAGGCTGGGCCAGTCCTGGTCCAAAGCCCTCTTTCGAAGGGAGCAGCAGCTCTTCAATGCCAAACGCATCAGCCTCCGGCTGGGCGGCGAGCCGGCCATGCAGCGCCCGGAGATGATCCGCTGGCTGTCTTATGTCGCCGCTTATCCCACTGTAGAGGACGTGGACGGCTCCTATTCTATCATAATTGTGGCCCAGAAGAAATAGAAGCATTACTTGCTGAAAAGTCAGCCACCTTCAATCGCTGTTGCGGATTATCCCATCAACTGCTCTGAATTTTCCAGAGATAGAAACAAATTTAAGGATGAAACGTACGTACTTGAAAGAAGTCTTATGGCTGATATCCCGCCCGCCCTGGACAGAGAAGGACTCCCGCTGCCTGGCAATGCATCTACGGGAGAGACGGCCCATGCTACCAGTCAGGAGAGCGTCTCTCCTTGCTCGTGCCAGGCCGCCGATGAACTGAGCCATGAGGATCTGAAGCTGATCAGCCAGTTTGCGCCATTTGCCCTCATCCTGATAGAGGCCGACGGCAAATTCCGCTATCTGAACAGCAAATTCCTGAGATCTTCGGCTACGACCTCTCCGACGTCCCCACCGGCAGGGAGTGGTTCAAAAAGGCCTATTTCCCGCCCCTCAAGAGGCAATTTGAGATCTCAGCGACTGCCTGGGGCAGGAATGGATTTGCCACCATATTTAGCGACATTAGCAAGCGAAAAGAGGCGGAGTAGGAGCTGAAAGAGAGCAATTCCCTTCTGGCAGGTGTGCTCGATGCCATAGAAGATATCATCGGACTGACCGACCTCCTGCTGGAAGAGAAGCTGGCCTCCGATCAGAGGGAGTATTTGGAGATCATCAGAAGCAGCGGCGACTCCCTCCTATCCATAATCAATAACATACTGGACCTCTCCAAAATCGAGGCGGGAATGATTGTGCTCGAGCGCCAGCCGCTCTCTCTCAGGGAGTGCCTGACGGAGTCGGTCAAGCAGGTTGCTGCCGCTGCCCGAGAGAAATGGCTGACCCTGGTGTGCTCTGTGGATGAGCATATTCCCGGCACATTTCTGGGAGATCCAGTCCGGATTCGCCAGATCCTGGTCAATCTGCTCTCCAATGCCGTGAAGTTCACAGAGGAGGGTGGTGTGACTGTATCGGCGTCCTCCACCCGCAGGGAGGACGGCTCCTGCGAGGTTCACATATTTGTCAAGGATACGGGAATTGGGA
>CAYQKI010000010.1:0-2029 GCA_964418105.1 uncultured Methanotrichaceae archaeon | reverse complement strand
AGGGAGGACGGCTCCTGCGAGGTTCACATATTTGTCAAGGATACGGGAATTGGGATTGTTGCCGAGAAGATGGACCGGCTGTTTCACTCCTTCTGCCAGATAGATGCCTCAACCACACGCCGCTACGGGGGAACGGGTCTCGGGCTGGCCATAAGCAGGAGGCTGGCCGAGCAGATGGGCGGAGAGATCAGCGTAGAGAGCGAAGCTGGAAAGGGATCGACATTCATGGTCACGATACCGGCATTTGCCTGCACCAGGCTTGATGAGGAGGCAGCCGGCAGGGACGCAGAAGGCCCGGCAGGCGACAGCAAATCAGGTAACTGCAAATCAATCTATGGTCAGAGCGTTATCCGATCAAGCGACGGAATCAGATTGACCAAAGGCAGGGACTCTCCATCCCGGCCCCTCTCCATACTCCTGGCCGAGGACAAAGTCGTCAACCAGAAGGTGACCCTCCAGATGCTCAGCAGACTGGGATATCAGGCAGATGTGGCGGGAAACGGCAAAAAGGCCCTGGACATGATTTGAAATACATCCTTAATTCGGCTCTTGCCCCGCTACATGCCCAGGGCATTTACAGCCCCAATCAGCTCTTCGAATGCCTCCAGTTCCAGATCGAGCACCTCCTGTTCGGTCATGGAGATGCTCATCTCGCCGTCCACTGTGAGCCTGTCCGGGCCGCGGGCAACAATTCTGTCCCTGCCGTCCCGGCTGAGCGCCTTCTTGATCTCCTTCTCGTGAGCCAGGGTCCGTCCCGGGATGATGACCGTCTCCTTGACCTCTTGAAGATCGAGGGCCAGGAAGTCCTCGATGGTTATCAAGCAGCCCACGTCCTTGGGGACGGCAACCACGTTGACCTTATCGCCCAGCTTTTCAAATATAGCCGCCAAAAGTGGCCGGGCGGTCAGGCTGGTGATGAGCGTCGCCTCCCGGCGGAGACCGGGCAGGGCGGAGAGAGCCTCCGGGTGGTAAGCCAGGGCGAAGGGTGCTTTGGTTACCGGATCCCAGAGGGGCGTTCCGGTAATCCTCATCCTCCGGCTCTCTGCGGTAGACGTGACAATATCCCGGAACTGCTCGATGCTGTGGGGTGTTATGCCGGGCAGGATGGGAGCATTTCCCAAAATCAGCCCCTGCTCCCGGCTGTTGGCAAATCTCATGAGAATCAGGCCCTTTGCGCCCATCTCCTCCAGGTCGGAGGCGGTCCTCTCCAGCTCCTCGCCGTCGTTGACTCCGGGTATGAGAACGGACGCGCAGTAGACATCACAGCTCTCGCAGAAGGCCCTGAGGTTTTCCAGGGCGATTTCGGCGTTTTTGTCGCCCATGTACTTTCTCCGTAGTTCCGGGCGGGTGGAGAAGACGGTGAATGAGACCTCCCTGACGCCGGCCTTGATCAGCGCAGTAGCGTCGCCGCCCGTCTTGAAGCCCTTGCCTGAGGTATAGCCAAGGCTGATGGGCACCATTCCCTGGGAGAGTGTCTCAGTCAGTTGCAGCAGGTCCGGGTAGCAGCTCAGATCCCCACCACCGCTGATGGTCACCTTGTCCGGGATCTCTCCCATGCACTTGGAAGCCACATCGAAGATAACGGCGTCAATGGGCTTGAAGCCGGGATAGCCCTCGATGATGGCGCGGGAGCAGTAATCGCAGCCCTTCTTGAAGGGCATGCAGAACTTGCATCCGAAGGGGGGGACGCTCTTTACCCCTTTGAAATAACAGTAGCTGCAAAAGCCTTTACAGTCCAGGCCCGGCCTTCCGCCCACATCGGCAAGTATCTCCATGCTGCCCAGAGCTTTCCCGGAGGGTAAATAGATTTTGGGCTTTGGTTCATTCATATTATATTGATAGCCAGCATGCAGTATATCAGAAAGAGAAGGATGCCTTCCAGGCGGGTGACGGTATTGTTCAGGGCCATGAAACCGAACAAAAAGCTGAGCAAGACCATGGTGGGAATGGTGGCGAAGAGAAATGAGCTATCAACGGCAACAGGTGCAATGAAGGAGCTCGCCCCCAGGATGATAAGTGAGTTGAAGGC
>CAYQKI010000009.1:0-28073 GCA_964418105.1 uncultured Methanotrichaceae archaeon | reverse complement strand
CCGAAGTTGCTTATTATATCAAATGGAGAAGCCACAAGAGCCGCAAATCCGCAAAATACGGTCATGCCTGAGGCCACCAGAGCCGAGCCTATGCGGTTGACTGTAATCTTAATTGCCTTAAGGGGATCGCCCTCTTTCTTCAATTCCTCATAGAAGCGCTCCATCATCAGGATAGCATACTCTGATCCCACTCCTAAAACCAGTGCACCCAGTGTTGCCGTCAGAGGAGTATATTTTATTCCCCCATAGTACATAACCAGACCCATCCAGCCAATTACGACAACCATGGGAAGTACCACCAAAAAGGCCTTGGTGAGGTTTCTGTAAATGATAAGCAGCAATAGGAAGATGAATATCAATCCCAGCAGCGTCATCTCCAGCCTGCCCGAAGTCAGGGCGTCTATTACCGAGGTGTTGAGCACAATGTCACCGGTAGCAATTACTGAGACTCCCGCCGGAGGAGCCATCCAGGCCAGATCCTTTTCCAGCTCCCCGACGAGCCTGTCGATGGCCTCAGTTCCCATATTTTTCTGTGAGTCCCCCAGGTTTACATCTATCTTGGCGAGGCTGTAGCCGCTTATATACATATCCTGGACATTTTGGGGCAGGAGGTCGATTATCTTCCTGATTGTGGTTTGGTCGTCAGGTATCTTGCCGCCATTGGCCTGTTTGATATAGCTTGCTATGCTTGTGGCGCTATAGACTGCTTCTCTGGAACGGATCATATAGCTGCTGAAGTCATCCATCCACCTGATATTGTCTGGGCTGGTGATATCTTCGGACAGGACCACATACTGGATGGAATCAGTTCCGCCAAAGATCGATTTCATGTGGTTGAGGTTGACCAGGGGAGGCAGGTCCTGCGGGATAAAATTTTTTTGATCGGCTTCCACCTCAACCTTCGTATCGGCAAAATTTCCCAGGAGGCCAAAGAGCAGGGCGATTACAAGCACAGCCCTCCACCTCTCCAGACAGAAGCCTGTACCCTTCTCTAAATGTTTTCCGATATTTGACACCCTTTCCGCGGCCCCTCCTCCACTCACTTTTCTCGGCCACCTCACCTCCGATGAGTAAAGAATCATCATATTCACAAAGAGCGCCGAAATGTAGCACATGACCAGGCCGATGATGCAGGTCCTGCCGAAATCCTGGATCATTGGCACGGGTGAGCTGAGCAGAGAGAGAAAACCGGCCTCTGTTACCATGAGAGCGATTATAACCGGGACGGCCACATTGCTCACGGTATTGACGGCAGCCTCTCTCGGCTCCATGCCTGTGTCCCTTTCTTCATTCATCCTATTGTGAAACTGGATGGCATAGTCTATTCCAATTCCAATCAGGACGGGAAAAGCTGCAAAAGAGACCATCGTCATGGGAATGTGAGACAATCCCATGGCTCCAAAAGTCCAGAGTATTCCCAGGAGGACAATGGGCAGAGGAAGGAGCGCCCAGCGCACATGCCTGAAGACCAGAAGCAGGGCAAAGACCATCAGAATTGCCGCCAGGGCAAATATAATGCTGTTGCTCTTATTCATCTCCTCGATTATTGCCGCCTGGAATGCCGGGTCACCGGTTATTATTATCCTGTAGTCTGGAGGAAAATCAGAGAGCTTAACTGCAATAGCAGTCTCTTCCAGCAGCTCATTTCTCTGGGCATCGGTCAGAGTGGTGGGCATCCCTGCAATCATCCGGGCATGGCCGCGATCTGCCATGACCGTCTTCAACTGATCCGAACTGGCCTGCGATAAAATTTCATTGATTTTCTTTTGAGAAGGGATCCGCCGCATGCCGCTGCTCTGGTATTCAGCATCCGCTACTATATCGGCCAGGCTCTGCACACCCACAATATTATGAACCTGCAACATATGGTCGGAGAGGCGCAGGCCGGCCTCAAGCGCCTTTTTATCCGCTACATCATCTGCCTCCATCAGGACCATTACCGGATCCACGCCGAAGTTTTCCTGGTAAAAGTGACTGTAAATTTGGTAGAGAAGGGAATCAGTTTCCACAAGGCTCTCGGTATTCATGCCCTGGCTTTCAATCTGCTGTGCATAATGAACCGAGGCCACAGTCAATAGCACTGCTACGGCTGTTATGATCAATGGATTTTCAGTGATCCACATACCAAGCCGAAGCAATCCGGTCATGATCCTGTCCCTCGCGGATATTCGGGCCAAAGGCACATCAAATTGATAAGGCTCTGTCCTGCCCGGGTTAAATGAATTTTCTTTTTAATGATAAATTCAATTGACGTTCATGCTTTCTTTCTCTTGAGTGTGTAGCCTCCCGCCAGCAGCAAAATCAGCAGGATGAGAGCCGGCAGAGTATAGGATGGCCCGGCGGAGCTGACGGCTACCGGGATCTTCATGCTATCAGATATCATGCTATTGCCGTCGATGTCTGTATACTTGATCTCGCTGTTTATGCTATAATTCTTGGAAATTGCATCCTCGTCAACGTCCACTTCAAATGTTGCATTTTTCTCCTGACCCGGCTCTATAGATCCAATATAGGACTGATCTCTAGCGGAGGCAAATGGCTTGAATATGCTTATTCTGGCTATGGCATTGTCTGCAGGCTCTTCTCCTATGTTCTTGTATTTGACCTCAATAAGTCCCTTCTGGCCTGTACTCATCTCAGCTCCGGACTGGATGATATCAAAGTCTGCCGCAGGCTCTACCACAATAATCAGGGGAATCGACTGATTGGCGCTTTTATGATAGCGTGCTACTTTGAACTCCTGCAATCCAAGATCCGGGTCCAGCCCCTCTGCTGCCACCTGAACATTGTCCTGGTATTCGTAATAGAGGTCCAGATTGAGAATGTACTGGCCGGCAGGAGCATGATCGTTGATCTGAATGACAAATTCCATGGGATCAGATTTTTCAATTGATTTCAAGCTATCAATGACCTGATCTGCCGACTTTACTTCGATCAGATCCGAGGTGGACCGTAGAGTTGCCGTGATGCCCAGGGCATTTCCCACATCCCACTCCATGGCAGCCTCGGCGACGGCCAGAGCCTTCTGCAGGGGGGTGGCGACGATCTTGGTGGACTCATAGTTAATTCTTCCACCTGAATTGGCCAAGTTTACAAACAGCGTCACATTGGCACCTCTATCCACATGGTTTGATCCGATGATCTTTGCATCGAGAAATGGAGCTCCGTAGAAGGCCCAGTAGTCATCCAGTAAGTCGGAGGGCACATAATCTCCCACGATGTATTCTTTCGAATTGATGATTGGAAAGGTCGCAAGAATGATTATTACAGCGAAATATATTGCCGCTCTCTGCAACTTACAATCCTCCTGGTAACGGACAACTTAACATTATTAGGAGCAGCATTATTTATAACTATTGTACGTTGACTTCAGAGTATCGATGAAGCCCTCCCGGATCTGACACGCCGCCGAAATCTCGCGATATAAATGTCGTTAGGTGCCAAAAAGTTGTTATATTCCCCGCACAGATTCAACCTGGAAATTCATGAAGAAGGTTCATACCACCTGTGTTTATTGCGGCTGCGGCTGCGGGCTTTTTCTGCATGTGGAGGGCGGCCGGATCGTGGGAGCTTCGCCCTCGCCAGGCCATCCCATGTCCAGGGGCAGCCTCTGCATCAAGGGCTGGCTGGCGGGTGACTTCGCTGGCCATCCGGACCGGCTCAGCCGGCCCCTCGTCCGGCAGGGCGAACGGATGGTCCCGGCTGCTTGGGATGCAGCCCTCGATCTGACGGCAGAGAGGCTTCTCCTGATCAGAGAGCAGTTCGGGCCGCAGGCCCTGGGGGTCCTGACCTCCGCCAAGGGGACCAATGAGGAGAACTACCTTCTCATGAAGCTGGCGCGAGCTGCTCTTTGCACCAACAACGTCGATCATGTGGCCAGGCTCTGCCACGCCCCCACTGTGGCCGGACTGGGCTATGCCCTGGGCAGCGGTGCCATGACCGGCTCCATCTCCAGCCTGGGACAGTCAGATGCCATTTTGGTCGTCGGGTCCAACACCACTGAGCAGCACCCACTGGTCGCATCCTACATCCTGCGGGCCCGGGCCAGAGGCGCCGGGCTCATCGTGGTTGATCCGAGAAAGACTCCTCTGGCGGAAACGGCTGACCTGTGGCTCGCTCCGCGTCCGGGCAGCGATGTCGTCTGGATCAACTGCCTGCTCAATTTGATAGCCGGGCAGGGCCTCATCGACTGGCAGTTTCTTGAGGCGCACACCGAGGGCTACGAGGAGACGCTTCAGGCTGCGCGGACCATTTCAGCCGAAAAGGTGGAGGAGATCTGCGGCATCACGGCTGCAGACCTGGCCCAAGCGGCATCCATCTTCGGGGAGGCGGAGCGGGGGGCAATCGTCTATGCCATGGGCGTCACCCAGCATGCTCAGGGTACGGACATAGTGCAGTCCCTGGCCAACCTGGCTCTGGCAACCGGCAACATGGGCCGGGAGGGCACGGGCATCTACCCTCTGCGCGGCCACCAGAATGTGCAGGGGGCCTGCGACATGGGAGCCCTTCCCACGGTATTCTCAGGCTACCAGACGGTCTCAAGCTCGCCGGCCCGCAGCAAATTCGAGGGCGCCTGGGGGACAGTTCTGCCGGAGCAGCCGGGGCTCACCGCTCTGGAGATGATCTGGGCGGCGGAGGAGGGAAGCCTCAAGGGGCTGATAATCGTGGGCGAGAATCCTGCTCTGAGCTATCCCGACTCATCGCGTACCGTCAAAGCCCTGAAGAGGCTGCAATTTCTGGCGGTCTGCGATATCTTCCCCACCGAGACGGCTGCCCTCGCCGATGTGGTGCTGCCTGCCGCCTGCTTTGCCGAGAAAGAGGGCACATTCACCTCCACGGAGAGGAGGGTGCAGAGGGTGAGAAAGGCTGTAGAGCCGCCGGGCGAGGCCAGGGCGGAATGGCAGTGGATAGCAGACCTGGCCGGGCGGCTGGGAATGAGATGGGGCTATTCTTCGCCCGCGGATGTCATGGCCGAGATCGCATCGCTCACCCCCAGCTACGGGGGCATCGGCTACCAGCGGCTGGACAGCCTCGGGCCGGCGGGGCTGCAATGGCCCTGCCCGTCCGGCGAGCATCAGGGAACGCCCATTTTGCACGTGCAGGGCTTTGCTCAGGGGCGGGCCCGGCTGCGCCCTGTCTACTACCTCCCGCCCCCGGAGAGCCCGGATGCTGAGTATCCCATGACTCTGAATACGGGAAGGAGCCTCTATCACTTTCACACTGCCACCATGACCCGCAGGACGGCTCTCCTGGACAGGGAGGTCCCCCTGCCTTTTGTGCAGGTCAATCCCGAGGATGCAAAGCAGATGGGCATCCGGGAGGGAATGCGGGTCAGGGTCGAGACGCGGAGGGGCAGCGTCGTCGCTGAGGCACGCCTCTCGCCGGGCCTGGCCAGAGGGCAGCTCTTCCTGCCCATCCACTTCTCGGAGGCCCCGGCCAATGCCCTCACCGCCCAGCACCTCGATCCCCTCTCCAAAATTGCCGAGATGAAGATCTCGGCGGCGCGCCTCACGAAGGTGATTTCATGATCAAAGCCTTCCTGCTCAAGGCCAATCTCCCGGCGCTGCTGGTGGCAGTGAGCCGGCAGATGGAGGTCATTGCCCCGCTGGCAATGCCGGGCGGGCCGGTCTATGCCACCTGGCAGGGTGAGGCCCTGGACCTGGAGGGCAGGGCCCTCTCTCCGCCCACCGAGTTGCTGCTCCCCCACAAGGAGGTGCTCTTCCACTATGTTCAGGAGTCCGGGCGCTACAGCTTCAGGGAGGAGGAGGCCCCGCCCCGGCTGCTCTTTTTCATCCGGCCATGCGATCTGCATGCCATAGCCGTTTTGGACAGGATCTTCGGCCGGCCGCCGTCCGACCAGGCATACTTCCGCCGCAGGAGAGCCACGGCTCTGGTTGTCGCCAACTGCACCGTCCCGGGAGAGGAGTGTTTCTGCGCCTCTCTGGGCTCCGGGCCGGAGGTCAAGGACGCATGCGACCTTCAGATCACCGACCTGGGAGACGGATATCTCTGCGAGGCAGAGACTGCCGCCGGCGTTTTGATTCTGAACGCCGGATCGGGTCTGCTTGGGCCTGTTCTGCCCTCGCACTTGCAGGAGAAAAGGAGGCTATTAGAGCAGGCCGGGCAGGCCATGCCGAAGATGACAGCCGACAGGATCAGAGAGTCCATGAAAAAGGCCGACTGGGAGGCTTTGGGCAGGCAGTGCCTCTCCTGCGGGGGCTGCACCTTCGTCTGCCCGGTCTGCCACTGCTTTTGCACCCTGGATCTGGGCATTCCGGATGGAGAGAGGCAGCGCTGCCGGGACACCTGCATCTTATCGGGCTTCTCCCGGCTGACCGGAGGGGCCAATCCCAGGCGCACACCCGCCCAGAGGCTGCAGCACTGGTACCAGGACAAGTTTGAGGACATACCTCAGGTAACAGGGCTGCTGGGCTGCGTGGGCTGCGGCCGCTGTCACCTGACCTGCCCGTCGGCCATCGACAGGACAGAGCTGAAGGTCGGCCTCAGGCCGCATCAGGATCATCATAATGTTCAGAATTGTCAGAATCATCATCGGAACCATCAAAATCAACAGCAAAGCCGCCCTGCGGCTGACCTGCCCGGCGGCCGGGAGGCGAGAACATGAGCGCAGCGGGCAGGGGCAGGAGCGAGTACATCCCCATGCAGGCGGAGATTGTGGACATTGACATAGAGTCCTCCAATACCTACCTCATCACCCTGGAGTTTACAGAGGAGGGTGCAGACCTGCAGTATCTGCCCGGCCAGTTTGTGATGGTCTCAGTCTTCGGCATCGGCGAGTGCCCCATCTCAATAGCCTCGTCGCCCACCCGGCGGAGCCTGGAGCTGTGCATCCGCAGAGCGGGAAAGGTGACCAGCGGCATCATGGACTGCCTGGTGGGCGACGTGGTGGGCATCCGCGGCCCTTACGGCAACGGCTTTCCCCTGGACCGGATGAGCCGGGATGTGGTCATTGCCGGCGGAGGCTCTGGATTTGCTACTCTTCGCTCCCTGATCAACTACATCGCCGACCGGCGGGAGCAGTTTGGCCATGTGGCCGTGGCCTATGGAGCGCGCACTCCCCAGGACCTGTACTTCATGCAGGAGTACAGGAGCTGGCAGAAGGCGGGAATGGACGTGGCTGTGACTGTGGACATCGGCGATGAGCTGTGGAAGGGCAATGTGGGGCTGGTGACCGGCCTCATCGACAGGTTCGAGCTGACACCGGGCACGGCTGCCATCTGCGGGCCACCGGTGATGATCAATGCCGTGGCGGCAAAGCTCATGGACCGGGGTTTTCACCGTGCGGACATCTACGTCTCACTGGAGAGGCACATGAAGTGCGGCGTGGGCAAATGCGAGCACTGCGCCATAGGGCCGTATCACGCCTGCCAGGACGGGCCGGTGTTCAGTTATGATAAGGTGAGGGACGTGCTGTGAGCTTGTGGTGAAGGAACTTTGGGTCAGGATGCGGATGCAGCGGGCTGCAAACGCGACCACCACAAAGGCACAAAGGACAAGGATAACGAATTGGATGATACAAAGACCAGAGGCTATGTGCCGAGTATTGGCCGCAGCTAAAATAATAATTATGTCCTAATATTAACATTATCGGCTAATTTACTTATCAACAAAATATAAATAGAAATTCGATAAATCGCAAGCATTTCCAAAGATATTTTTGGCTCTTCGCTATTTTCTGTGGTTTATTGACACTTCGTCTCTGTGAGTCCTCTGTGCGCTTCTAGTGTCTCTATGGTGGCCGTTCGTGGCTATTGGGTGTAAGCAATGGCTAACGACGTTTTGACCACAGAGGCACAGAGGACACAGAGTACGCACAGAGACGGATGGAAACTGCCAAAGGTAGAGTCGCTCAGGCTACCTATATGAAATAGCGAAGAACCCGATAATCCATATAAACATAACAATTTATCCTTGCTCACCCACAGAAGTCCACAGAAATAGCCTGAAAAAGTTATGTGAACGCCCCATAAAGAGCACAAAACCACCAGCATTAAAAAAAATTAGAGCCATGCGGGGGACGGGATTCGAACCCGCGAACACCTGCGTGACAGGGCCCTCAACCCTGCTCCTTTGACCTGGCTTGGAAACCCCCGCTCGAAATGGATTTTTGAACCGGCCGGGTTAAGACCGATTCGAATGGATCTGCCTTGACTTATGCCAGCTCGGCCAGCTTTGCGTCCAGGTCCTCTGCCCTCTTCTGGATCTCCTCAGAGGCCATGGCCACCAGATCTTTGGCCGCTATGCTTCCGCAGCTCTCAATGGAGAGTATGAAGGAGTCCAAGACCGGGCTTAAGGTGATTGCTCCCGGCTCACAGGCATCAATGCAGAGCTTGCACAGAGAGCATTCCAGCGTATTTGTAGCTTTCGCTCTGCCATCCACTATCTCCAGGACCGCCCTGGGGCAGACCTCGACGCACCTGCCGCATCCATCGCATGACTGGGATACAGAGATATCGGGCAGATTCTTGTAGCCGCATAAAGTGCCAGCCTGCCATTTGGAGTGCTCCTTGCCTACATGCTTGGTGGCATAGCCCTCAATGACCAGCTTCTCCCCTTCTCCAAGAACCACAATGGGGATCTTATCGAAGGCGGGCTTGACCAGGAGATCGGTGAAGACTATATCTTTGGAGTAAACCATGCCCGGCCCCTCAGCCGAGAGCATGAAATCCACCCGGCATCCAGGACAGCCCACTCCGCCGCACTGACAGTCCTCAGGCATGGAGAACTGATCCAGCTCCTCCGCCTGCAAGGGAACCTCTCCCAGCCTCAAAGATATCTGCTCATCGAAGAGCACCGATGTGTTATCGTAGAGGCTTATTTCGTCAATAACCAGCACCGGCACCTCGCTCATGCAGGCTCGGCGAATGCCATTGGCAAATGCGGCGGTCACGCCGCTGAGGAGGAAGCGGATCTTGTCCTCCTCCAGATGCAGCAATTCAAACTTCAAACTCTTACACCCTTCGACCCCTCTTTCCGCCGGCAGGCTTGGTGCCGTCGTGGGGTATGGGGGTCGCATCCTCTATTCTGCCAATGCGCAGGCCCGCTCGGGCCAGGGCGCGGATGGCTGCCTGTGCACCGGGCCCAGGAGACCTCTGCTTGTTGCCGCCGGGCGCGCGCACTTTAACGTGAACCCCGACAATCCCCTTATCTTTCACAGCTTCAGCGACCTGCATGGCCATCTGCATGGCTGTGTAGGGAGAACTCTCGTCTCTGGCCGCCTTAACCACCATTCCGCCTGAAATCTTGGCCAGGGTCTCAGCCCCGGTCAGATCAGTGATGGTGATGAGCGTGTTGTTAAAGGACGAGAAGATATGGGCAATGCCCCATTTTCCTTCTGCCATTTATTCCACCTGTCCCACCTATGCTTCCACTCTGGGCGTTCTGGATGCCCTCTCGGGATGGCCTTCTTTGGCCATGGGGGAACCCATGTAATAGTCAATGCTCATTTCCTCGCCGCGCTTGACCAGATAGCCCGGAACGTCAACCCTGCGCCCGGAGATCTGGATGTGGCCGTGGACAATGAACTGCCTGGCCTGCTTGAGGGAATTGGCGAGCCCCTGCCTGTAGACCTGCGTCTGCAGCCTTCTCTCCAGAACGTCGGCGACTTTCATGGAGAGGATGGCATCGAGGTCTCCCTCTTCCTTGAGCATTCCCAGCTTCTTGAGGCGCGTCAAAATGGCCTCCGCCTGGGGCGGTGCCTGGCCAACGGACACGGCGGCGAGCATCTTCCTGCTGGCCTGCCTGTACTTCCTGAGAACGGCCTGCGCCTTCCAAAGCTCTCTCTTATTCCTGAGGCCATATGCTTTGACGACCTCTACTTCCCCGGCGATCCTCTCTGCCTGCCAGGGAGTGCGGGGCCGCGCGTACATCTTGCGGCTCTTGCCTGGATATCCCATCTTCTACCACCTACTCCTTGGCTGGCGCTGGCGTTGCTGCCGGCGCACCTTCCTTCTTGCGGCTGACGCCCACAATGGCTCCCGTCCTGCCGGAGGACCTGGTCCTCTGACCGCGCACGCGCAGACCGCGCTCGTGCCGGATGCCCTTGTAGCTTCTCATCTTCTTCATGAGGTCGAGATCCTCGCGAAGGGTCATATTCAGGTCCATGCCCATGACGTGCTTGTCAAGTCCCGTCTCGATGTCCTCGCGGCGGTTGAGCATCCATACGGGCAGAACTGCTGTTGCGTCCTCCTCAATGACCTTCTTGAGCTTATCGATCTCCGCATCGGGAAGAAGTCCCAGTGTGGCATGGGGATCCACGCCTGCTTTTGCGGTAAAGATGCTGGCGCATCTGCGGCCCACGCCTTTGATGCCCGTGAGGGCCATATGGACCTGCTTTTTGCCGGCCAGATCTGTATTCAAAATGCGAACTATATGCCTGAGCTCTTCATTAGCACTCTTCTTAGGCTTCTCTTCAGCCTTCTTAGGCTTTTCTTTTCCTGCATTTGGTTTAGCCAAGTTAGTCCTCCAGGGAATTTATTCCTCTGGATCAGCCCCGGGGCACAGCCCGGCGCCGCCCGCTCATCACGTTGTGGGGCGATCTAATCCAATGAGCCAAAATCAGGCTATGCTTCTCATATAAAAGACTTAGCATGCTCTTTCATGCTCTCCGCCATAGCGTTCATCAGCGGCGTTCCAAAGAGGTGGTGGGAGAGATCCAGTCCGCTTTCGTTCATTCTCTCTATTATATTAAATGCAGCATTTATAGCCGCTCTCTCTGACGCGCATATAAAGGGTGAGACTATATTATATCTTCCCGTGGAGTGGAAATTTGTGCAGCCGCACCAGTTCATGCAGTAATCCTTCAGACCGCATGTCTGGCATTGCTTATTTGCAGCAGCGCCTGAGACCTCACGGCATGCCCCCGCAAAAATGCCTCTGTCGCTTCTGCAATTCTCATTTACATTGCCCAGGCAGTGCTCCATTCCGTCGTCAGATCCAATGAGCCTCTCGCAGGGATAGACATTTCCCGATGGCCCGAAAGCAAACTCTCCTTTTCCCATCCGGCATCTCTCCATAGGCCTGTATCCTCCCCGCAGTATCACCGCAATCTTGCCGTCGATTAATGAGATGTATCTGGGCTCATTTTTATTATAAAATTCAATGTATTTCTCCCCCACGGCATGGTAAATCAGGGGAATCTGCTCCATTTCCTTCTCCGTCCACCGGGCAGAAATATTGGGATTGAGATAGATGCTTCTGGCCCCCAGTGCTGCCAGATAGTCCACAACCTCAGGCAATTGCTGAACGGTCTCCGGGGAATAGACTGCATTTATGGGTGTCATTGGAAATATGCTCAGTGCTTTCCTGATATTTCTCTCGACTATGGCAGAGCTTCCCGTACCATCCGGAAAATGCCTGAATCTGTCCTGCACCTTCTCCGGGCCGTCACAGCTTATGCATAATACCACTTTTTTCTCGATTAAAAAATCAACTATCTCTTCGGTGAGTATAGTACCATTGGACACCACAGATATGACAATGCGATCTCTATCAAATGACGGATGAGTCTGAATCATATCCGTTATCTGTTTTACCAGATCAAACTCTAGCAGGGGCTCTCCGCCAAAGAAGTTTATGTCTATCTTGCGGTTGGCCCAAAAATATTCGAAGATGAAATCCACGGCTTTCTTTGCCGTGGAGAGAGACATCTTCGAGCCGTCTTTTTGAATATAGCAGTAATCGCAGGCCAAATTGCACTTCAGGGTAATGGCCAGTGTGCATTTGAGATGTTCGGAATCGTCATTAGGCTTCAAATTATATCCTGCATTACGTCTGTAAGTCTCATCAGCTCATCATAGCTGATATTCTTGGCAGTTGCCAGCCTGGCTCTGAAATCCTCAATGATTTTTCCTGAAAAGGCTTTCCAATCCTCTTTTTTGAGCAGATATATGTCTCCATTGTAATGCACATGAGGCGACTTAATGCCTCCTGGAAAATCCTTCGGCAGGAGCATAAAAGTAGCCTGTTCGCCAGATCGCGCTTTTGCCTCCACATCCAAAGCCATTTCGCTTGCGCCTGCAATCGCAGAAGATGCAGTTATCTTCAGTCCCTTTAGAGCAAACTGCCTGATCAAGGCTGCGTTCTCATATGTCAACATCGGAGGCTGTCCCGCAATTTCAGAAAGGTGTACAAAATAATTTCTGGCAAGCATATTCCCAACTCCAAAACATTTCTATCATATATATCAATTATAGTATATATGAATTTCTGTTATCTCCCAAAGTACGCTGCAACCTCCTTCATCCTTCTGTAGAGAATCGTCTCACCTTCTCACTCAAACTCTGGGCTCTTTGAAATTATGTGTTTCGGTCTTCGGCTCATGACTGCGATTTTGGTTATGAGGATGGTGAAGTGGTTCTTTATCTCTATGCCTCTGAGCCTCTGTGGTTTAGTTCGAAAGTCGCCGACAATTAAGCCTAATGCTACTGAACAAAACCACAGAGGCACAGAGACACAGAGGTGAATAGCATTGAAAGGCAATAGCTCAAATCAAGCCCACAGGAAATTGGCTTGTGATTCAAAATAGGTTGGAGTTTCTGGCATGGTGAGCAGCTATTAAATATTACAGGCAATGTAGCAGACGAAAAAAATGGATGGGTGCGAGAGAGCAGGAACAGTCTGCTCGGGCATCTCCCTGTTTAATCTTTTTTTGATATTCACTACAGCTCCACCATCTTGGCGCTCTTGACGCCGGGAACGGAGCACAGCCTCTTCATGATATCCTCGGGTGCCATATGGTCCACACTGAGCACCATGAGCTGGGGCATGCCTGCTGCTATGCGGCCCACGTGCATCGCTCCGATGTTGATTGAGCCCTCGCCCAGGACCACGCAGCAGGGGCCGATGATATTGGGCCGGTCCTCGATGATGGCTATGACCATGTCACCCTCGGAGGGGATGTAGGTGTGGTACTCGTTGAGCTGGACGATGCGCTTTTCCTTGCTGCCAGAAACCGTTCCCTGCATGAATGTCGCCACGCCGCCCTTGGTGAGCTTGAGGGTGATGGCATTGCTGTAGCCGTTGGCAGACTCCGTCTTGCTCTCCAGGAGCTTGACTCCCATCTCTTTGAGCGTCCTCTGGGCATTGACGAAGCTGACAGCTCCCTCGCCCATCACGCAGCTCAAGAGGCCCTTGATGGCAGAGATGGTCACAGGCCGGATGTCCTTTTCTGCCACGGTTCCGCTGTAGATCAGCTCCAGGGTGTCAAAGCCGCTGCCTACGAGCTGTCCCGCCAGGGAGCCCATCTTCTCAGCCAGGCTCATGAAGGGCTGCATGACTGCCAGGGTCTCAGGCGAGATGGCAGGCATGTTGATGGCATTGGTGGGCAGGCCCCCGCGGGCAATGGCCAGTATCTGGTCGGCCACGGCCAGGGCCACATTGACCTGGGCCTCTGCGGTTGAGGCTCCCAGATGAGGTGTGGTGATGATCTTTTCAATTCCGATCAGTGGATTTCCGGTGGGCGGCTCCTTGGTAAACACATCCACAGCAGCTCCTGCCACCTTTCCCTCTGCCACAGCTTTGGCGAGAGCAGCCTCGTTGATGATTCCGCCCCGGGCGCAGTTGACGATACGCACGCCAGGCTTCATGATATTGAACTCATCATCGTCTATGAGGTTTCGGGTTTCGTTGGTGAGCGGGGTATGAACGGTGATGAAGTCTCCGCCGCGCAGAACCGTCTCCAGGTCGGCCAGGGTGATTCCCATCTGCTTGGCCCTCTCTTCAGTCACAAAGGGATCGTAGGCCAAGATCTGCATGCCGAAGGACTTCATTCGTGCAGCAACCTCGGCGCCCACCCGGCCCAGGCCCACAACGCCCAGGGTCTTGTTGAAGAATTCGACGCCGGTGTACTTCTTTCGGTTCCATTCGCCCTTGTGCAGTGCCGCATTGGCCTGGGGGATGTTTCTGGCCAGGGCCAGCATCATGGCGATGGTGTGCTCGGCAGCAGAGATGGTGTTTCCGCCGGGGGTATTGAGCACTATGATGCCTTTTTTGGTTGCGGCCTCGACGTCAACGTTGTCTATGCCCACTCCTGCCCGGCCTATGACCTTGAGCCGGTCTGCGGCATTGATGACATCGGCGGTGACCTTGGTGCCACTCCTGATGACCAGCGCATCGTATTCCTTGATCTTCTCTATGAGCTCCTCAGGGGTGAGATTGGTGATGACATCGACCTCGGCTCCTGACTGAAGCCTCTTTACGCCTTCTTCGGCTAATGAATCGCTGACGAGAACCTTCATGAGCATTCCTTCCCGACGGTTAAAGATGTACAAGGATTTGATTCTTTCGAGAGAATGAAGGTTGAGATTAGAGGGAGCAGGGTGCATAGCGTGGGCTACCGGCCTTTTCTCACCGAGATGGCCATGCGCCTGGCACTGAGGGGTTTTGAAGTCTATAACGATGATGCAGATGGAGGACAGGCAGTAATAGCCCTGATTGAAGGCGATGAAGGGCGAGTTGCCAGGTTTTATAATTCAGCCTGCAAAATGCAGCCAGAACTGGCTGCCGTTGATAGTGTGCAGTCAGGGGACTATGCAGGCGACATCATGCCGCTGTGGCAGTTTGCATTCAATTCTTATTACGAGCAGGGCAGCCAGTCCAGGCTGACCGACCTCAGGCTGCTGTTGGACCACAGGACGATGATCTTTTCTACATCAAAGGCTCCCGTCATGTCGTCAGTAGACCGGCTGTAGGTGGTGTGTCGCCCCTTCACGCCCGCCATCAGCTCTTTGGACTGCCAGGCGATGTGGGCCTTTCCGATGACGTTCGAATTTATGCTGACTTCCAAAGAGGCATTGCCCCGGGAATTATCGTCGCCGGCCGTCGAGGTGTTGAAGGAGCGGCTGATCGCCTGGGTCTCTTTGTCCAGGTGCTCAAAGTCCCTGTAGGACTCGGTTACACTCGCGCCCGCATCGTAATTCTTGACACAAAGGGTATCTTCGGTCTTCATGCCACCTAATGCCTGGTAGAATGAAGCCGGCATTTCTGCGGCTGCGAGGCTTGCAGAGAGTAAAAGGAAAAGAAAAATCAGCATCGCTTTTCGGCCCGGCATCGGCAGGATGATTGCGGAGCTTGTATTTAAGAGGTTGGGCGGGATGGAAGGGCAAAAATCCGGCCGTTCTGAAAAGTCTGCACCTCAAAGGCAGTGATTCATACAATACATGTGGAAGCCTTATTATCCCATAAATTTAGATTGCTTATCATGTTCATGAAGAGACATGTGCTCTCCATGCGAGAGTTCTCCCGGGAGGAGATCGACTCGGTCCTCGATCTGGCCGCCTCCCTGGAGCCTTATGCGCGGGGCGAGAAGAGCGATATGATGGCCGGCAAGATCCTGGCGCTGCTCTTCTTCGAGCCCTCCACCAGAACGCGCATGTCCTTTGAGACGGCCATGAAGCGCCTGGGCGGCAGCGTCATCAACCTGGGCCCGGCAGAGGGCTCATCCATCTCCAAGGGCGAGTCTCTGGCAGACACAGTGCGGGTCATAGGCGGCTATGCCGATGCCATGGTCATCCGCCACCCCAAAGAGGGCTCGGCCCGCCTGGCCACCCAGTTCTCGCCCGTTCCCGTGATCAATGCCGGAGACGGAGCCGGACACCACCCCACCCAGACCCTCCTCGACCTGTACACCATTAAGAAGGAGAGCAGCCTCGACAACCTGAAGATCGCCCTGGTGGGCGACCTGAAATACGGCAGGACGGTACACTCCCTGGCCTACGCCCTATCCCTCTACAGAGCCGATATCACTCTGGTCTCTCCACCCAGCCTGAGAATGCCGGAGTCCATCAAGGCCGACCTCTCCCGCAAGGGGACCTCCGTTCGCGAAACCTGTGACCTGGCCGAGGTCGTCAACAGTGTGGATGTGCTCTACATGACCCGCATCCAGCGCGAAAGGTTCCCGGACCCGGTGGAGTATAAGAAGGTAGCCAGGAGCTACAGGATCACACCAGAATTTCTGGCCGGCTGCCGCGAGCATCTCATCATCATGCATCCCCTGCCCAGAGTGGACGAGATCCAGCCATCGGTGGACGAAACAGCCCACGCCCGCTACTTCCAGCAATCATTTTATGGAGTTCCGGTGCGAATGGCTCTCTTAAAAATGCTGATCGGAGGAGGTGCTTAAACTGTGGAATTAAATGAAAAAAAGGTAAATCCGAGGGGGCTTCGCGTCAAGCCCATCAACAACGGGACAGTGATCGACCACATCGCAGGGGGCCAGGCCCTCAACGTCCTCAAGATCCTGGGCATCTCCGGCACCACTGATGCCACGCTATCTGTGGTCATGAATGTAGAGAGCGGCAAGCTCGGCAAAAAAGACATAGTGAAGGTGGAAGACAGGGAGCTTTTGGAGGAAGAAGTAAACCGTATCGCGCTCATCGCCCCTGCAGCGTCTATAAACATCATCCGCGACTATGAGGTCATCGAGAAGCGGCATGTAGACCTTCCCGATGAGATCGTGGGTGTGGTGCGCTGTCAGAATCCCAACTGCATCTCCAATACCCAGGAGCCCATCAAATCCAGGATGCTGGTCAAGGCCAAAAATCCTGTGCTGCTGCGCTGCCTCTACTGCGAGCAGCCACTCACCGACAAAATAGCCGAGTATCTGATTTAAGGAATTTTTTTCCCTTTTCCATGCGAAGGTATAAATCAGGTTCGGCCATGTCCTGCCCCAGACAATAATTGGGCTCGCTAGAGTTAGGATGGATTTAGAGATGACAGTAAAGAATGGAGATTTCATCAGGATCGATTACACAGAGAGTGTTGATGGGCAGGTAATAGCAGCCACAGACAAGGATGTGGCCACTGAGAAGGGGATATTCAGCGAAGAGATAGCCTACGGCCCCCATCTCATAGTAGTAGGTGCGGGACAGCTCGTTAAGGGATTTGAAGATGAGCTCATGGGCAAGGAGATCGGCTCTTCAGGCAAGGTTGAGCTGCCTCCGGAGAGCGCCTTCGGACTGCATGACCCCAAGCAGATTCAGATCGTTGCCCTGAACCGGTTCAAGGATAAAAAGCCCGTACCGGGCATGCGCGTGGGTCTGGACAACAAGACTGGCACAGTCACCCGCATCATCGGGCGAAAGGTGAGCATAGATACCAACCACCCCCTGGCCGGAAAGACAGTGGTCTACGAGTACAGGATCGTGGATAGTGTCGAGGACAGAACTGAAAGGCTCAAGGCCCTCATCAAGACCTTTGCCCGCATGGAACTGGAGGCCGAGATAAAGGATGACGTGGCTGTTATCACTGCACCCTGGGAGCTTTCCTACTACAAGGAATGGCTCATGATCAGGCGGGGACTGGCAGAGATGATCCTCCAGCACCTGGGTCTTAAAGAGGTTCACTATGTGGAAAAGCATACCGGTGAGAGGGTAAAGGCAGAGCTGATCTCTCCGCCGGCAAAACAGTCCCCGGCTGAGCAGCCTTCCTCTGATGAGACTGCACCAGAGAGCTCTTCTGCGGAGACGCAGTAAAGGCATGCGGCACAGGCTCGCGGCCTGATAGAATCGTTTTTCTTTATTTTTTATGAAAAAATGGTTTTTAGATAAAGAATCCTCCATGACCGGACCATGACCAGCTACTTGTATAGTAGTATGTTACCCCGCCCCATCCGTAGACATTGGTTGCATACCAGGGATCATAGATTAACGGGTCAGGATAGTATGTGGTATAGGTCGGTGTGGTGACCGGGGGGGTTACTACAGGTGCTGTATAGTAGTATGTCGGGTATGTCGGGGTATAGGCATATTCCGGATACCAGTAGTAGTTGTAGGTTGGGTAATACCAGGAAGTGTAATAGTATCCGCCCGGATTGAGCCAGTCGATATATTTTCCGCCGCCGCGACCGTCAAATGTATCATGGCTGCCATCATGCCTGTCCCACCCGTCATGATCTCCATCCCATTCATTTTGTCCATCCCATCCGTCACGATCACCAAAGGCGGCGCCTACTGCGACCAGCATTCCCAGCGCCAGCACTGACAATATCAGCGTAATTGATTTGATTGAGATTCCTCCGAAGAACTTGTTTATTAGCTTAATATTAAAGGCTGATTATTATGTAGATTTCACCTAGCATCTACATGAGACCTCCATGAACCTTTTGATGCTGAAAACAAATATCTAAAAGGGCCTGGAATACAATCAGGGCAATGCACGCGACGGGAGAGGACGAGAGATTAGAGATTGTCTCTTGTGCTGTTGGATTCAACTGCGGACATATTCAGGGATGCTGATTCAATGGTCCCGATATCAACGCCCGTCAAGTTCGTCAGATTCGCCGCATTTTGTGATGCGTTTTCGGGACTATCAGCCGCATCCTCTGCCTGTGACTCCTCAGGCACTTCGACATGCAGGGTATAGAGCAGATAGCTGATGACCTCCCAGGGATAGGTGGATATGATGCGGCAGTCGGTAGTCCCCAAGTAGGAGCCGCCTTCATAGAGCTTTGCATCTGGGGAATAGGCAGCAGCGACCACTAGATCGCCTTCCTCGTACCTGCCCTGGCCCAGGTACTGCCTGTCAAACCGGAAATTGCCCAGCACTGCCGGCTTGCCATCTATGGAGATGTTCGGATAGTCCTCATTCGGGAACATTTGAGGCTCATCCGCGCCTGCGCTCAGCAGGGCATTGTAGACGATAAAGGCATTGGCGGTGATATTGGCGACCATCGGCATATCATATCTGGTCAGCATCAACCAGGCATAGTAATCGGTGCTTTCTACGGTCATGTTATACCTGGTGAAGGGCACATCGGTTGATGTGACGCCTCGAGTTGCTGCTTCCACAATTACCCTGTAGTCCATGGTGGTATTCATATCAAATGATACGTTGTAAGGCCCCACCGGCCCGGATTCATGAGCCGCCAGCCCTGGACACGTCAGGCAGAATGCCATGCAGAATGCCAGACACAGCGCCATCATGAATCTGGTGCGCATCTCTCTTGCCGCCAAGTTCATCGCCCTGTGCTCTGCGCCAGATCCATTTCATCCTTTTGGTTCCAGAGGATCATTCGTATGCGGGTAGATTCAGTATCCTGGGATCGAGCAGCGCCCGCCCCACTGTGAAGTGATACAGATCCTGGTATGCAGGGCTAAAGAGGCCCAGCATGTCGTGTACCATGTCGTCAAAGAAGCAGCCTATGCCGCAGCCCTGAAAGCCCCCGGCCTCAGCCGCCAGGTATAACGCCTGGCCCATCGCCCCGCACTCCCAGAATAGACGCGGATAAAACCAGGGGCCAGATCTCTTGAGGGGCTCAGAGAATCTGGCGATCATGGCCACAGCAAAGCAGCCGTCCGAGGCTATATCCTGGCGGCAGGAGGTAGCTTTTGCAGAGATGCGGCTGTCGCCCTGGGCCAGCAGATAGAGGGGGAGATCCTCAGGCATGCGCGAGGGCCTCTGCCAGATATAGTCCTCTCGCATGGCCTGCTGCATATCTCTCTTGACTCTTTCCGGCTTCTGCTTGCACATCTTTTCCAGTGGCTCCTGCTCACAATTGTCCTGCGGCTCATCCCGCCCGGAGCCATCCCGCAAAAGGATGTACAGGCCGGCATCCAGATCCTCCACCCTGTGCACAAAGAATACCGGCTGAATGCATGGCTGCCAGGGCAGAGCATGCATGGGTGGGGCTTTGGGCATGATAGCCCTCAATATGGAATGGAAGACTGAGAGAGGCATGCTGACAGAGGCGTCCATGGCCTGGGCGCTGCGCCGCCGGCGCAAAATGCTGCGGTAGCGGTCTGGAATAGCACTTGGACCGCATTTTTCTGATGGGTGCGAGGATGACGGATAGCTCAGACTGGCCTGCTGAGCAGGCGGCTTTACAGATGCCTTCTCCACAAGGTCGATGGCAGGCCAGTGGATATGCTGAGGGCTCAAATGATTGGCGCGGGAGGGCAGAGGTTGAAGCTCTATCTGAGACAGGCTTTCCGGATTGACAGTGGGGCTGTTGGCCTCGCTGCCGGTGAATATGGATAGAAGCATCACCGGATGCTCATCTTCGCCGCTGCCAGAGAGAGGCCTGCCCGGCAGGTTCAGTCCCATCAGGGCTGCCAGGTCAGGGCCGCTCACGCCGTCCTGAAGCATTGTCCTCCAGCCCAGGCAGCCTGCGGCCAGAGCCACTGCCGCCAGGGCATGCCCTGCATCCAGCATGCAGTAGCGAAATGCCCTCTCCCCATACTTCCAGGACTGCCGCCAGCAGATGGAGGAGAAGGCCAGGAGCAGAGTATCCCTGGCAAGGCCAAGCCTCTGCCAGCTCTGCCCGGAGATCAGTGCCAAAAGCTCCAGAGAGTGGTTCTGCGGTGCATAGTGATAAAGGGCCGGCGAGCTGTGCAGCACTGGCCGGGCATCATCCTTCAGCAGATCATCCTCCTGCAAAGCATCATTTCCTGGATAGCAGGCCAGCGGCCCGGCAATGAGATAGGCTTCTATGGGGTGCAGATTGCCGCTGGAGGGATTGACCCGCAGCGACCAACTGCTTCCGGCAAATGCCTTTCTCCCGGAGAGGGCCAGGCTTTCAAAGAAGAGCTGAGAGATGCTGGCCAGGTTTAGAGGAACTGAAAGAGCGGCTGCAATAGACGATCTATTTGAGGATGCAGGCGCCTCTTTGGAGAAGCCCTGCCATGCCAGTCTTATTTGGGGCGCGCCCTCGTATCTGCGGAAGGGATCTGGCTGATTGGCCCAGTCCAGCCCACCGGGGCCCGCGGCCATGGCCCGCCTCTGATGCTTGGTCCTCTGGTGATAGGCGAATACCACACCCAGGTTGTCGGTCTCATTTTCTGGCACGCATCTTCACGTCTTTTCCAGCAAAATCTCCATCGAAGATACGTTCACCGATTTGCCGTCATCGCTCTGGATGACCTCTGTGCCGATGGTGATGTTCTTAACTGTCAAATTGGGCATGAATCTGTTTCTGATGATCTCGGCAGTATCCACTGCTCTGGATATGGCACGGCCTCTGGCCTTGAGCGTCACTGATGTGATGGGTTTGTTAAACTGGGTCATCACGGCAAGAACATAGTTCATCACTGGTTTGTCACCGATGAAGATCACGGCATTGTCTTCCATAGAAATCGCCCTTCCTTCTGCTTTTCTTGGGCAGGTTATTAATCCTTTCTCTCCAGAATATCAGCGAAGGCGAAATTGGGCTTTACGGCGTCTATCTTAATCCTCAGCCGCTCCCCTAATTGCGACTTTCTGACAATGATCGCGAAGCCTTCCACCATGGCCACTCCGTCGCCCGAACTGCCTGTCGACTCAATCTGCACATCGAGCATGTCGCCCTTGCGTACCGGGGCGGTGAGCATCTTCTTGGCCACCACATAAGTCTCGGCGCTCTCTTTTCGCGAGGCGGGAGGGCTATGCGCCTGCACTGAAGAGAACTCGCGCCGCACATCATTCAGAAAGTCAAGAAATAGGTCTCCCTGAAAGACCTTGACGGCAAAGTTGCCCTTCGGCTTGAGTATCTTTTTGGCCATCTTCAATGCAGAGCGGGCCAGGTCGACGGATACGGCGTGGTCCATGTCCCAGGCGCCGGTCAGATTGGGCGCAGCATCGCAGATCACCACATCCGCGTCCCCGCCCAGTGCATCCTTGACCAGCTCCACAGTTCTCTCTTCGGTGATGTCGGCCTGAATCGTGACCACACCGGGGATGGGCAGAATCTCCTCGATGTCCACCCCCACCACAATGCCTCCGGATAGCTTCGCCGCCACCTGCAGCCAGCCGCCCGGCGCTGCGCCCAGGTCGACCACGGCATCCCCCCTCTTGATGATGTGAAACTTCTCATTGATCTGCAGCAGCTTGTAGGCGGAGCGGGCTCTGTAGCCCTCCTCCTTAGCCAGACGGTAGTAGTGGTCTCTCTGATCTCGGGCCATGTGAGTGGTAGAATGGCATGCTCAGGCATAAAGGTTTGCGTAAACGAATTGAAGAGAGGAAAAAAGCCGGCTAATAGAGAGCGAAGGCGTTATAAACTGCGCCGGAGAGAATAATTGTTTGCGAGAGAGGAAGGGCGGCTGCCGCTGGCCGATTATGGCCGGTGTGGAAAGTCCCCCCACCACTGGACACACAGACATCCTCCAAGGATGTGGGGCGAGAGCTCCGGCTCTGGCACAGAAACGAGACCGCTCCGCGTTAAAGCGATGATGCCGCAAGGCTGAGGTCGCGCGGGAGGCGGATGAAACGGCGAAACCCTGTGGGTGCAAGCCAGAATAGAGCTGAGAACCTGGCCGTCCAGCCAAGCTCGGGTATGGCGCTAAGCTGAATGCCGTCAAGGAACAGAAGGGGGCTTACTCTCCTCACTCGTTAAAATTTATGGCTCTTCGCTATTTTGTGTGGCTATCCTCAGTTTGGTTCTTCGCTATTTTTCATCTCTAGAAGCGCACAGAGGACTCACAGAGACTGAAGCGTTAATTACGCACAGTAAATAGCGAAGAGCCGAATCACTTCATTAATTGTCGATCCTCCCATCGTCTCATCCGCAAGCCTTCATATAATAGATGATTTCATCTCCCTGCTGTGAACGCCTTCGGCCTGCTCCACCAGCTCATCCGTGATAAGCTTGCAGAGGAGGGCATCCGCGAGCCCACCCTGCCCCAGGAGCAGGCCATCCCCGCCATCCTCTCCGGCGATAATGTTCTTCTCATCGCCCCCACCGGCACAGGAAAGACGGAGGCGGCAAGCCTGCCCATCTTCCACAGGATCCTCACCGGCGAGCGCTCCGGCATCCGGGCCGTCTACATCACGCCGCTGCGGGCCCTCAACCGCGATATGCTGCGTCGCTTTCTGGAGTGGGGCGAGCGCCTCAAGATCACTGTGGCCGTGCGGCACGGCGACACCAGCCAGGCCGACCGACGCCGCCAGGCGCTCCGGCCCCCTGACCTGCTCATCACCACCCCTGAAACCATGCAGATCATGCTCACCGGAAAGCGCCTGCGAAAAAACCTATCCACAGTGCGCATGGTGGTCGTCGACGAAGTTCACGAGATGGCCTCCTCCAAGCGCGGCTCGCAGCTCGCCGTACTGCTGGAGCGGCTGGCGGAGCTGGCCGGAGACTTTCAGAGGATCGGCCTGTCCGCCACCGTCGGCTCGCCCCAGGAGGTCTCCAGGCTCCTGGCAGGCTCAAAGAGGCACTGCCGCATCATCGAGGCCGATGTCAAGAGGATGAGCGAGCTTTCTGTGATCAGCCCCGTCCCGGCCAGAGAGGACTATGCCCTGGCCGGCAGCCTGGAGTGCGACCCTCACCTGGCCGCCCAAATCCGCATCATCCGCCAGACTGTCCGGGAGAAGAAGAGCCTCATCTTTGTCAACACCCGCCAGGCGGCGGAGGTGCTGGGCTCCCGTTTCCGCCAACTGGGCGAGCCCATCGGAGTGCACCACGGCAGCCTCTCTGTGGAGTCCAGGGTGGAGGCGGAGGAGGCCTTCAAGTCCGGCCAGTTGCAGGGTCTGATCTGCACATCCTCCATGGAGCTGGGAATAGATATCGGCGACGTGGAGCACGTCATTCAGTACAGCTCGCCCCGGGCCGTCTCCAGGCTGCTGCAGCGGGTGGGCCGGGCCGGACACAGGATCGGCCGGGTCTCCTCCGGCACCATAATCGCCACCTGCGCCGACGACGTGGCCGAGGCCTGCGCCATCTCCCGCCGGGCGGCGTCAGGTGACCTGGAGGCCATAAGGGTCCACGAGAGGCCCGCCGATGTCCTGGCCAATCAGATCGTGGGCCTGGAGATGGACTTCGGGGAGATCGACCGGGAGAAGGCCTACCAGATTGTGCGCCGGGCTTACCCCTTCAAAAGCCTCAGCCTGGGTGAGATGGACGGCGTGCTCAATCAGATGGAGGAGCACAGGCTGGTGCGGCAGGTATGGCTCGGGCAGCAGGAGCCGGGCGAGCCGCAAAGCCTCTTGCAGCGGACCCGCAAGGCCCGCGAGTACTACATCGAAAACCTCTCCATGATCCCGGATGAGAAGAGGTACAATGTCTACGATATCGTGGGACGCCGCTCCGTGGGAACTCTGGACGAGGCATTCGTGATAAGCTTCGCCCAGCCGGGGGCCACATTCGTCACCAAGGGCGAGATCTGGGAGATAACCGAGATTGGAGAGGATGAGATCAAGGTGGTCCCCATCCACAGGAGCGGAGAGATTCCCAGTTGGACCGGCGAGGAGATCCCCGTGCCCTTTGCCGTGGCCCAGGAGGTGGGGGCCATGCGCCGCCAGATTGCAGAGATTCTGGAAGGCGGCGGTGAAGCGGCTGTCGATGGCCCACCCCGGAAGAGGGATGAGCCGGATGCAGAAAAGGGAGATCTGAGCCGCCGGGAGCTGGCAGCCGCCATGCTGCAGGGAAAGTACCCTCTGGATGGCGAGGCGGCGGTGGAGCTGGTAGACCTCGTCGCCCGGCAACTGGAGAAGAGCCAGGCCGTCCCCGACGAGTCCCACATCGTCATAGAGAGCGGCGGGGAGGGTGCCGTCATCAACGCCTGCTTCGGCCACAGGACCAATGACACCCTGGGCCGGGTCATCACCTCCATCCTCTCCGCCAGGTTCGGCAGCAGCGTGGCTCTGCAGGTAGACCCCTACAGAATCGAGCTGACTCTGCCCAAAACCCTGCTGGCGGAGGAGATCGCCAGAGTGATCAGTGAGCTGGACCCAAGCTACGTGGAGCCCATATTGGAGATGACCCTCAAGAACACCACTCTGCTGCGCTGGAAGATGGTGCATGTGGCCAGGAAGTTCGGCGCCTTCTCCAGGGACATCGACTACCAGAGGGTGAGCATGCAAAAATTGCTGGCCGTATTCGAGGGCACACCCATGTACCGGGAGGCTCTGCGGGAGATCTATCACGACCGCCTGGACATCGGGAGGGCCAGATGGGTGCTGGAGAGGATTGGGGATGGGTCGATTCAGATCCTCACCGGCGGGCTGTCGCCCATAGGCACATCCGGGCGGGGCGGCGGGAGGGATGTCACAGCCCCGGAGCAGGCCGATGCCGCGGTGATCGACCTTCTCAAAAACAGGATCATGAACGACCGCGTCCTCCTGTTCTGCGTGAACTGCAAGAAGTGGAAGAGCCTTCGCCCCGTGGAGCGGGTGCCGGAGCAGCCAGAGTGTCCCCTCTGCAGCTCACGCATGGTGGCGGCCCTCAAGCCTTGGGAGGAGGAGGAGATAGGCGTCGTAAAAAAGCCGGAGAAAAAGAAGACGGCTGAGGAGCGGAAGAGGACCAAGCGGGTCTTCAGAAACGCCAATTTGGTGCTGAGCTACGGCAAGGCGGCGGCCATCGCCCTGGCCAGCCGGGGGGTGGGGCCGGAGACCGCTGCCAGGGTCGTGGGCAAGCGGCAGAGGGATGAGCTGGAGTTTTACAGGGATATCCTCAAAGCGGAGAGGGAATACGCCAGGACGAAGAGGTTCTGGGGGTAAATTGCATAAGATTAAATTACAGAATGTCCTTGCATCTGGGGGAGTCGCCAAATGAGAGGAACCTTCTGCTTTTACAATAGTTCCGGATATTTTATGGTCATCATTGCCGTCTCCGCCCTTCTGGCATTGCTGGCGGCCCCGGCATTTGGAGTTGAGACAAAGACCGCCTATACCCGGGACGGCATCAATTTCATTAGCAAGGAACGGATGGAGGAGAACATAAGATATGAATATGCCAGGCCCGGGGACTACCGGGAGGTTCAGGTGCCAATGGATACGGTAATAGTAGGAGAATCGTTTATGCCGGAGAACATATCTCATGAGGAGAAGGATAAGGCGCAGGCAAAGGAAAATAATTTATCATCCGGCTTAAAATCGACAGCTCCTACTTCTGCTTCATCTCATGAAGGCAATTATCCCTATGCACCTATCTCTATAGTTCTGCTTGTAGTATCTGGGCTGGTTTTCGTTGCAGCCTCTATTTTTTCTCGAAGGAGAAGGCGCTAAAAAACAGAATATCTTTTTTTATTACATCGAGAACGTGGAGGTTTATGAATACCTAAGCCTTTATGACTGGGTGATCACATACGATTCGATTTTGCTTGTAGTTATTTATCAATAGATGCCAATCCGCATGCCTCCGTGGAAACTGTTTTGCATCCCTGATTAATGAGATTATATTGAAATTTGTTAGTGAATCCTTGGCCTGGAATCAGGAATTGAATCTCTCCGCAGCAAGGGAAATCCACTCTTGTCAGATTGGTTACCCAAGGAGCGGTTCCAATAAATAGTCCAGTCGCATTTATTATTGGAGCGTTTGGACGAACAATAGCATTTCCTTCTCCACCTTCCATAGGCCATTCGTCGCCATCGACGTACATCGTCCAATCGCCCCATTGGGCAGGAAACACATCAAATAATACCTCAACAACTTTTAGTTCAGTATCCCAACGCACATCAGTTATATTGCTTATTGTTGCCTTATCAACAGGCGTTTCTGTGACAAATTCTTCAATATGCTGCTCCACACAAGATTTCTTCGAAACCGTTTTGCATCCAATTTTAATGAGATTATATTGAAATTTATTGGTGAATCCTTGGCTAGGAATCAGGAATTGAATCTCTCCGCAGCACGGGAAATCCACTTTTGTCAAGCTGGCTACCCAGGGAGCAGTTCCAATAAATAGTCCAGTTGCATTTATTACTGGAGCGTTTGGACGAACAATAGCATTTCCTTCTCCACCTTCCATAGGCCATTCGTCGCCATCGACGTACATCGTCCAATCGCCCCATTGGGCAGGAAACGCATCAAATAATACCTCAACAACATTTAGTTCAGTATCCCAACGCATATCAGTTATATTAGGCGGTTTTTTAAAAATGATTTCAGACGGCTTGGGCAGAACTACGATCCTTACCGACTTTGATTTCTCTTTGATCCAATTCTTGACCTTTAATGTATAGTTAGTGGTTTTTATTGGAGAGACATAACAATTTCCATCTATATAATTAGGGCACTCTCCAGGTACTATTGATATGGTTCTGGCATTGGAGACACTCCACATAAGCCTTGCCGAATCGCCAATCGTGATGTTATCAGGCTCAGCTTCAAAAGAATTAATCACTGGTTCTGGGATAACATACCAGATGCCACATATGGCGGTTATTAGGGCAGCAAGACCCTTCAATATTCCAGGGATAGTAGCCCAAAATGATTTCCAATCGCCTCCATTACTCATATGCATCACGACATATTTTTACATATGGCATATTTCAGACTTTATATTTTGGTGTTCATCCTTAATAAATGTTTGTCCAGCAAGCTGATCGGATGGAATGAGAATTTTATTGAAAGCAGATGGGGCGGGGAACGGCTGAGCCTCCTCAGCGCATTCACGCCCACAAAGATCCATCAATATCGAATTCAGGTATCTGCCTTACGATCTTTCCGTCTCACATTTTCGTCTATCTTTCCCTTTCCCTTCAGATCCTGGCCTTCGCCTTCTCGTCCTTTGAGTAGACGTCGCGCAGGTCCACGACCTTCTTTGATTTGCCGGCCGTCCTGGGGATGGAGCCCTTCTCCACCAGCTCTATCTTGCTTCTCACATTGAGCACGGACTTCAGCTTCTCCTCAACCTTCTTCCTGATTCTGCCCAGGTCTTCCAGCTCCCCGGTGAATGCCTCGTCCTTGAGCTCCACCTGGATGCTGATCTCGTCCAGGCCGTGCTTTTTTCTGTCCACGACCACCTGGAAGTAGTTGCCGATTTCGGGAATAGATACCAGCACATCCTCTATTTGGCTGGGGAAGACGTTGATTCCCCGCACGATGAGCATGTCGTCTGCCCGCCCCAGGAACCTGTGCAGCTTTCGGCAGGTGCGCCCGCAACTGCACTTGCCGTCCATGATGTATGTCACATCTCCGGTGTGGTAGCGGATGAGAGGCATGGCCTCCTTGGTGAGCGAGGTTATGACCAGCTCCCCGGGCTCGCCCGGAGCACAGGGCTTCTCATCCTTGTCCAGGATCTCGATCAGGAAGTGGTCCTCCCAGATGTGCAGGCCATTTTGCTCCTGACACTCGAAGGCCACGCCCGGCCCCATCATCTCAGAGAGGCCGTAGGAGTCGTAGGCCTTGATGTGCAGCGTCT
>CAYQKI010000008.1:0-29970 GCA_964418105.1 uncultured Methanotrichaceae archaeon | reverse complement strand
AATTTCCATGGCATGAATCTTATAGCCATTCTCCTTGCAGATATTTTTGAGGACCTCGGGGTATTCGTGACCCTCCGCGCTCCCGATGTAATAAATATCTGAGAAGGGCGAAGAGGCCCTTCGAGAACTATATTTCGCAACGTCTATTTGCTTATCCTTCTACTCAGATTCCGCCCAGGAAGTCAGAGCCCACAGACTTTCCCTGCTCGGATGCGCCGTACTTTGCTATGGCATAATCGGACATCTGGTTGACGTCGTTGGTTTTGTACTTTTCAGTGCTGTCCATCTCATGGACTATCCCGCCGGTGCTGTTGTTGGACGAGATGTAGGGCTTTTGCAGATTGACCGGCACAGTCATGCTCTCCATGAGAAGAGTGGCGTCGTTGCCGAAGTTTTTGGCCACCCAGGCATTCCACTGATCAACCAGGGCATTGAAGGCCGGCACATCCTGTCCCTGCGATGCCTTTTCATAGCCCTGACCGAGCTGGAAAGACAGGCGCAGGCCCTCGATGGTGGCATTCTGTTCCGGTGTATAGGCTGCGGCCAGCGATATTGCTGCCAGCAGGCTCAAGAGAATCATAATCGTCTTCATACGCTGCGACTCTACCTTGCGATTATTAATACTATTGGGCCGCACTGCAAAGGGCAATTGAAGTTGGCTCTTCACTATTTCCTATGGCTAAATTTGATCTGCGATGTCTTTCATGTGTTAATCTCATCTCTGTGCCTCTGTGTCTCTGTGGTTTTGTTCAGTAGCAGTAGGCTTAATTTTCAGCAACTTACTGACTAAACCACAGAGGCGCAGAGACACAGAGGCAAAGAAAGACTTAAAGTTCACCTCACCCTCCCCCGCGCCGCTTTCTGCACGCTCTGATCCGGGTCCTCCGCCAGCCTCTTCAGCGTCCCGGCGGGCGTGTTGGCATTGCCCGCCACCGCCGCCCGCACCACCCAGGACCAGTGGCCGGCCAGCTCCTCCAGGATGCTGCCATCCAGGCTGATATTTTTGGCCAGGGCCTCCCTGACCTCCCAGCTCTTGTCCTTTGCCAGGTCGGCCAGCGCCGCTGCGGGCGCGCGGGGGTTACTGGCAATTGTGGCCCGCACGTCCATGATTCTGTCGGCGGAGAGGTAGATCAGAAGGTCCTCCGGAGCGGAGGGGTTTTTGGCGATGTTGTCACGCACCTGCCAGAATACGTCCTTGACCATTCTGGCCATCGACTCCTGTGATAGCAGCGGATTTGTTGCCGCCGCGGCCCGCACATGCTCGTCGCTGTCCTTTGCCAGGAAGGCCAGCGCTGAAGGGCTTATGCTTTGGCTTTTGGCCACCGCTTCCTTGACCAGGTAGCGGTTCTTCTGGAGAGTGGAGTCGTAGTCCACCATCTCGTCGCCGGCCAGCATCTCCAAGATCTCCCCTGCCGCCCGCGAGTTAAGGGCCACCGCTGCCCGCACATATCCTGAGCTGTCCTCCGCCAGCCGGGCCAGCGCTGCCGGGGGGGTCCTCTCGTTGCCCGCCACCGCCTCCCTCACCCACTGGCTGGCATCCCTGGAGAGGGCCTCCAGCACCGCCGCCGTGGCATCCGGCCCCCAGGCCGCTTTGCGCCGAACATGCCAGTCCCAGGAGCGGGATAGCTGCTCAATCTCTTCCTGAGCTTTCTCTTCCTGCCCGGCCCCTCTCTGGCCTTCAGTCGATTCGGTAGATGACAAATCCGTAAACCTCGTCCAGCAATGCCTTCAGATCCTTTTCATTATGCCTGGCCAGCCTTCTGTTCACGGCAGGCAGCTTGACGGCCGGGGCGATCTGGCGGAGGAGACTGTCATCGCCTGCCAGCACTATGTATTTGACTGCCGGTGCGTACTTTTCCGTCAGGGCTGCCAGAGCCTCCAGGACCTGATCGGCATGATTTTTAATCTCCTCATCCCGCAGCCTCTCAAATCTCTTCTGGCTCCAGCCGCCTTTGGAGTGCTTGCCTATCACCGGGCTTTCCACTAGCTCCTCCTCCTCAAAACTGCTGCTGGAAAGGGCCACGCCCAGGAAGCTGTCTCCGGCATGGGCGCAGAGCAGCATCACCGGCGTTTCCAGTATCTCCCGGAGGGGATCGAGGCAAAATGACTCATTCTCCTCAAACCGGCCCTCATCCACTGGGAATGGCGGGACTATCAGCAGAGAGAAGAGGTCCGGGCAGTGCAGGATTATCAGCCCCCGCGGCGAGTTGACGGCAGCCGCTGCCTGCTTGAGACGGGCGGGCAGCGGCGCATCAGCGGGAACAGGGCCGGATAGGTATGCAGTGATCAGATCCTCGCGAGCAGAGCGAATGGCTGAGAGCCTCTCCATGAGCCTGGCCGTCTCCCTGGGCTCCAGCCTCCGGCCTGAGGGCCTGGCCTCCCCGTCTTCAGGCCCATCCTGCCCCAATTCAGACCGCGGAGAGGCGGCTGGTGCCGCGGCCTTTTGCATCGCCGCCTTCAGGGCCAAATTGGCCTCCTGAAGGGAGCCGGAGAGCTTTCGGATCTTCTCGTCGCGCTTATCAACAGTGCGGGTGAGATCATCGCGCTCGGCCTCTGCCTTCGCCAGTGCCGCCTCCAGATCCAGGATGCGATCCTCCAGCTTCTTTCTGCCGAAGAGGTCTACCATGCGATATAAGCAATAGTTTCCGACTAATTTAAATATGCGGTCTGAAGCGCAGAACAGGTTTTTGGATGAGTGCGCGTCGCATCAATTGCTGGAAATCAAATGTCAATCTCAGCCCGCAAACTACAAATATCTTTCATTATCATAAATGTAGATTGTCGCGTTCATGCTCTTGGCCAGGGAAGAATATCCGGCTGAGCTCTCTATAGCCACGGTTGTGGGCATTCTCAGCGAGTGTCCATTGACACCAAAGGCCGGGAGAGGTGCAGCCCATAGGCGGCATCCGGAATTGCATGAACGGAGAAATGGCAAAATTATGCACGCCTTAGCCGGCGTAGCATATATTATAAGCCCCCAAAGTGCATACCTTCCCTCCAGATGCGGAGAGCAGAACGCGACACAATTCTCAAAGTCCAGGCAAAGAGGAACGTCTTCCCACCTGGGCTTTGATCGAGCCATAAGCAGCGTAACGCTTTCCAGATTGCCGTCCGGGTCCTCCGCCTCAGTCAGGCTCAGGGGAGTGGCCGCTGGCCCGAATCATCCAGTCGGTCTGATTTCGGGTGTGGTTCTCGACGCTCCAGTTCATTATGTAATTGGGATTTCTGGAGACCAGTGCTGACCGGCCCGTCGACTCACCGGCATCAAATCCCAGGAATACGCCAAATTCTGATCCCAAACCTCAACGGCGAACGTCCCGGATGTGTCATTTTCATTGAGCATCCCCAATATATTCACCTGGGATAGGCTCCAGTTGTCAACCGGAGCTGTGAATATGACCGCATGGCCGGTCTGCCCGCCAAGCCATAATGCTCCTTCATTGACGCCATCGTCATATGCCAGACTCACCAGTGATGCGCTGCCCGCGTTCGATGCCGCCAACCCTCCCACCAGGATTGTCATCAGGATCAGAATAATTCTCATAGACTCATCTCACCCTTCAGCCTTCTTTTTCTTAACCATCAGGCGAGATCCGTCCTTGCCCGCTACGAGCACCTTCTCGTCCTTCTCCACCGGCTCATCAGACCTCGCCAGCCAGTATTCTCCCTTGAAGATGACATAGCCCTCCCGGTCAAGGCGGTCCAGGGCCACTGCCTCCTGCCCCTCCACCCGGCCCAGCACCGGCGGGGCAAAGCGAGCTTTTGCCACTTTGTAGATGGCCAGGGCTAAAAAGACGCCCAGAATCAGAGAGGGCAGAACTATGGTCATGGTCATGGAACGCTGATACCCGGCGGGCACATACCAGTCTGGAAAGCTGGTGGGAACAAAGAGGATGCTGCCCGCGATGACGCAGATCAGGCCGGCCACAGCTAAAATGCCAAAGGAGTGGCTGTGCAGCTCCGCCAAAATCAGGCCCAGGCCGAGGATCAGCAGGAACAGGGCGCCCACATTGACATTGTAGCCCATGCCTATCAGCCCCAGCGCCAGGGCCACCACGCCAATGGCTTCAGAGCCTATGCCGGGACTGGAGAGCCCGAAGACGAGGGCGTACAGGCCCACCAGCAAAAGCAATCCTGCCAGCGTCGGATCGGAGAGGAGCTTTAAAAGCTGCAGATTGAGCGGGGGCTGGAAGTGCTCCACCGTTGAGAAAGCCGTTTCAAGTGTGACATTTTTGGCCTGGGCGCCGTCCATCTGCCGGAGAAGCTCCTCGATTGTGGGGGCAATGTACTCGACAACTCCGAACTCTCTGGCCTGCTCGGCATTGAGGTTGAGATTGGAGGTGACGAACTGGGCGGCTGCAGTCTGATTCCTGTCGTGGGCGGCGGCCTTCTCCTCGATCAGGGCCACAATGGCATTGATGGTCTTGCTGTCGTTTATGGGCCTAGACTCTCCGGTGGCCGTGAGCTGCACCGGCTGGGCCGAGCCGATGATGGTGTGAGGTGCCATGGCCGCCACATCCGAGGCCATGAGAATCAGAGCTCCCGCCGACCAGGCCGTCGCCCCCTCCGGATAGACATAGCCTATGACGGGAAGCCTGGACTGCTCCATCATCTTCAGGATCTCCTGGGTCTCGGTGAGGCCGCCGCCCGGCGTGTCCAGCAGCAGCATGACCGCCTGATAGCCGCCTCCCTCCGCCTCCTCCAGGGTTGCAGCCAGGATATCGTCGCTGGCTGGTGTGATCGTCCCCTGCATATCCACCGCCAGCACCGGACGGGAGGGATTCTGCCCCGGCAAACCCTGCGAAGAGGGCGCAAGGAGCAGCAAAATCAGAAAAAGGAGAAGATATCCAGCCCGTCCGCCATACAAAGCAGCTCATCTCCCGGCTTTGAAGGCATCCAATGCCGCCTGTCTCAGGGCATCCTTCTTCTCGTCCTCCCGGCGGCTGCTCTCTCTATCCGATAGCTCCCGGTTCAGAGCGGCGGTGAGGCCGGCTACGGACCCGGTTCCCATGTCGCCGCTGGGTGTCACCACAATGAGCGTCTTCTCTCTGGCGATGTCGACCAGCGTCTGCAGCTCGCGCAGCTTGAGGGCTGCCGGCACCTCTTCGTAGAGCCGGGCGGCGTCGGTCATGGTCTTGGAGGCCTGGAACTCTCCATCGGCCAGGATGATGCGCGACCTCTTTTCCCTCTCCGACTCCGCCTGCTTGGCAATGGCCCTTCTCATGGATTCGGGCAGAGCCACATCCCTCAGCGTCACGGCAGTGACCTTGATTCCCCAGGGATCTGTATGCCGGTCGAGGATCTCCTGCAGCTTCTTGTTCAGCTCATCGCGCTTGGAGAGCAGGTCGTCCAGCTCAATCTGCCCCAATACGTCCCGCAGCGTCGTCTGGGCCAGCAGAGAGGTGGCCAGCTTATAATTTTCCACCTGGATCACTGCCCGGGAGGGGTCGACCACCCGGTAGTAGATGACTGCATCCACTTCGACGCTCACGTTGTCCTTGGTTATGACCACCTGCTTGGCCACATCGATGGTGAAGACGCGTAGGTCGATGAGTATCACCCGATCGATGACCGGGATGATGAAGAATATGCCCGGCCCCTTCACCCCCGAGAAGCGGCCCAGACGGAATATAACCACCCGTTCATACTCTCTGACAATCTTTATTGCCTGGGCCAGGATAACAAAGGCTATCACCAGGGCTATAAGAGAAGATACGCCGAAATCAGCCAAACTAACACCATACTCAAATTGTACTTCCTGGTATTAATAAAAGATGCTCTGCAAATAATGAGAAGAGGCCCGGCAAAAGGGCCTGGAAAAAAGAGTCTATTTCTTGAACTCGGTGTAGCCGCACTTTCCGCAGCTCTGACGGTCGGCGTGGCTTGCCAAAAAGACTCCGTTTCCGCACCTCGGACAGACTGCCTTCTTGGACTTGATGGAGTCGCCGGAAACCTCGTAGAACCTGGAGACGCCCTTGACCTCGCCCTTGGCTGCACCCTTCTTGGCTGCCATTTAGCTGGCCTCCGGCTTGGCTTCCTCTGGTTTGGAGAATGTGTTGCGTTCGATGATATGGGGCCTCTCGATCTCCTTAGCCCTCTCCGCCGTCTCGTAGATCTTGGCGTATCCCAGGCTCTCACGCTTGCCGAACTCCGTCTTCAGGCTGTCCACGTAGACCAGGCCGACCTTGGAGTTCTCAGTTGCCGCCAATCTCTCCACCACGCTCTTTCGGGATGGTGTAGACTCATCGAAAATGACCTTAAATTCAATCTCCCTTCTCTTCAGAAGGGGGTTGTCCTTGGACTTGATTATCTGTATATCCATCATCATTCCTCCGCTCTCATTTTATTTATAAACTCTTCGATGTGCTTCTTCCTTTCAGGAGTAACATGAACCAATACGCTTCCCTCATTGGGCTGTCCGTAGACCACAACGGAGCCCAGCGGCGCATAGAGTATGGCCGGAAGCGTGGCCAGATCCTCTTCCCCCTCCACTATGATCTTTATATGTTCGTTGCCCTGCAGCGACTCTTTTATGCGGTCCATCAGCTCCGCAGTGAGAGTGGCTGCCGGGTTTTGCACCAGGACGCTCTTATAGCTATCGTGATCAAGCTTTCTGACCACATCATCAGATACCGGCATCCTCTTGGTCTTGTTGTCCACGACCAGCAGATCCGGTACAATTGATGTTTTGAGGAGATAGAAGGCGGTCATGTCGCCCACTGCCGCAATCTTAACGGCGGAGGCAAGAGCATCCTTCATGGCCTGCACACATTCCAGGCCGTCTCCCCTGTAGAGCCTTCCCAGAGGATCTTTAAGAGAAGAGCGCAGCTCATCTGGCAAAAGGAGTAGACGCAATTCTAACGCACCTTCAAAGCATACTTGCCGGGAAGGGTTATCTCCAGCTTTTGCGCGATGATCGACTCTTTGGGGTCGATGATCACCACATACCCGCTCCAATCACGGCTGAGCGAGGCTGAATTGCAGGTGGGGCAGACCTGTCCCTCAACCAATCTGCGGCACTCTCTGCATACCTGCTCTGTCATTTCGCCTCTGCCTCAACGCCTGCTTCGCCCGTCTTTGCAGCAGTCTCTTCCTGCAGCCATTCCAGTTTGCCAAGGCCCGTCTGCCTCATGGTCAGGCCGATCTTGCTCTCGCGAGGCTCTTTCTCGTTTAGGCTCACGGCAATGACCCTTGCCCGGACCCTGTCACCTTCTCCCAGTGACTTGTTGGATTCTTTGCTGACCAGCCGCGCGTTCTTTTCATCATAAGATATATACTCATTGGTTATCTGGCTGACATGCAGAAGGCCGTCGAAGGGTCCGATGGAGAGAAATGCACCGAATTTTACAATCTCAACAACCTCGCCCTCTACTATCTCCTGCATCTCCGGCTTGAAGACGAGGGCATCAAAGTCAACCTCATAGTAAATGGAGCCATCCCCTGCCAGGATATGCCCCTCTCCAATGTTATCCGCTCCGAGCACGGCCACAATGGTTCCGAGCGACTTGTCCACAACTGCCTCGTACTTGTCGCGCAGTGATTTTTCCACTGCCGATTCGAGGGGATCGCCCAGGTGATCAGGCTCAATCCTGGCCACACCCTTAAGCTTCATCTTCTTATACATCAGTACTCCTTCTTCGTCGCCTCTAGATATCGACCCTGGCGCAGGTATATTACGGTGATGCCTTTACTAAATAACCTTTTCTTCAGAGCCCTGTCGTTGGTAAAGACGGCTGCACCCGTCTCCTCCGCCAGCTCCTCTATGGCCCGGTCGGCATCGAGACTGTCCTCTCCCAAAATGCGGCAGCGCGCCGCCAAACCCAGAGCCACCCGGGCGGCGACCTTGTCCCGTCCCTTCTCAGCATTCCTGGAAAGGGATTCAAGCTCCCCCATGACGCTGGCCGGGACCAGCCACCTCACATATCCCAGGCGTAATAGCTCTCCGAATATATCCACCCCAAACTGTTCGGCGGTCATCAGGGCGTTGGCATCCAGGATGACCTGAACGCTATCCGGATCTTCGATATGCTTCATGGTATGATGCTGCTCTGCTGTCTTGGTGCGGGACTGTAGCCAATGATTGCTGTAATTGCTACTCCGTTATGGTGCCCACGCCAATCAGGCGCCACCTGGCTCCTATACGCCTGCTGACAGCCACACGGTCTCCCTTCTCAGCGCAGACCGGCCTTTTCAGTTGCACCTGAACTATGCCGCCCTCTCTGGCGCTGCTCACCACTCCCACTGTGGTGGCCGTTCCTACATTGAGCATGAGGGGCTCACTGGAGTGGATGGGCTCGACGCTGGACTCGTCGGTAACTCCCACCACCCTCTCCAGCAGTTGCATATTCATGGTAAAAGACGACCTTGCCGGAGGAAGCTTGCCCGGCTCTCCTGCTACCTGGCCCACCAGGGCATCGCTCTTGGTCATGATGGGGTCAAGCAGAGTGCCGACACCTATCAGCCCTCCGGGAGTTATCTCCTCCATGGACTGCTTTCCGGCGAGGAGGGTCACAACTTTGGTCTGGATGGGCACCCACTGCTTTCTGCCCTCATATTCGACCAGCCGTCCGGGGCAGATCTCGATCTTATCGCCGACGCGAAGCATTCCCTGGTTGAGAGAACCGCCGATGACTCCACCCTTCAGGTTGTCGGGAGTTGCACCGGGCCGGTTGATGTCGAAGGAGCGGGCCACTTTGAGCAGAGCCGGCTTGTCGACATTCCTGGTTGGTGTGGGTATGGTGTTCTCAATGGCTTCTATGACCATGTCCACATTGATGTTCTGCTGGGCGGAGATGGGCACAATGGGCGCATTCTCGGCCACAGTGCCCTTCACAAATTCCTTGATCTGGCGGTAGTGCTCCATGACCTGCTCTCTGGACATGAGGTCTATCTTGTTCTGCACTATCACTATCCTGTCTATGCCTGTGATATTGAGGGCCATGAGATGCTCTTTGGTCTGAGGCTGGGGGCAGGGCTCGTTGGCGGATATTACCAGGACAGCTCCGTCCATGATGGCCGCTCCGCAGAGCATGGTGGCCATGAGAGTCTCGTGCCCAGGAGAGTCTACGAAGGATACTGTGCGCAGTATCTCCGTCTCGCCTCCGCAGTGAGAGCATTTTTCGCTTACTGTGTAGGCATCGGGCGCAGGACAGGTCGGACACTTGCGGAAGGTGGCATCGGCATATCCCAGGCGGATGGAGATGCCTCTCTTGACCTCCTCGCTGTGCTGATCAGTCCAGACGCCGGAGAGGGATTTGACCAGAGTGGTTTTGCCGTGATCGACATGGCCCACCATGCCGATGTTGACCTCCGGTTTAGGGGAGGCTGCTGGCCCCCCGTCTTTTGGATCCGATGGATGAATGTCTGATTTTGCCAAATTGAAATCTCCTTAAGGATTATAATGACCAGCAATTGAGGGCGGTCACTATTTAATTCTTCCTGGCAGGGGCAGGACGGCGGCAGGGCTGCCCGGCATCTGCCGAGGCGCGGGCTATAGAGCGGCTTTTGCCCTTCAAAATGATTATCTTTCAATTCCCGTCAGAATTACTTTCTTCGCCCGCTTTATCCAGGATCTCTTTGAAGTCCTGCCACTTTTCCACGGGAATTCTGATTCCATTTTTGGACCAGCCTGTGTATCTGTCGCTGGTCACATATTCGCGAATGTCGATTCCCACCGACCCGCGATACTCCGTCCTCTGCACTATGATCTCTGTGCTCTCGTTCTTTCTCAATCTGCCAATTTCGGCCATGATCGCACCTCCTTCGCCTTCATCCGTCCTTGCCAACCACTGATGCCAGGCACTCAGGCAGAGATGTCCACCTTATAGACTCTGGTGTCGGCCACTATATTCTCCCACGATCTCTTGTAGACGAAGTAGATGGTGGTCTTTCCCGGCTGCAGGGGCGTAAAGACAAAAACTGATATCCCGCCTGCGCCCACCCGCGGTGCGGCAGAAGCTGCCCCGGCTGAGGTGCCGGCAATGCCTGCGGCACCGGAAGCGCTCTCGTACTCGTTGCTGTCCTGCCGCAGAAGAGCATTATCGTAGTCCACGAACCATTCGTATCCGGTGGTGGGGTTGGCAGGGAGGGATATGGTGAACGACTGGTTTACACTGGCCTGGATGAGCTCTGCACCGGCCTCCTTTTCTCCCTCAATCCCGTATCTTTCCACAGGCTGAATCAGGGGGTAATAGTCTATATTTTTTTCGTTTAATACCACAGGCTCGTCCCCTATTCCATCGCCATTTGCATCCTGGCCGCTGTAGTCAGCCCAGTAATTGCCCATGCGGCTTCTCTGCACCCGGCTGTTGTACTGGTAGCTGACGGCCAGGCTGCTGTTCCAGGAGGCTGCGTCCTCCGGGCAGATGGCAGATTTGCCGGAGATGTCGTTTTCGTAGATGGTGGCAGGCAGTACCACCTCCAGAGTGCAGTCCTCCTCGGCCGCAGGCTCTCCTATCTTAAAGCCGTGCAGGACGGCCCCGGAGGCGGCCAGGATGATCCTCCCGCTTGCCGGAGACAGGGCCGGCTTTCCGGAGCCTGTGTCCAGGCCGTGCAGGTCCACGCTCTTGCCGATGATGAGGCTGCTGTTGTACAGGCCGCTCTCCAATGTGATCTTGTCTCCAGCCTGGGCAGAGTTCAGGGCCTGCTGCAGGACGGTTGTCGGAGGCGCGCTTGCATTGGCCAGTTCCTCTTCATCTGCGGCTGCTGCCGCGGCCTGATGGGGGTCCAGGCGCACGTCCCATGCACTCGATGCAGAGGTGACGGTCAGAGGGGCCCCTGCCAGAATTGAATATGCCAGGAGGGCCAAAATGGCTGCCATGCGGGCAGATGAGAATATTCTTCTGTGATTGAGCATGAATAACTATTGCCGCCCTAAAACTTTATACTCTTCGATCCAGGATTCGATCGGTGGAATGATACCGTGCTAACGGATGACAATAGATGGAGAGCAATTGAGAGTGGGCAAGAGGGAGAGGACAAGAGGTGGAAAGATCAAGGTCACCAACGGAGTGGGGCATAAATGTCTTCTGGGAGAGTTTTAGCGGAGAGGGAGATAATCAGGCGCATATCTGCAATATTGGGTGGCGTTGAGAACGACGACTGCGCGGTCATAGACGCAGGAGAACGCTATCTTGTGGCCACCACGGATATGCTGCACGAGAGGACCGACTTTCCCGATATCATGAATCCCTGGCAGATGGGCTGGATGGCGGTGGCCGTCAACCTCAGCGATATCGCAGCCATGGGCGCAGAGCCTGCCGGGCTTCTCATCGCTGTGGGGCTGCCGCCCAAGGCCGACCTTTACTTTATTGACGAGCTATTCTCCGGCCTGGGGGATTGCGCGTCGTACTATGCGACGGCCATCCTGGGAGGCGACACAGACAGCCATGAGGAGCTGACCCTGACCGGCACGGCGCTGGGCTATGTGGACAGGGACCTGGTGCTGAGGAGGAGGGGGGCGCGTCCCGGAGATCTGCTCTGCACTACTGGCCGGCTGGGCGGCGCGGGCGCGGGCCTTTTGGCCTGGCAGCAGGGAAAGATTGACAGCCCCTTCATCGTCAAGCTCCTCGAGCCCGAGCCGCGGCTCAAAGAGGGCCAGGCGCTGGCCAAGAGCCGGGCAGCCACGGCCATGATGGACAACAGCGACGGCCTGGCCCTCTCCATGGCGGACCTTTCCCAGGCCAGCGGGGTGGGCTTTGTCGTGCGCGAGGAGGCCATTCCCCTGGCCGGTGGCCTGTTGGAGATGATGGGCCAGGAGAAAGCGGTGCAGACAGCCATGAGCGCAGGCGGCGACTTCGAGCTGCTCTTCACCCTCCGCCCGCAGGGGCTAAAGGACGCCCGGAGGGCCTGCGACCTGACGGTTATAGGCGAAGTCGTGGAGGAGGGGCTGTGGATGGAGAGGGATGGGCAGAAGAGGCGGCTGGAGGCGCGGGGGTACGAGCACAGGATAGGATCGATCGATTCCCATTATAAAAAATGAGAGGGCGGGCATCAAACCTGCTGCCAAATAGACCTTACGTAGCTCTCTCTTCACACCTCTTAAGAGACAGCAGCTCAATCTTTTGATAGCTTTTCCCGAATATATCCTCCTGGCGGCTCAAGCGGCCGGAAGCTGTCACCTGCTCGCCGGTTTGAGGAGAAAATCCCCTCCACGACAGGCTCTCCGATACCAAATGCCCCTGCACGGAAAGGTAGTAGTAGTTATCCTCTGTCCGCAGGGCATAGACCATGCCCGGCAGACAGGGCCTGGTGGTGCAGGGATTTTCGATATAGCAATACTCTCCGGAGACGGTTATCACTGCCGGATCAGCATCATCTGATTCAGGGGGGCTTGATCTCAATTCCATCACCTGCTCGCCATAAAAGCATGAGGGCCGGTGCCTGCCGGATGCCTCATGCCTATGCCTTCAAGCAACACGCCGACTCAGCCATGGCGACTCAGACTGTGAAGTTGAAGTAGCTCCAGTCGCTCCAGGGGCAGACCCTCCCCCCAACTCTGGCCCGCACCCGCCACCTGCCGGCCTGGGCCCCCACGAAGAGCTGCTCGTAGTTGTTGTCGGCCAGGGCTCCGGATATGAACATGGTCCTGCCCACCTCAGCCGCCCACTTTCCTGCGGATACGGCGCCGAAGGCATCAATCTCGATATTGTATGTGACGGCAACGCCTTTCAGGTTGACGGGATTCCAGTGGAAGTTCGTCCTGCGGGGGAAGTGGTCGAAGGTGTCCCCGTTGAGAGGATCGCAGGGCGTCGGCACGACACCGCTCCACCAGTTGAGTGTCGGATCTCCCAGCAGCACCATGCCGTAGTACCACTGCCTCTCCCCCAGGTCATGGGAGGGGCCCAGGGCATTCCACCAGCGCAGGTAAGCCTCCCCGATGGTGCTGCCTGAACCCATGGGGCCGTAGAAGTTCTCGAAGAGGAGCATCGATCCGGATTTGGTGCTGCCCACCGCCGCCAGGCCGTTGCAGACTGAGCCTGCTGGCCTATCGAATATGTACCAGCCCGCCATGTAATCAGGCTGCGTAAAGAGGGCATTGCTGCAGGCGAAAAGGTTGTAGAAATAGGCATTGGGAGCATTGACGTCCCGCAGGTAGGTATTGGGCACCCATTCGGAGCCCCCCGGAATCTTGAATGAGTGGCCGCCCGGCGATGAGTGGGCGCAGACCTGTGCCCAGGCTCGGTGCTGGTTGATCTCGGCCTTGTACCTGTCGGCATCGGTTGTTGCCGGGTCGGTTATGACCTCCACATTTGCCGCCGGGAGCATCAGGTCCAGAGCGCAGTCGCCAAAGCCGGTCCAGTCATCATCCACATAGGCCAGGGCATTGTTGCAGTAGCCGAACTGCCCCTTACGGAACCTGTGATTTCGGGAAAAGTAATTATTGAGCAGAGCTGCATCGTTACCCCCGGATGAGGGAGTCCAGAGACGGGCGACCCAGATCTCCGGATCGACAGAGGCAGGATGCTCGCTGTATTTTCCGTCCCTGTCCGGGTCGTTCCAGGTGCCGTTCAGGTCCATGAAGAACAGGTCGCAGGGAAACTCGGCTGCTCCGTGGAAGTCGTCTGTCATCTCAAACCAGGCCACAGGGAGGCTTCCCACCATCAGAGCACCGACAATGGGCATCTTTGACCTCAAGAAATTGCGCATCTCCACAGGAGTGCCGCCAGTGACTGTGAAGACCGTCGCGAAGTAGCCCTCATAGGCGAGGTCCATCACATACTGGGAGATGGAAGCCGCGATGGAGGAATAGACACTGCTATTGACCAGTATGAGCACCTTTCCCTTGGGATAATGCAGGGTGGAGTAGCTCTGCAGGTAGCGCAGATTCGCAGGAAAGGCTGGGCGGGTCTGCTCTGCAGTCTGCATGGCCGCCGGAGCAGCGACTGATTTAAACTGCATAAAGGATTGGGGGGCTATATTATTCTTGTCCGTATACTCCAAATTCCTTATTTTGCTATAGTCGATTTTAAACTGGCTTAATTGCTTTACATTCTTTATATCCATTCTGGAAAATTCTTTGGGCATATACAACGCTCCTTATGAGTTCATATAGGCGAAATGAAATTATTTTCGATATATCTATCTAGAATAATTGTCAATCAATCCTATAACTAATTTAGAACTCTGAGATATAATGAATTTTTTTAACAATATAAACTTTTGCAAAATATAGATTAGAATAAAAGATACTGACTGAAATTAAGGGGATTTTGCAGGACCATTTGCCATACTTTTGCCTCATTTTTCAATGAGGAATCGAGGCCATGCCTGCGCGGCCACTCCTGCACGGATTGAGATTCGATTTATTATAGGTATGTAATATAATAATATATGGAGGGCTTCTCTCTTTTCTCAGGAAAAATTATATATTATGACCCGCCAACCTATGCAATCTGTGCTCAAAAAGCTCTGATATGACCGGCAGGAATTGGCAGAAGGTGCATGGCCGGAGTATCCAGGCAGATCCGCTCAGACCTTCGAGATATTATGCAGCCCGACACAACAGATTCAAATGAGCCTGTGAGAAAGATGCATCTGCATAGACTCATATCCCTGATTCCCGTCTCCTATCCACTGGGATGGACGCTGCTGGCAGCCGCCTTTCTCGCCGCATCTTTTCTGATTTTATGGCTGATTGAGGGATCGCTTCTCCATTTGGATGCGACTGTAATGATTTCAGTTATAATCGCCCTGGAGGGGATGATCATCAGTTGGGCCTACCGAAAGGTGAGTTCCTTTGAAGAGGTTCTGGCTGCAGTGGTGGACCTTCCCCGGGAGGAGCTGAGAAGGACCTTCAAAAAGCAGGAGGCTGAGATATTCAGCGACCGGGGGATGATCATCTTCTCGGCATTCTTTATTCTATTTGTGCACATCGCAGGCATCGATTATCATGCAGTCGCCTTCAACTCCATCGTATCCGCTACTGTGTTCAAACTGGGATACTACTTTGCCGTATACCTGGAGGCCGCCGGACTGTACATATTGATCATGACGGCTCTGGCTGTGCATAGAATCGGATTGCTCCCCCTGCGCCTCAATGCCCTCTACTCCGATTTTCATGCCATCGGCACTGTCTACTTCAAATTCACCATCTGTGCCGCTGGCGTATATGTCATTTGGGGCTTCTTTCACATCATCGTGCCGCCCCAATTCTCATCATTGCAGATGATACTCTGGTTTCTTGGCTTCGCCCTGCTCCTCTTCGCCTACTTCATCCTGCCCCAATACAGCATCCACAGGATGATGATATCCACCAAGAGGGAGAAGATCGAACTGTTCTCCTCCCAGTTGAGGGCAGCCATGGACAGCTCGCAGGGGGCTCCAACGGATGAGAATGTATCCAATCTCAAGGACATATTCCTGGTTTCAGAAAAGATGGGACAGATGTGCGAATGGCCCTTCGGCTCTCAAGAACTCCTGTATATAACTTTGATAATCATCATCCCCCTGGTCGTTGTGATACTGGAAATTGCACTGGGGATCATAAAATAGGGCGGTAGTGGTAATGATAATGATAATAGCGGTTCTTCGCTATTTCATATGGGCGGCCTGAAGTGACTCTGCCTTTGGCAGTATCCATCCGCCTCTGTGTGTACTCTGTGTCCTCTGTGCCTCTGTGGTGAAAACGTCGTTAGCCATTGGTTACACCCCAATAACCACGAACGGCCACCACAGAGATACTGGAAGCGCAAAGAGGAGTCACAGAGACGAAGTACAATAATCTAAAAATAAATCCCGCAGGGCTCTTTTACCAACCCTGCTTGCTCTCAGTCCCGCTAAGGATTAATATCTTCTGGGAGCCCTGGCTGGCTTGTGCTTCTGATAGCAATCGCTGCAATAAACCGGCCTGGATCCATCGGGCTTGAAGGGAACCTGACATGTCTTTCCGCACTCAGCGCAGGTGGCATCGTGCATCTCTCTCGGGCCTCTGTTGAAGCCGCCTCTGCTTCCGCTTCCGTATCTCTCCATTTATTTCACTTACCTTTGGCATCGATTCCGTGAATCGATCCTTGCTTTACAAACATCCCATCAAACTCAATTGAAGCGACGCTTATGCAGCCTTTCATAAGGGGACTGGCTATTTGATATACCTTTCGGTCCGCTGCCGATGTGGCAGAGTGGCATGACAGAGCGGAATACATTACGAAGGCTTTGACTATTTGGCTCTTCGCAAGGAGCCAACTATTTATTGAGTTAACGCCATCTCTCAGAGATCATAGATGCAAATTCGTGCAGGGCGAGATGAAGCGACTATGAAAAATCAGAGGAATGCGTTCAAGGGAAGACGGGCCTGGCTATCCATCGCAGGTGCACTGGCCGCGGTTATAATCCTGGGATATGCCCTCTCTTCCCCTGGCTGGGCAGAAGACAGCCGCAACAACTCCACCCGGCAGGCGAATGAGACCCCAACCATCCCCAGGGAGCTCCTCTTTCCCGGAGGGCCGCTAACCATGACCGACGCAAATCTGCCGGGAGCGCTTAAGGTCTATTCTCCCCTGGTCGTCGATTGCTGGGAACGCGGCTGCCGGCCCTGCGAGCTTATAGACCCCAAGATCAACCAGATGGCGGCGGACTTCAAAGGCAAGATAGTATTTGCGAAGGTCTGCATCGACGACAATCCAGCGACGATGATAAAATACGGCGTAAAGAGAACACCCACCCTGCTCATCTTCAATAACAGCACCCTGGTCTACAGGCATGTGGGAAACTATCCCATCGATGACCTCAAGAATATAATTTTTACGGTTTTGTACATGAGGTGAGGGATTCAATTTCGTTCATTGAGCTGCGCTTCAAATATTCGGAACGTATAATTCATCCCTTATATTTCTCCCCCACCAGTTCGCGGATGCGCTCGGCGATCTTAGGTCCCACCTTCTCCACCGCCTGAAGCTCCTGGGAGGAGGCGGTCATGATCCTCTCCACAGATCCAAAGTGCCGGAGCAGGTTCCTGGCCACCGCCGGCCCCACGCTGGGAATGGCCGATATCAGATACTCCTGCTGCTCCTTGAGTGTGCGGGCGCTCTTGTGGCCGTGCACCTTCGGCTCCCGCCCCTCCCGGCCCTCTCTCCTGGCCAGAAGGGCTATCAATGCTGCCGTCTCCTCCCGGTCCTCCGTGGGAATGATGGGAAGGCCGTAGTCGATGGCGATAGAGGCAAGAGCTCCGCGAATGCTGGCCGGGCCGACCTGGCGAGAATAGAGGTCGCGCCCCTCCAGTATCAGCACCGGCCTATCGTATGTCCTCTTCAAGTCGGTTATCTGCCGGAAGAGGTTTCTCTCCGGGTCTATGATCGAGTCCACGAAGTCGCGGGCGGTCTTTCGCTCCACCGCTACTCTCTCGCTGAGAACATAGTCTCCCACCTCCAGGTTGCGCAGGGCCACCTCCAGCCCCTGCGCCTCCAGCAGCCTGGCCATATCCCTCTCCCTGGGGTCCACGTAGACCCATGCCCGCCCTGCCTTTTCATCCCGTGCGGGGCCGGATGCAGCCTCCGGCCCGGGCTGCTCTTTATGCTCCACTCGATCTCTATGCTCGTCGAGCTGCTCTATATGTTCCACCTGATCTATATGCTGATCGAGGCCACTGTTCTCCGCTTCAGAGCCTTTTGATGAGCCGGCTGCCGGCATCTGCTCAGCTATCCGGGTCTGATGGGTGGAAGCCTCCAGCTTCTCCCGCCCCGCAGGGCTGCTCAGGTCCCTCATCTGCCGGTTCATGGTCTTCTCCTTGCGGTCGGATATCCAGTAGTAAGCCTCATCGCGGGTGCCTTTGGCAATCAATACCACCACCCGCCCCGCCCTGGCTCGACCAGTCCGCCCCTTCCTCTGAATGCTGCGGATCTCGGAGGGCACCGGCTCGTAGAAGAGCACCAGGTCCGTGGCGGGAATATCGATCCCCTCCTCGCCGACCGAAGTGGCTATGAGCACATTGTAGTATCCTTTCCGAAACTGTCCTAAAATCTCCGCCTGCTTCTTCTGGGAGAGGCCCTGGTCGCGATCGCGGCTGGACTGGCCCACGAAACGCACCGCCCGGATCTCTTCATCGGCCTTCAGGAAATCCAAGAGAGAGCTGGCAGTATCCCGGTAGTTGGTGAATACCATGATCAGTGAATCGGGTTTGGCCCGGATCTGCTCCCGCAGGATCCTGCGCACTGCCGCAGGCTTGGGATGCTCGGCCTTGAGGTCTTTGAGCGCCTGGCCGATCCTGCGAAATTTGGGGTCCTGCATTATGCGGCGGGAGGCCTTGGAGCCGCTCCGGGAGAGGGCTTCCGCCTCCAGCCTCTGCAGGTAGCCAGCCAGAGCCTTTGGCCCCTGGGTCTCGGCCAGCTCCACGGCATGGTAGATCTTGAGTATCTCAGCCAGGAGGGAGATGGCCAGAAAGGTGGATCGATTGGCCTGGCCCTTTGCCGAGGCCATGAGGGCGGACTGAAGGCCCAAAAGCTCCTTTCTGGTGGAGGTGGGTGATACTCTGGCAGTAGTGACTCCAAGGAAGTTGAGGTTGTCGATTCTGCTCTTGAGAAGCTCCTCCAGGGCGGCTTTGATCTGTACAATCTCCCCGGGCACGACCAGCTTGACCCACTCAATCTCCCTCTCGTGCACAAAGGCAGAGACATCAGGATCATTCTCAGTTCGGGTGGAAATTCTCTCGATGTGGAGGTTAGTGCAGATCTCGGCGATCTTCTCGCTACTGCTGCCGGGGCTGGCGGTGATGCCCAGCACCAGGGGGCTTTTGCCTTCGCGATGATAGCGATCGGCGATGTAGACGTAGGCGTAATTGCCCACGGCACGGTGCGCCTCATCAAATATGATCAGCGAGACTGTCTGCAGGTCCGTGCGCCGGGAGAGAAGGTCGTTTTCGATCACCTGGGGGGTGGAGACGATGATGCGGCCCCTCTGCCATGCCTCCACCCTCTTCTCGGGAGGGCTCTCTCCAGTCATCATGCAGACCACGTCCGGGTCTTTGAGGACACGCTGCAGGAAGACGGCATGCTGCTCCACCAGAGGTTTGGTGGGAGCTAAAAACAGTACCTTGCCCTTATCAAGCCGGGCCAGGAGCACCATTAAGGCTATGACAGTCTTGCCAAGGCCTGTCGGCACCACAATGAGGCTTGATGCCTGCAGGGCAGTGGCTGCCAGGTCCAACTGGAACAGGCGCTTTTCCACAGTCTGAGAGAGCAATAGGGGGTGCTCCAGAAAGGAGGGCATCGGAGATACTCTGCCCTCCGCAGTAATTAAGGATATGCCGGCCATCGCTGGGGGAATTCGTCCTCTAAAATAGTTGATCTTAAGATTTATTTTTCAAAATAAGATTTAATCCTCTAAAAGAGATTCATGTCCTAGAGAAGATCACAACATCTGGATTGTTTTGTAGGTTAAATTTATATAATATAAAAGTAGGAGATAATACAAAGCCAAATTTCACTCAATGAGAGGAATGGCTTATTAATCGCTTAATTAAAGGGGGCGAAAAGAAGAATGAAGGGAGTAATACTCGCCGCATTTGTGCTGGCAATTGCCCTGCTGGGAGGTTGCAGCACTGTGCTGGCTAATCCGCCACTGGTACCACCAGTGCAGTATGAACAGTTTTGTGAAAATCAGAAGGTATCCGGGACTGGAATCATCGATGTCAGCACGTCGATAATCGACAAGAAGCTGGCACTCGAGTACTACAACACCATGGCCGGCGACGGAGACCTTGAGCTGGATTCCGAGCATGCCTATTCCCAGGACCCTGAGAAGCTCAAGAGGAATGTCAGCTCAGTCAACGGCAGCCAGGCGGCTGGTTTCAACCTCTTTGAAACCACCAAGATGACCTATTCCGGCTCCACTCCACTCACCGGAGGCAAGTACATGCACTCAAAGGCATTCTATGGAGGCATAGGCGCTGAAGTCCAGGAGATGTTCTCTGTATATGAGATGGAAAAGGATGAGAAGGGATTCTTCGCCTCTACCACACCCTACGAGCCCAAGAACAATTTGACCCCTGAGAAACTGCTCTCAGAGCTCCAACAAGCGGGCAGAGACACCAAGCTGGTGGAGGACCTAATGACTGCCAGCAACGATATCTATATCCCGAGCCATCTCATCGGCCTGGAGACCAAGAACTCCTTCAACGGCACCTGGGGAACTGATGCCAAGTGGCACAAGATCTTCTACAAGGACATAAAGGCCCACGAGATGTTCACAGGAACATTCGAGGCCGAGAAGACCCTCAAGTTCCATGAAAATCCCGTGCCTGATAATATCCAGCCGATCTGCGACGGAATAGACTGCTAGGAAGCAGACCTAAGTCACCTTTTTTTTTGGCAGATCGCTCATCCCGCAGTCTGTATTTCATCAATAAAGCTTCACATCCGTTTGTTGCACTTGATTAATTCCATAAACGGCGATACTAATATGGAATGGGAAGGATCCAAAAGTGCGCACCCCCGATAGCATCCAGTCCCGAGAGTGTGGCGTCCCGAAAGCAAAAGGAATAAATGGTTAAAGCTCACGTACAACAACCAGGGTTATGATTAACTGCCCTTAAATAAAGGAGGTTTCCAATATGAAGTTAATTCTCTCAATCTTCGTTGTCACAGTTCTCCTGGCCTGCGCTGCCTACTCCGCCAGCGCAGCCGATGTCCTGGATTTGAGCACGCTAAATAGGAAAGCAGAAACACAGATGGAGCCGGTTGTGCTGCCCCAGGTTTCAGCCACCATGCCCACAATTGCCCCAACATCCCTGGGAGGCAATACGGATAAGAATGTCCTCGATCTCAGCACTTTGGGAAAGAAGGCAAAACTGAATGTATCGGCTGCCTCGATCACAGGATCATCTCCAATAACCATCACACCCATGTTCTCGATCAAGAATGCCAATACCTCTAACCAGGCCGGCTCAGTCATCACAATGCCTCAAGCCGTCTCAGCCAATGCCACGGTCTACACTCCGCCCATAGCCATATTCGGCGGTGCCTGAAGAGTGGAAAGCCATGAATGTCGAGATGAAGGTGGACGGTAAGACCATCCCTTTGAATGCCTTTACGCAGGAGATCATAGGCAATGTGGCGGCTGCCATGGCCCAGCCCCTGCGTGGGGTTAGCGACGGCTGGAAGCAAATCGAGATAAAATTAGAAAAATAGAGCTATTCCTTTTTCCCCTTTTTGAAGGCGGATGTCAGATCTATAAAGTAGGTCCCTTCTTTGACCGCCATGATCAGCTCATCCCTCTCAAACAGGGAGGGCAGATTCAGTTCATAGGTTCCGGGCCCCATTATCTTGACGCTCTCCAGGGCCTTGGCATCACCTCGGTTTGCCGGTTTCGACGCTCTTTCAGGCACTTTTTTGGCCGGAGCCGCCTGAACGGGCCCCGATTTCACAGGCGCCGCCTCGACCAAAGCTGCTTCTTTTGTCCCGGCTGAAGAGACTTTGCCCGTGCGCCCCTTCCCTGCAGCTCTGCCCTGTCTGGATCCGCTGGATCTGCCACAGTCGGCGATGCCCAGAGCGGCTACGGCAGGACTGCTCTCCGCTCCAGCCGCACCCGCCCTCCTGGGCGGCCTCTTCACCCCCATAGCCTGGGTTATTATCTGCTCCTCTGCCGCCTCTGCCCTGTCTTCCCGGGATCTGTCTTTTACGTACATGAACTTCTTCCAGCCGCAGGACGGACAGCCCTTCAAAATGTCTTCCCCGGAGTCGAAGATGTTATTGCAGCGGGTGCAGATGTGAGGCATCTAGTCCCCCACAGAGACCTTGGTGCTGATCTGGTATTTGTCTTTCTCAATGGTCCTTATCTGATTGGCGGGGCCGATGACGGTCATCCTTCCTTTGAGGCTTCTGCCGAATATCTTATCCAGGAACGAACCTTCCTTTTTGGCGGGGTAGCTCTCAATTTCAATTCCTGAGAACTCGTCTACCCTGATCTCGGTCATGGTCATCTCGATGAGGCGGACCTCCTCGTCGGGGGTCAGGCCGCTCTCCAAAACCACAATCTTGCCCGTCTTGACCTTATCCAGTATGAGCCGGATCTTCTCCATGGAGGTCATCTTCTCCAGCTTCTCGCCGGAGATGAGGTCCATATGCACTTCTCTCATCAATATCACCCGAAGTTGGATGCTATCGCCTGATACAGGTTGTCAATATTCGATCCCTCCAGGGCGGAGATCTGCACCACAGCGTGCTGCGGGAAAGCGGCCCTGATCCTGGCCGGCGAGGCGTCGGGCAGATCCATCTTATTGGCCACAATGAGGAGGGGAAGCTTTCTGGCCTCCATGTTTCCAATTACTGTCACATTCACCTGGGTGTATGGGTCTTCTGTGGAGTCCATGACCAGGAGCACTCCATCCAGGTCGTCCAGCCATTTTATGGCCTCGATCACGCCTTCGGTGGCTTCTTTAGCCCTCTTCTTGGACTCCGCCTCGTCCAGGCCGAAGGCCATGAACTCCTTAAAATCGATCTTGGTCGCCATGCCAGGTGTATCGACTATGTCCAGCTCGATGCTTGAGCCGTTGGCGTTTATGACCACGCCCTCTTTTCTCATCGCCCGGCGGGTTTCGTGGGGAACGGGAGAGACGTTACCCAGGGACTCTCCGTCGCTCCAGTCACGAATGATCCGGTTGGCGAGAGTGGTCTTCCCGGCATTAGGCGGGCCGTACAGTCCGATCTTGGCCCTCTTCTTTTTAAAGATCCTGCTTATCCAGCTCCCAAGGCTCTCCCTGAGGCTGCTGATCAAACCCATATCTTACCTCAGATCAGATAAGCCCATGTCTGTACTAATAATTTTCCGTGCGTCGAAAGAGCAGCATAATGGTGGCTATTTGAAATCCGTCTAGCGGAAGATGTCCTGCGCCGGGCAGTGGCTTAGAAATCCCTCGAACTGTCCGGAGGAGCGCAGTGCCTTCCAGGCCCTCTTCAGGCCACCCTCTTTGACGCTGGCATAACTGTCTGCAAGGTACGGGCATCCTCTCACTCTGCCGTCCACTGCCACATGCATCCACCTTCTGCCGGCCATGCAGCCCAGCATCTGCCCCTCGAAGTAGGTATTGGCAAAGAGGCGCGGCCCGCCGGGCGTGGTGTTGATCTTCCGGTATATGTCCAGGATCTGCTCCCTCTCGAGGAGGGTCAGCTTCTCCTCAGGGCTCTTCGGCATGCCCTCCCAGATGGAAAGCTCCTGCACCCCCAGCTCCCGCGCCAGATCATAAAGGTCTTGGATGCGGGAGACCTGGCCGGATTTGATGTGGCAGGACATGGTAACGATAAGCCCCGTCTCAAGAGCCGTCTTGATGGCCTCAATGGCCTTTCCGTAAGCTCCTGGCACGCCTCTCACCCGGTCGTGCTCCTGGGGATCAGTGCTGTAGACGCCGATGATCAGATTGTACAGGCCCGCCTCTCTCAGCTTGACCGCCTTTTCCACAGTCATGTCCAGGCCCGGCGTGAAGAGGTTGACAACCGCCTTCTCAGGATCGACATGCTTGATCAGATCGAATATATCCTCCCGCAGCAGTGGATCGCCCTCAGTAAATGTTATGATGCATGCACCCATATCCAGGGCCTGATCTATGACCTCAAAGACCTCTGCGCGAGACAGCTCTCCCTCTCCGTCTCTGATCAGGCAGTGCTCGCATTTTGCCCCGCAGCGCCTGGTGACCTCTATGGAGATGGTGGACGGGACCGGCCGGCCTATGGCCGCCTTTGCCTCATTTAGCAGCAGCCTGCTAAACGGGCCGCTGGGAATGGGGGGTAGCCACGTGCTGACCACAATGTCCTTGAGCCTAACCTGAGCGGGCTTCTCCTCCGCTAGCCTCTGATTGATCATCTGCAAGACCGGCTGGACAACCCGTGCTAAAGCGCCCGATGCCTTCATGGCGCTCGTATCTCTATCAAAGTCCACGCTCAGCGCGGCTGTCTTGATAAGCTGGATCATTATGCTTTCCTTTTTTGGCAGCAGTTATAGAGTTATCGCTGGACGGAGAGATAAAGTTAAATCAACCCAGCCACCTGTTGGGAAAAAGGTGAACCCAAAGTGTCTGAAGTTGTACTGGCCTATTCCGGTGGCCTGGATACATCGGTCTGTATCCCCCTGCTCAAAGAGCGCTATGGATTTGACAGAATCATCACCGTCCTTGTAGACGTCGGCCAGCCGCGGTCGGATATCGAGCGCGGAAACAGGAGAGCAAAGCAACTGGCGGACGAGCACTACGTCATAGATGCGAGAGAGGAGTTCGTCAAAGACTACATATTCCCCCTCATCAAGGCCAACGGCTCCTACGAGGGATACGTCCTGGGTACAGCCATCGCCCGGCCGCTCATCGCCAGCAAGACGGTGGATATTGCCAGGGAGAAGGGAATTAAGAACCTGGCGCACGGATGCACAGGCCGCGGCAACGATCAACTGCGCTTCGAGGCCATATTCAGGGCAACAGACTGCAGGGTCATAGCCCCCATGAGGGAGCTGGACCTCTCTCGCGAGTGGGAGATTGATTATGCCCGGGAGCACGGGATCGAGGTTCCTGTAACCAAGGACAAGCCCTGGTCCATAGATGAGAACATCTGGTCACGCTCCATAGAAGGTGGAAAGCTGGAAGACCCCTACTTCGAGCCACCCGAAGAGATCTACGGCTGGACGAAGAAGCCCGAAGCCAGCCGGCCGGCAAGCATTGTGGAGATTGGCTTCGAGGGAGGCGTTCCCATATCTCTGGACGGCACGCCTCTGGGAGGTATGGAGCTGATCGAAAGGCTCAACCGGATAGGAGGCGAGCAGGGCGTGGGCCGCACGGATATGGTGGAGGACAGGGTGCTGGGGCTGAAGGCACGCGAGAACTACGAGCATCCGGCAGCCACAATCCTCCTGGCGGCGCACAGAGACCTGGAGCGTCTGGTCTTATCCCGGGCCGAGCTGCGCTTCAAGGTCATGGTGGACGAGGCCTGGTCGGAGCTGGCCTACATGGGCCTGGTCAACGATCCGCTCTATGCCGATCTCATCGCCTTCCTTGACCAGTCGCAAAAGAGGGTCAACGGCTCAGTCAGGATGAAGCTGTACTGCGGAAGTGCCATCTCCGTGGGCCGCCGCTCTCCGGATGCGCTCTATTCCCAGGAAATGGTCTCCTTCGACTCCCAGACATTGAGCCAGAGGGATGCAGAGGGCTTTTCCAAGTATCACGGCTTCCAGGCCAGGCTGCTGTCGAGAAGGGCAGAGTTTATTTAAACCGCCGCCCAATATCCTCAGTATGTCCCGAATTGTCTTGTCCGAGGGGGCCGGGGCCGATGATCTGGCTCCCCTTGCCCTGGCCATAAATGAGATCGTCCGGCTCCCCGTCACCATGCGCAGCCAAAAGTCCACCGGTGTCCGGGTGGAGAAGGGCCGGGTCATAGACAGAAGCTACAGCGGACCGGTGCTGGAAGAGGTCATCCGTACGGGAAAGAGCATCCGCACCACCCCGAACAGCGGCGCTTACAGGGGCATACCTGTTTCCGTAGCTCCCATTGTGATAGAGGGGAGGGCTGCTCTCGCCCTCGGTATAGTGGACGTCATAGGCACAATCGACATCCCAGAGGTCTTCGGAGCCTATGGAGATGTGCTGAGACAGGTCTCCGGCGAGAAGAGATGATGATACGGAGAGCAGAGCCGGCGGACCTGCCGCAGATCGTGCAGATCGAAGGGCTCTGCTTCCCGGAGGAGGCCGCGTTTCCTCCCGGAATGTTCTCCTACCTGATACGCCATGCTGTGTCTCTGGTAGCCTGCCTGCCGGAAGGACGGGTGCTGGGATTTGTCATGGGATATGCCAGCGGCAGGGCCGGAGCCGTCTACACTCTGGATGTGCATCCTGACTACCGCAGGATGGGCATCGGCAGAGGGCTGATACTGGCCCTGGAGGAGAGGCTGGCCGCCCAGGGGGCCCAGGCGGTTAGGCTTGAGGCATCTGTAGAGAGTCCTGTGGCTGTTGAGCTGTACAGAAGAGCCGGCTACCGGGAGAGGGAGCTGGTCAGAAATTATTACGGGCCGGGAAGGCATGCCGTGCGCATGTGGAAGCATCTTAGGGATGTGTGATCTATGCTAAACGAAAAAAACCGAATGAAAAGCGGAGATATGGCGCCGGAGCTGATAGCGGCAGTGGACAGCATGATGGATGAGTTCATGGCTCCAGTAGACTTTCTGGCTGAGGAGAGGCATCTGCAGAAGGGCATTGCCAGGAGCCAGCTTCCTTGCAGCATGGTGGCTATTCTCGATAAACAAAGCCTCTTTATAATAGGCCAGATGCGTATGGAAAACAGGCTTGCCAGCTACTTCCACAGACAGGATATGATCCTCTCTCTACAGCAGGCGGCCAGCAGTGCCCGATGGGAGTTCCACTTTGAAGATGCATTTATTATCCAATTTCCGGCAGGCCTATTAAAACAGTCTGCAGCAGATCGCCGGCAGTCTTTGCGAGCCATTGCTTCTGATCATATCGACTCGGAGTTTCTGAGATTTCAGCAGATGATGGGGCTCATGCGCACCCGTCCCATATTCGGGACGGCAGGCCAGCCGGAGATTACGAGGACTCTTCTTTTGCTGCTGCCCGAAGATCCTGGTCTGCAAGGAAATGAGCAGGCAGTCACCAATGCCATCGAGGGAATAAACCTGGCAGTTGAGCGGGCCGGAGACATTAGGGCGGGACGATCTGCAGTGCGAGAGCTGTGGCTGTCCATCAATTATGCGGGAGCGATAATTGCCGACCTCACAGGAACTGATGCTACTGTGATGTACGGCCTGGGGATAGCCCATACTCTGGGAAAAGAGACTGTGCTCATTCACCCGCAAGGCTCAAAATACCTTAGGGATATTCCAAAAACATATAGCATAGAATACAAGGATGACGATGCCGGCCGGGCAAAGATGGAGGAGGAGCTCTCCACGCTGCTCGCCGCCCTGTTGGCACCGGTTGTAGAAGACTAGGCTAGCTGCTCGGGCGAATTGCAGGTCATATCAAAATGCAGGTCCTTATTGGAATTGAAGCTATAACGTTATATATGTCCTGCATTTATACGAAGCTGCGACTCCGAATCACGTCTCCTAGCTTCATTTGACCCAGGAGGGGAAAAGAGGTTGAAAAAGATAAGGTTGGCAATCGCGGGCTTGGGAAACTGCGCAAGTTCTCTTATTCAGGGAATAGAATATTATAAACATGCTGATGAAAATGAATGCATAGGACTCATGCATTATGATATCTGTGGTTACAGAGCCGGCGATATCGACGTTGTGGCGGCCTTCGACATAGATGCGCGAAAGGTGGGCAGAGATATATCCGAGGCTATATTCGCTCCCCCCAACTGCACCAAGGTCTTCTATCCAGAGGTTCCCCACAAAGGTGTGGGGGTCAAGATGGGGCCAGTGCTGGACGGCTTTGCGCCGCATATGCTCAATTACGCCGAGGACAAGAGGTTTGTGCTGGCGGATGAGCAGCCCTGTGACGTGAGGAGGGTGCTGGAGGAGAGCCGTGCCGATGTCCTGGTCAATTACATGCCCGTGGGATCGGAGCAGGCCACTGCCTTTTATGCCCAGGCGGCGCTGGATGCCGGTGTGGGCTTTGTCAACTGCATGCCCGTCTTCATAGCCTCCAATCCCCAGTGGGCCGAAAAGTTCAGCAAAGCCGGGGTGCCTGTTGTGGGAGACGACATAAAATCCCAAATCGGAGCTACCATTGTCCACCGGGCTCTCACCCAGCTCTTCAAGGACCGGGCCTGCGTCATGGACCGGACTTATCAGCTCAATATCGGCGGAAATACCGATTTTCTCAATATGCTCAACAGGGAGAGGCTAAAGTCCAAGAAGATATCCAAGACCGAGGCCGTTCAGTCCATACTGGATGTTCCCCTGGACGCCAACGACATTCACATCGGGCCATCCGACTATGTGCCGTGGCAGAAGGACAATAAGGTCTGCTTTCTGAGGATGGAGGGCAGAATCTTCGGAGATGTGCCCATAAACCTCGAGCTGCGCCTCTCTGTGGAGGACTCTCCCAACAGTGCCGGAAGCAGCATCGATGCCATAAGGATCTGTAAGCTGGCCAAGGACAGGAAGATGGGAGGGCCGGTGCTGTCCATCTCCGCCTATACCATGAAGCATCCTCCTGTGCAGTATCCCGATGAAGTGGCCAAGGAGATGGTAAACAGCTTCATCCGGGGTGAGCCGGAAACAGAATTCCGCCGCGAGGCAGCCCTGGCCAAATAGACATGTTTTTCCCGTTTTCCGAAGCTAGAGCCATAGAGATGGCACCGGGCCTCTTGCGCCGGACGCTGGTGAGCAGCGAGAGGCTGATGATCTGTCGCTTTGACCTGGAGGGCGGAGTTGTAATCCCCAGCCATTCCCATTCCCATGAGCAGGCGGGCTACGTGGTATCAGGAAGGATTCGCATTACCGTAGACGGCGAGAGCCGGGAGCTGGGCCCAGGTGACAGTTACTCGGCAGCCCAGTCAGTGCCTCATACGGCAGTCGCCCTGGACAAGAGCGTTGTAGTGGACACATTTTTCCCGCCCAGAGAAGACTACAGATGAATGGGCAGATATGATCGCCAATAGAGCTGAACAGATCGCCCCCTTCATTGTTATGGAGGTGCTGGAGAAGGCCCGCGAGATGGAGGGCCGGGGCATCGACGTCATTCACCTGGAGGTGGGCGAGCCGGACTTCGAGGTTCCCGCTTCCGTAAAGGCCGCCACCAGCCGGGCGCTCGATGACGGGCAGACCCACTACACCCACAGCCTGGGGGACCTGGACCTGCGTCAGGCCATCTGTCGGCACTACTATGATGCCTACGGCGTCTCTGTGGAACCGGAGCAGGTGGTGGTGACCTCCGGGACCTCTCCGGCCATGATGCTGGCCTTCGCGGCATTGCTGGAGGAGGGCAGCGAGGTCATACTATCCGATCCGGGATATGCCTGCTACCCCAATTTCATACGCTTTTTTGGGGGGGAGCCCTCCTGGGTCGCCGTTTACGAAGAAGATGGATTCGCACTGCGGCCGGAGGCGGTAGCCGGGAGGCTCGACGACCGGACGGCGGCAGTTGTCATTAACTCCCCATCCAATCCCACTGGCGGACTGCTCTCCGCCTCCGCCATGCAGGCCATTGCCGCTCTGGCCGAAGAGCACAGATCGGCCCGCATCATATCCGACGAGATCTACCACGGCCTGGTGTACGAGGGCAGGGAGCACAGCATATTGGAGTTCACAGATCGCGCCTTCGTCCTGAACGGCTTTTCCAAGCTCTATGCCATGACCGGCTACCGTCTGGGCTATCTCATCGCCCCGAAAAGCTTCATCCGGCCCATTCAGAAGATGCAGCAGAACTTCTTTATCTGCGCCGGCTCCCTCTCCCAGAGGGCGGGCGTCGCCGCTCTGCAGGACTCTGCCGGGGATGTGGCGGATATGAAGAGGATCTACAATGAGCGCCGGCTGTTCATGATCAAACGGCTAAAAGAGATGGGCTTCGGCATAACTGTGCCCCCCACAGGGGCCTTCTATGTCTTCGCCAATGCCCGGAAATTCTGTTCAGACTCCTACCGGCTGGCCTTCGACATCCTGGAGAAGGCTCATGTGGGCGTGACCCCCGGAATCGACTTCGGTGCAAACGGGGAGGGTTACATCAGGTTCTCCTATGCCAATTCCCTGGACAATATTGCCGAGGGGCTGGAGAGGATAGAGAGATACCTGCGTGATGGTGGCCGTTCGTGAGCAATGAATTGAATGGCTCTTCGCTATTTCCTGTGGCTAAACCGGAGTTGCTCTGTCGTTTCTGCAGTTAGCTCGTCTCTGTGCGTACTCTGTGCGCTTCTAGTACATCTGGGCTTAAATAAGCCTAATTTTAGGCAGTAAGTGCTCTCCCCCGATATGTCCATTTGAATGGCTTTGCCATTGTCTGGTTGAAGTACTCGACAAACGCCAAAACCTTTGCTTTCAAATTGCCATTTGCAATCCAGGGTGTTTGCGTTCGAGAGCTTGTACCCCTGTCATTTCATCGATGCT